>JBHHXT010000055.1:0-26250 GCA_046757165.1 bacterium | reverse complement strand
CTAACTAACTCCAAACCCTTTTTTGCCGAAGGCCAATCTGTCAATTCAGAGGCGTGCAAGAAAATTTCGGTGGTGTTCGGTGACTTCGGCGCCCCTCGGTGGGAGAGCCCTTTGTCAGGCTTGCGGAAACATTTATGTTGCTATCTTGCATAAAATGACTTATCTTTTGCAAAGCTATAGGGGCGCCGCCGCAGCGGCTGAGAGATGTCCCTTCGAACCTGATCCAGGTAATGCTGGCGTAGGGAATGGCTGTTTTCATCGCCGTTTGCTTACCAGAAAGCCATTTTCCGAGCCATTGTCATTTTTCCGGGCTCAGGAAATGGCTTTTTTCGTTTGTTTCAAACTCAAGGAGCGGTGCTATGAAGAGCAATGGTCAGACGGTGAAGGAGCGCACGGGGAACAATCTTTCCCAGATGCATTATGCAAGAAAAGGCTTGCTTACCCGAGAAATGGAGTATGTCGCGCAAAGAGAAAATGTGACACCGGAATTCGTGCAGCAAGAGGTGGCTGCCGGGCGCGCGATCATCCCCTCGAACATCAATCACCCCGAGCTGAAGCCGCTGGTCATCGGCAAGAGGTTCAAAGTGAAAGTGAATGCCAATATCGGTAATTCCGCCACCACCTCGTCGATTGAGGAGGAAGTGGAGAAGCTGCAGTGGGCCATACGCTGGGGCGCGGACACGGTCATGGACCTGTCGACTGGCGACCCCATTATTGCGACACGGGAGGCCATCCTGCGCCATTCAGAGGTTCCGATTGGCACGGTACCGATCTACGAGGCGCTCACCTACGTCAGCAGTCCGGAAGAGCTCACCCCCGAGCTCATGCTAAAAGTCATCGAAGACCAGGCGAAGCAGGGCGTGGATTACATGACGATTCACGCCGGCGTCCTTCTGCGCTACATCCCCTTGACGGCCGGTCGCGTCACCGGCATCGTCTCCCGCGGCGGGGCGATTCTGGCGAAATGGTGCCTGTACCATCACAAGGAGAACTTTCTCTACACTCACTTCGAGGAGATTTGTGAGATTCTCAAACGGTACGACGTCTGTTTCTCGCTTGGCGATGGCCTGCGCCCCGGCTCTATCGCCGACGCCAACGATCGGGCGCAATTTGCCGAGCTGGAGACCCTCGGCGAGCTCACCGAAATCGCCTGGAAGCACGATGTGCAAGTCATGATTGAAGGTCCGGGCCACATCCCCATGCATCTGATCAAAGAGAATGTCGACAAGGAGCAGGAAATCTGCCATGAAGCCCCCTTCTACACGTTGGGTCCGCTGGTGACCGACATCGCGCCCGGCTACGACCACATCACCTCCGCCATCGGCGCGGCGATGATCGGTATGTACGGCACCGCCATGCTTTGCTATGTGACCCCGAAAGAGCACCTGGGCCTGCCGAACAAAGAAGACGTCAAGCAAGGGTTGATCGCTTACAAGATTGCCGCACACGCAGCAGATCTGGCCAAGGGCCATCCCGGTGCGCAAAAGTGGGACGATGATCTCTCGAAAGCCCGCTTCGAGTTCCGCTGGCAAGACCAGTTCAATCTGGCGCTGGACCCGGAAACGGCGCAGGCCTACCACGACGAAACGCTGTCCCACGACCGCTTCAAGGAATCGAAGTTCTGCTCCATGTGCGGTCCGCAGTTTTGCTCGATGAAAATCACCCAGGACGTGCGGGATTATGCGGCCGAGCAGGGCGTGGATGCGCAAGAGGCGCTCGAGCTGGGTCTGGAGAAGAAGGGGGAGGAGTTTCGGAAGGCGAAGGAGGAGCTGTTAGAGTGACCAGTTCACGGTCCAGGGAAAAATCTAAGACCGCCGAAGGTCACCGAAATCAAGAAACCCACAGGGTTGTGACAGAGCGAGAACGCTACTGATGTCAGATTGGCGCAATTTGCAGTATCCAGCACCGTCGGCACACACGGGTTTCGCTGCCCCACCACCGGGACCTGGCTGGGTATCACCACACGTTGCAACGGCTGCGGACGGAGGCTACCGCTCAACAATTAATCCCTCACCTCCCGCAACAAATGCAACATCTTCTCCACCTGCGTCGTCGGCGCGTTGCAGGCGAAGTTTTTGCAGACGTAAGCCGTGGCCTTGCCATCGATGCTGCGCTGGAATTCTGTGAACGGTGCCAACTGTGAAATCGCCGGTTTGGCTTCCTGGACCGGACGAAAAATGACCACTTTGTTGGGCGCATAGGTCGCGTGCAACGCGCTCAACATGGTTTGCGTGTCACGGTGCGTCGGGTCGCCGGCGATCACGACTTCATAGGAGGGCCCGAGCCAGAAATCGAGCGCAGACATGAGCTGGGTATGCCCGATGGGCGCGCGGCTCACTTGCTGTGAGAACGCCCGGCCGATAGCGAGTGCTTTCTTCTCGAGGTCTTCGTTGGCCGTGATTCTTCCGAGCCGAATCAAGTTCATCGCTGCGACAGAATTGGCCGATGGAATGGCGCCGTCATAGACCTCCTTCGAACGCACCAGCAGCTCATTGTCGAGTGCCTGGGAGGTGAAAAACAGTCCCCCATTTTCCTCATCCCAGAAGCTTGTTAACATTATTCTGTTGAGTTCCATGGCCTGTTGCAGAAACTCGACTTCGAATGTGGTTTCGTACAATTCCAATAAGCCCCAGACCATGAAGGCGTAATCTTCAGCGTGCGCTGGCAGCGCAGCTTCGCCCTGACGGTACCTTTTGAGTAGCTTTCCGTCGCTATTTCGTAGGTTGGCAAGAATGAAGGTTGCGGCTTTGCGCGCTGCTTCGGAATATTCAGATTGTCCAAGCGCTGCAGCGCCTTTGGAGAGCGCTGCGATCATCAGGCCATTCCAGTCGGTCAGGATCTTGTCATCCTTTAGAGGGTGGATGCGCCTTTCTCGCACCTCGAACAGTTTGCGCCGCGCTTTTTGCCAACGTTTCTCGAGGGCTTTTTCATCACCGCCCCATTTCCCCGCCAGCTCGGAAAAGGGCTGTTTCAGATGCAAAATGTTGTGGCCCATCTTCTGGCCGGTTGCCTGGTCATGAAAGTTGCCGCCCGGCACCACATTGAACACGGAAATGACAAACTCGCCTTCTTGCTTGCCGAGAACTTCTTTTATCTCCTCCGGGGTCCAGACGTAGAAAAGACCTTCCTCACCTTCGCTGTCTGCGTCTTCGGCGGAGTAGAATCCACCTTCCGGAGAGGTCATGTCGCGCAGCACGTAGGTGAAAATCTCCATCGCTGTCTGCGCGTAGGTCTCTTTGCCGGTGGCTTGATAGGCCTCGATGTAGGCCATGGCCAACATCGCCTGGTCATAAAGCATCTTCTCGAAGTGTGGCAGCAGCCAGACGCGGTCCGTGGAATAGCGGTGGAAGCCAAAACCGATATGGTCAAAAATGCCGCCGAGACGCATCTGCTGCAAGCTTGTCTCCACCATGGCAAGCGCCGACTCATCACCGGTGCGATACCAGTAGCGCAGCAGAAACGTAAAGTTGTGCGGCGACGGAAACTTTGGCGCGCGACCAAAGCCGCCGTGCTCACTATCGAAACGCCCGGAGAGCTGGTGAAAGGCGGCGTTGAGCAGCTCCTTCTGCAAGTCATCGCCGGCGGCGATGGCCGAGCTGCTTTTGAGAAAATCGATCACCTTTTGCGCATTTTCCAGCAGCTTGGCGCGTTCATCTCTCCACAGCTCAGAAACTCTCGGGATCAGGTCCACCATCCCGATACGCTGAGCGCGGCTTTGTTTCGGAAAGTACGTCCCGGCGAAAAACGGCCGTTTGTCAGGCGTCATGATGATGGTCAGGGGCCAGCCGCCGCTGCCGGTCATCGCCTGGCACACGGACATGTAGATCTGGTCGATGTCCGGCCGTTCCTCGCGGTCGACCTTGATGCAAACAAATGCTTCGTTCAGGAGCGCGGCCACGGTCGAGTCCTCGAAAGACTCGTGCTCCATGACGTGGCACCAGTGGCAGGTCGAGTAGCCGATGGAGAGAAAAATCGGCTTGTCTTCGCGGCGGGCTTTCTCGAAGGCTGCGTCACCCCAGGGGTACCAGTCTACCGGATTGCCGGCGTGCTGCAGCAGATAGGGGCTTTTTTCGAACACGAGGCGGTTGTACTTCGCGCCTCCATCCGCAGGCAAACGCTCGAGCTCCGCGAGCGAAGGCAGGGGCTTGCGGCCGGAGTCGTCGCCTTGCTCGCTGGAGAGGCTGCTATCGTTGGAGAGTTGCATGAATATCACCGTCAGGATTGTGATGATCAGAGAGGACACTGAAATGAGAGCGAGTTTCTTGTTTTTCATGATTTGTGATAGCATCTTTTTGGTAAACCTGCGTTAGTTCCGCCCGGCAGTCGGGAACGGTCAAATATTCCACACCGATAAAAAACCACACGGAATTCATTCGTGTCAATTCGTGAAAATTCGTGGCTAAATCAATTGTTTTCACTATATTGACAGCAAATTGTCTTCATTTTCTTCAAGTGCCTGGATTAATCACGACCATCAGACGTGAGAGGTGAAGCCATGGCAACCGACTCTGGACGCCTACCTCAGCCGAATCTGCCCTTCCCCCAGCTTTCGAATCTCATCGCGATCCGATTGCGAGATCTGCAACGCCTCACACATTTTGTCAAAGGCCGCGAGCTCTTTGGAGGCCAGCACGCTGTCGGAAAGGGCGGTCAGGTAAGCGATGGTGGCGGCCGCTTTGCGGGATTCCGGTGTGGGCAGGTAGGAGACCACCGTCTCCAAAAGCGGCGGCTGAACGATGGCTTGCATGAGCATGTTCGCTTCTTGCTCATCCAATCCTTCGTCCCGCGCCCGTTCCTCTATGAGGCTAATGTCGTTTTCCGATAGTTTTTCGTCGCTCCAGCTCATGAAGATCATGGCCAACAGAATACCAAGATCCAGGTCTGCCGCAGCCAGGTCGCCGGCCCCGGCGTCTGCACTTTTTTCTCCGGGCCTTTGAACCGGCGCTTGTGGTGGGGCTTGCAACCGCGCCCGAATCATGTCAAACGGCATCAAGAAATTGCTGCCGTCGCGGCGGATGTAGAAATTTTGTGAGCCGGTCATATACAGGTTGGCCGGGCCCTTCGAAACCCGGATCTCGACCACATAAGTTGACTCCTTGTCATGCACCTCGATGAATTCGATTTTGTAGAGGTCCGGCTCGACCGCAGGCTGGAACTTGTTGATCTGCTTGCTGATAATGGTGCGCAGCCGGTCGCGCTGAGCCCGGTCCAACCGCAACCCTTGCACCCGGCCATCGTCATCAATCCCGAAGTAGATGGTGCCGCCATTGGTGTTGAGAAAAGCGTTGATGTATTTTTCAACATAGTACTCGGTGATGGTTCGAATGGGATCCTTGGCATTTTTCAGACTTTTGAATTCGTGCTCGCGATCCTCTTCGAGCTCGATGATCTCGTTGCAATGGTAGCCCGGCGTGGGCCGAGCGGCCGGTGTCCCTTCAGGTGATAGGTCAGAGCTCATGGCCGGGTCGCCCTCGACCATCAGCTCAATGGCCTTGGGCCCCTCGCCTTCATCCACCAGAACAAAGCTCACCACCTGGCCGCGGCGCAAATGGCGGTAGCCGGCCATCTCGATATCGTTGTGATGGACAAATATCTCCGTCCCGTTTTCGTTCTCTATAAACCCATAGCCTCTGGTAGGGTTGAACCACTTGACGGTTCCGGTCTCACGCTTTGCCACGTTGTCCTTACTCCTCCTGTCACGCATCGTGAAAAAGCTATCCTGTGATAAAGGGTGTGATTCGAGTTCTTGAACGGGCTAAGCGGGCTGAAAGTTCACTTTGTCCGAGAGACCACTCCGTCCTAACCGCAAAGACGCTAAGAGCACGAAGCTTTCAAACAAAAACGATGCTTATTCTTTCTTTGCGGACTTTGCGGCTTTGCGTGATCAAAAACTCTGCAAATCCGGCCTCTCACATGGAAAGCGACCCCTTGCGAAACCCTGTCTTACCAATCAACGAGTTGATCAAAACCGGCCGGCCGGCGGCCGCCGATTCGCGTGCGCTTTGCAGAATCGTGGGGATCTCTCCCGCATCTTTTAGCAAATAGCCTTTGGCGCCAAACGCTTGCGCCACCAGATGATAATCCGCGTGGTTCAAGACCGTCCCGACGTCATCCTGCAGAATCTCAACCTGGTCCCGCGCAATCTGCATCCAGCACGCGTCGTTGCCAACCAGGGCAATCACGGGAATCTGATGCCGGACAAAAGTATCAAATTCGCTCAAGCTGTAGCCGACAGAGCCATCCCCGTACAGAATCCAGACTTCCGCCTCCGGCCGGCAGAGTTTGGCGCCCAGGGCGAACCCGGCGCCCACGCCCAACGTGCCAAAAACGCCCGGATCGAGCCAGCACAGCGGTGCGCGCGGGCTGACGATGTAGGAGGCGGTGGCGACGAAGTCTCCCCCGTCTGCTACCAGAATACTCTGCTCAGAAAGGTGCGTTTCGACCGCGCGACAAAGCCGAAGCGGATTGACAAACTCGGTTTGCTGTGCCGCCTGAGCAACGATTTCCTGTTCACGTTCCTGGTCCCGTTTTCGCAGCATGGCGAGCCAATCTTGCCGGGGGCTCTGCTCGTTGAGCTGCTCGCTGAGTTGACACAAGAACCGGCCCGGGTCTCCGGGCACGGCGATGTTTGGACGCCGGTTCCGGGTCAAGTCAGTGCGGCTGCGATTGACAGACACCAGAAAGCTTGCGCGGCGGATATGACGGCCGTAGTCCAGCCTGAAATCGCACGGCACGCCAGCCAGGAGCACAAGGTCTGCTTCCTTGAACGCCTGACGCCGTTTATGACGCATTTGCAGTGGATGGTGCCGGCCAAGCAACCCTCTGGCCATGCCGGACAAATAGACCGGCATTTGCAACCGCTCGACAGCTTGCGCAACTGCTGAAGCTTCCTTTGCCGCCAGGACCGCCTGGCTGCCGACCAACAGCACCGGCCGCTGCGCGGTTTGCAATTTCTGCCTGACCTGGGTGATTCGGGATGGTTCGGGCAACGGAATGGAGATCTGCTCTCGCGACGAAGGCTGCAAGTCCGAACTGCCTGCAAACAGCCGGTTGACATGGTACCGCAGGTACACTTGCAGCGCCCGTTCTGCCAACGAGCGCCCGCCCGGCGCCTTCACGCCATACCAGTCCCGAATCAGCGATTCATGATAAAGCAGGTCAACCGGACACTCGACAAAGACCGGTCCGGGAACACCGCTCTGCGCGACCACGAACGCGCGTTGCAGGGCAGGAACGAGGTCGCGGACACGTTTGGCCGAGGTGGCCCACTTGACGTGCGGTTTGAAGAGGGCCATCTGGTCGATATCCTGCAGGGAGCCCCGCCCTTTTAGCGCGGTGGCCGTCGCCCCGCCCAGCAGGACGACCGCAGATTGCGCCAGTTGCGCATTCTTGACCGCCGTAATCGTGTTGGTCACGCCCGGGCCCGCCGTGACGGCTGCCACACCCGGCACACCTGTCAACCGCGCCACGGCATCTGCCGCAAAGACAGCGGTCCCCTCGTGCCGAACATCGACGACACGAATCCCAACGGCTTTGCAGCCGACCAAAATGGGAGAAATGTGTCCGCCGCACAGGGTGAAGAGAAACCTGACGCCGTGGGCCTTCAAGGTTTCTGCTATGAGGTCGCCGCCATTCATGAGAAAATGAATATAGATAATCCAAGACTGATTGTCAATGGTTCAAGGTTAGACCGTGTCTTTCAACTGGAAAATCGTTCTTTGCGACAGGAATCGTGAGATAATTTTCTCTTCTTTGGAGGTGACCAGTGCGTTCTTGAAATCATCTGCTGCTACATGTTCATACTATACTTGTGTGAGGAGAATCCAGATTGGACGACACACTGTTGCACCCGTGAGCTGTGGCATTGAAGATAGAACAAGGCAGAAAGAGTATCGACGGTTTTCGAGCAGCTTCTTTAGTGGCTACCGAATGAGGCGCTGGACGGTTTGCTGGCTGGTTGTCAGAGCATCCCCTTGCGCTTGCGAACAAACCACTCTGTCCCGACAAGCAGAATGCAAAGCACCAACATCGGTGTGCGGTTCCAGATCTCCCATTCGCTCTTCAACGTCACATACTTCTGTGGGAAGTCTAGCTTGTTGGTGACGTTGCCAAAATCAGATGGCGTGTAAAACGTCCCGCCGCTTTCCCTGGCCATGCGCCGGAGCAGCTCTTCGTTCATACGCGTGTCCTGATATTCCAGGCTGAACGCTTCAACGGAGAACTTGCCCGAATCACGGCCCAGCACCCTGCCTTGCTGATGCGCGGTGCCGTTGAACTGATAATCACCGCCTTCCAGCACCTGGAAACCGCCCTGATAACGGCCGTCACCGATGTTTCTCAATGTGAGCTCGTGGGCCTCTTTGCCACCGGCCAACTGCACCACCACCTCCGCACCGTCAACGGGCTGATAATCTTCGAAATAGACCTGTGCAGTGAATTCTACTTCCTCGCCGCTGCGGTAGATTTCCTTATTAGACGTAATCCGCACCAGCTTGCTGTCTTCCTGAGTCGTGAGCCAACGCACGGTATTTCGTACAAAACGGCGGTAGGTCTCGTCACTCTTGCCCACCCCTCGCATCATCAGGTCCCACCGCCACAAGCCATATGCAAGTACTGCCACGGACTTGCGCTTGCCGGAGTTGTAGGCCGTAATCAACGGTAGCGTGCTGCGCCGGACAGCCTGCGACCGGTCAACATCGATGCTCGCAAGCACCTGTGCGGTCGAGCGGACCTTCGAAGAGCGCAAGTTGGTAAAGATGGGGGGCAGTTCCTGCCAGCTCTCCTTGATCTCCAGCTCCTCCTCTGAAATGCGCAGCAGCGGGTGGTGCACACCTGGAGGTAAGACGTTGAGATAGATCGATTGTTCTTCCCGCTTCGAGGGTTCGGTCTCTAGCGGCAGAAACTCCTTCAGATTCCAGAGCTTCTCGTAGTCGACGTTCCTGCCCGTCAGCAGGAGGACGGGCTTTCCCTTTGCGAGCACGCCCCTTAGCTTTTGTAATTCTTGTAGATTCGATGAGCGCCGCGGGTAATCCAGCAGAACGACGCAATCGACTTTGTCCAGCGCTGTTGGAGGCGGCAAGGACGGGGTCTTGTAAAACTGCCCTTTGTGCTTTTCAACAAAGGTCTCGACTTCGATGTTCGCATCGGCCTTCAAGGTCCGCTTCAGAAAAAGAAAATCTGCGCTTGGTCCTCCTGCAATGATTAGGATTTTCAACCTGCTCTTTAGAACTTTTGTGTAGAAGGGTTTCGTGTTGTTGATAGTGGTCAGCTCGCCTTCGAGCTGCGGCAGCCGGATTTCATACTTTGCGAGCCCTTCGCTCTCAGGCGTAAAATGCAACCGCACTTTTTGCTCGAGACCTCGACCAGAGAGCGTCACCATTTGCATGTCTAGCGTTTTGCCCGCGTGGACAAGATGGACGACCACGCGGCTGCTCTGGAAGCCGCTGCTCTTGACATAGACGTCGACCGGCACGCGGCTGCCGGCATACGCAATTTCATTCGTGACATAGTTGGTGATCAGCACGTCCTTTTGTTCAGAGGGATCACCAACGCCGATGGGATAAATCGGCACGCCGTAGCTGGCGGCAAACCGCGCCGGGCTTTCTCCCAGATTGTCGGCGCCGTCCGTGATTAGGACGACTGCGGCAAAATACTCCTCCGCCAGTTTCTCGCGCAGATCAGCGAGCGCTTGCTTGATGTCAGTGCCATCATCGTCCAGGGCAAGCGAGTCCGGCCGTTGTTGCAGCCGATCAGCCAGAGCATGAGAGAATGGGAAAAACGCCAATTCATAGTCGCGGCGATCGGAAGCGAAGAGCTCGGCCTGCAATATTTCCCGCAACACCGCCGGCCGATCGACTTTTTGGTCCACCAGCGCCATGCTGGCGGAGGTGTCGATGAGCACCGCGACCACCGGCTTCTCCTGCTTTTTGCGAGTGATGCTCAGAATCGGTTCAAACAGAAGCAGGAGAATCGCCATGACTGCCAGCGAACGCAACGTGATCAACAGGGTGCGCCAGCCCGTCGAGACCGGTGGGACGGTGTGGCGGTAAACGAAATAACTCAACCCGATGGCCAGCAGTGAAGTCACAACAAGGAGTAAGGTGCTGCCCGCCGTTTGTAAGCTTATTTCTGTCAAGAGAGTCTCCTTGTCAGTTTCAGGTGTTTAGACTGTAGGCGATTAGACTGTTAGGTTTTGCGCAGTGCCCTGAGCAACGCGCCGAAAACCCTTTCAGTCTCTTTGTGTCACTTCCTATTGTGTAACCAATTTATGACAATGGCCAGGAGCCACCAGCTAGCGAAATGCCAATAACTGAACAACACCATCCTCTCATCCCAGCCGCAGCGACGGTCGCGGACTCAGCCCAAAATCTGAGGTCACACCAGCTTCAAGATAAAACTTGCCGGTGCGCGCAATCATCGCCGCGTTGTCCGTACACAGCACGGGCGGCGGAATGAAAAGCTGGAAGTCGTTTGCCTGGCTCGCGTTCTGCAATTTCTGCCGCAACAGGCTGTTGCAAGCCACACCGCCCGCCAGTGCCAACTGGTTCAGTCCGCAGCTCTCCAGCGCAAGCAAGCTCCTGTCCACCAGCACTTGTACGGCAGCCTCCTGAAAGCTGGCCGCGATATCCGCCTTCCTGCGCCCTTTTTCTTCGCTCGTGAGCGACTTCAGGTGGTACAGAACCGCGGTTTTGAGACCGCTGTAGCTGAAATCCAACGGCGTGTCCTTGAACCTGCCTTTCGGGAAGGTCACGTAAGCCGGATCACCGTCTCTGGCCAGCCGGTCGATCGCCGGCCCCCCGGGGTAGGAGAGCTCGAGCATTTTCGCGACTTTGTCGAACGCCTCGCCGGCGGCGTCATCGCGGGTTTTGCCCAGGATCTCATAGGTCCCCCACGCTTTGACCAGCACCAATTGTGTGTGGCCACCTGAAATGATTAGAGAAAGAAACGGCGGCACTGGCCCCTGGTCGAGAACCGAGTTCGAGAAAATATGCCCCTCGATGTGGTTAATCCCGATGAACGGCAAACGCAAAGCCAGCGCCAACCCTTTGGCGAAATTCAGCCCGACCAGAAGCGCACCGGCCAGGCCCGGGCCATAGGTGGTAGCGATGCCGTCCAGCTCTGTTTTTGACACCTGCGCCTCCTCGAGCGCCCGCGCCACCAGTGGCCAGATCAACCTGACGTGTGCGCGGGAAGCGAGCTCAGGCACAACGCCGCCATAGAGTTTGTGAACATCCTGAGAAGCGATGATGTTGGAGCCAAGCCGGTCGCCAATCCAGACGGCGGCCGCGGTTTCATCACAAGAGGTTTCTATGCCGAGGATTTTCATTCCTCAAAACGTCATCAACGCATCCACGACGATTTGCCCGTCCCAATCCTCATCGAAAGCATACTCCAGCCGGATCAAGCCATTGTAGGGCAGAAAGAAATGGACCCCGGCGCCCCATCCCGAGATAAAGTTGTCCTTGCCAGGATTCTGCCCCTGGAACCAGATGCTGCCGGTATCGACAAACAAGCCGGCGCCGATCCCGAAGCGAAAATTCGTACCGTAGGTGCCCATGCTCTGAAACGGTCCCCAGTCGTGGTAGGTGATCGGCAGAATGGGAAGCCTGAACTCGGCGCTGCCGACCATCAGATTCTCTCCGGAGCTGCGTTCGCGAAAATGGCCTCGGATGCGCGTCAGAAAGCCGAAGTGGACTTGCTCGTAAAGCGGAATTGTGCCGTCCGACAAATTGGCGGCAGCACGAAACGCCAGCGTAGTTTTCCCAAGCGGCACATACTTTCGCAAGTCCACGCCGTAGCGTAGATAATCGATGGTATTGCCGGGCCAGCCCGTTTTGGTCGCCCAGATGTTCAGATAATGGCCCCGGTGGGCATACTCCCACAGGTCGCGCGAGTCATATCTCAACGACGCGCCAAGACTGACCAACCGGTCTCTCCCTGATGCAGAAAGGGTGGCACCAATATCACGCGGAGACAGGGTAAGCTGCCGGTAGCCGAAGCTGACATCAAGAAAAGTAAAGTGGCCGAATCGCTTTCCAATCGTCCACTTGACCCCGATTTGATTCTCGTTGACGACAGAATCGAGCACAGTAAACGAACGGTTGCGGACGCGGCGTGCAAACAAAGAAACTTTCGTGTACAGCTTCAGTTGCCCCAAAACCCAGGGGTTGGTATACGCGAGCCGAACCGCCGGATTAAAGCCCAACCAACCGGAAACGTCGATGACCTCGCGGCGGCCGCGAAAATTGGTGTAAAGCAAGCCCGCGCCTACCGAGAGCCGACTCCAGTCGCGTTCGTTACGGAAGATGATCGGGTAAGGAAAGATGTACCACATTTCGCTCACGGACACAACCAGAATGGCACCACTGTTGGTCGGTACGACATCTATCTCGACGCGGTTGAAGATACCAAGGTTTTGAATACGCAGTCGGTCGCGCTCCATCTCTTCAAAATCGAGCGCATCGCCGGGTTTGAGCTTCATCTCGCGCAGGATGATCTCCTCCTTCGTCTTTTCATTGCCCTGCACAAGGATGAGTCGAATTCGCGCCGCTGGGCGTGTCAGGAGGCTGTCTGTGGGGAGATGCGCGGTCTGCCCGATAGAGTGTGAACAGCACGCCAGCAGCAGCACCACCACTCTGAGGCAGAAGGAATCAAGGTTACAGCGCATTAGATACATCGTCTGTCGAGAATTACTTTGTGCCGGGCAGCTCGAGGATAATCAAAAGCTCTCCAGCAACCTGAAGGTTACGCGATAATCATTCTTACCCGGGGCTGAGCTCGTGCGTCTGGCCACATCCAGACGAAGCACGCCATCGAGGACCAGTACGGAGAATCCGGCATCTGCCTCGAGGTCATCAAAGACATCCCCCAGCTCGGTCAACAGGCCGCCATCGACTGCGGCGACGTGCGTTTGTCCGGCGTCGAGAAAGACGCCCAGGGAGAGTGTGGTCCACAGCGTCCCGAACAGAGGCACCTCTTGCAGTGGAATTCTTTGCAGGATATCGCCGCCGAAAAGATAGTTGGCACTGAAAAGGAACATACGATTGCCGCTGAATTCCTTGTCGTCAAATGCGCGCAGACTTCCAATGCCCCCAAGGTCCATGGTGTGCTGCTCTGCCAGGCTTCCGCGGCGCGTCCCGAGCAGAGCGCGCAGCAATAACCGGTGCGTGCCAAAGGTTTGCTGAAACCGCTTGACCGTCAGAAACAAGCCGTCCGTGTCAAAATCATCGACCGTATGCTCATAAATGGTCTGGACGTACCAGCCTGTGAGCGGAAATATCGGGTTGTCCCGCCAATCGAAAGCCGCGACAAGTCTGAAGCCAAGCTCATCGCCTTCGATGATTCTCGATCCCGGGCTGGCCGGATTCTCTTCAAAGTCTCCTTTGAACACGCTCCAATCGATGTTTCTTCTGAGCGCGTCGTAGGTACGCCGCTCCACCTCAGCGCGCAACGTGTGTCGACCTAGAAACTTGTGGTCAGCATACAGGCGAAATCCGTAGATGCCATAGTAGTCCTTAAAATCTTCGCGGAAAAGCAGAGAGGCCAACGAATTCTCCACTTCACCCACGATCCAGTTGTCTTCCGACTCCAACTCCTTGAACACATCCAGGCCAACACTGAGACGGTTAAACTCGAAGAAGTCTTTGTGCACGCCGGCGTTGAAGCGAAACTCCTTGCCGGATTCGTTCCAGAACCCCCAGCCAGCATCGCCATAGAATTGCACCCCCGGCGCTGATTCGGGTCGAAACCTGGCGCCGAAATTGACAAACAAGCCCTCGATTCTGTTATAGCGCGGGGTCCAGTAGAGTTGAAACGGTTTCTCATATTCAAAGCCGCTGTCACCTTTTACCCGATCAAAAGAAAATTGTGCGTAACCAGACTCAAAGGAGATGAAATTGTAAGCGAGAGCAAGAAAAAGACCGAGACAGCCAATAAGTTGCATTCTACCTCCGAGATATCATTCCGTATTCTTTTCGGAGCCCCGAGTGTGCACCGCCGGCACATCGACGTCATGTTTGCAAAACAAAATTCAAAAGTATCAAAAAAGAAGTTGAGAAGCAAGAAGTATTTGATTTCACTACTCGTAGTGGCAATTTCCTAATTTCCTGTTATCGCAGAAGATAACTTTTTTTCTTTGATTTTTGTTGCAGAATTGTTTAATTTTCGCTGGGGTTGTCCATAAAAGATGCCATGCCGATTCTCGCCTTACAAACCTTAGCCGTATTGCTGCTCTTGACAAGCGTACCAAGAGTCTGTTGGTCGAGTGGCTCAAAGAGAAGTAAGAATATGGCTTACGAAGTCAACGTTCGTCACATCGCGCAAGCTCCCGATCTCGATGGCATCCTGAGCAAAAACGAATGGCGAAACGCCGCAGTCATTTACAATTTCACACAGAAAGAGCCCGTCGAAGGCGCCCCATCCTCCGAACCCACATTTATCCTGATTTCTTACGACGATAGCAACATCTACTTCGGGATTCGATGTTTTGACCAAACCCCCAAAGCTATTGTTGCCACTGAAATGCGCCGTGATTATGATTTGTCGGAAAACGATTACGTAGAAATCATCATCGATACCTTTCACGACCAGCGCAACGCGTACTATTTCGCAACCAACTCTCTGGGCGCGCGTCTCGATTGCGAAATCAAGACCGAGGGATCGCATCTCAACTGGGATTGGGACGGCATCTGGCATAGCTCAGCCCGGCGGGACCCCCTGGGATGGACCGCTGAGGTCGCCATTCCGTTTCAAACCCTTCGCTTTGACAACGAGGACGACATAACCTGGGGGATCAACTTTGGCAGGTACATCCCCAGGAAGCGAGAGGAGTCGTACTGGTCACCCATTTCCCGCAATGATGACTTTGACGACTATGGCAAATTCAGGGTCTCGAAATTTGGCACCCTGCGCGGGCTGAGCAATATCGGGCATGACACCAGAGTGCAGATTAAGCCGTTTGCCATTGGCGGTCTGGAAAAAAACTTCAGCTTCGACAGCCCCACCGACAAATTGTTCGACGCGGGTCTGGACGTCAAAGTGCACCTGACCTCCAACCTCGTTTCAGATATCACTATCAACACCGATTTCGCGCAGGTGGAAGCCGATCAGGAGCAGGTCAATCTGTCCCGCTTCAGCCTGTTCTTTCCTGAAAAACGGGATTTCTTCCTGGAAGGATTGGACGTCTTCAACGTCGGCGAACAAACCAACGCCGACCCGTTTACCTTGCTGTTTTTCAGTCGACGCATTGGCCTGGTCCAGGACCAGAAAGTGCCCCTTGTTGGCGGGGTGAAGATGACCGGCAAGGAAGAAGATTATGAGCTGGGTTTGCTGGACGTGTACACCAACAAGACAACAATCATTCGGTTCGACCCCCAGAATCCGGCGGTCATGGATACGACACCTATCGCCCGGACCAACTATTCCGCCTTCAGAATCAAGCGTGATATCTTCCAGAGATCGGCTATCGGCTTTCTGGCGTTGAGCAAAGATCCGGTGGCCGGCGGCGACTACAACCGCACCTTTGCCGTAGACGGCACTTTTTCATTCGACAACAACGTCTCTGTCAAAGGGTACCTGGCCAAAACCGTCACCCCCGGACTGAAAGGGAAAGACCAGAATGGCTTTCTCGAGGCCTCCTGGGGCAACGATCGCTACTATTTGTGGGGCTCGTATACAGACATCGGCGAAAACTTCAACCCGGAGATGGGCTTCTTGCAGTGGCGCGACATCCGCAAATACAACTTTCAGCTCACCGTCAGCCCGCGGCCACACTTCCTCAACACCAGACAGACCCATCTGTCCTACCGAATCGAGTACATCACTAACCATGACCACGAGCTCCAATACCGGACCATACAACCCAGCATCTTCAATACTTTCAACAACGAATCCTACTTTTTCATCGGCCTGATCAATTACTATGACAAAGTGCCTGAGCCCGGCTTCGTGCTGGGCGAGGCGTTTGTTGCGCCGCGCGTTTATACCTACAATGTCCTGGGCACAAGCTATGCATCAGATTTCAGTCGCACCTTGGCGGGCAGCGCCGGCATAGGATTCGGGAGCTTTTATGATGGCACATTTGCAGGTCTGGATCTCGCCGGACAGTGGCGACCGAATGACAAAGTTGCCCTCGAGCTGACCTGGGACTGGAACAGCGTCGATCTGCCGGGCGCACATACGTTCACCACCAGCGTCCTCGGCGGCCGGCTCAACTACTCATTCTCGACGGACCTGTTTGTCAAAACCTATGTCCAGTGGAATCGCTTTGACAAAAGAATCGTCAGCAATGTCCTGCTCAATTTCATCCACTCGCCCGGCAGCGATTTCTACCTGGTCTACAACCAGGAGTGGGACACCGGCGCAGGCGTCAGCAGCCAGAACCGGACCCTTTTGGCGAAGCTGACCTATCTGCTAAACTTCTAAGCAGCACCCCCCAATATAGACCAACAGCGCACATCTGGCATGTTGATTCGGAAACGCTGGGCTAGTGCCGCTAGCTAGATTTCACTGAACATTGATCAGGCCAAGTAACGTCGTGATCAAAAGCATCCCGCCCAGGCCCACCATCACGCCCCACGCCGTCAGACTGCGTCCCCCTTCGCGCAGCGCTTCCGGGATGAGCTCGAGGACGACTAAATAGATCATGGCACCGCCGGCAAACCCCAATCCGGTCGCCAGCAACGGTTTGAACAACCAAACGGCCAGCGCAGCAGGCACGGCTGCGACCGGCTGTGGCACACTCGACAGCACCGAGAAGGCAAAACACTTGAGAAATGATTTCCCCTCTGCTCGCAGCGGCAGAGAAATAGCGATACCTTCCGGAATGTTGTGAACCGAGATCGCCAGAGCGATAAGCAGACCAAAGTTGAAATCACCGGTCGCAAATCCCACTCCGATTGCCACGCCTTCAGGAAAAGAGTGAATGAACATGGCCAGGAATATCAGAAAGCCACGTTTTGAGGCTTTGCCACTGAAACGACCGACGTCAAAATCGCCATGGTTAAATTTCTTTTCAACAAACCAGAAGAAGGCGGCGCCGAGAAGCAAACCCAGAATGACCTCGTACGGGGCCGAGGTCCGGTGGCTCTTGAGCGCAATGCCTTCTTGCGCCAGAGAGAAGACTGAGGCTGAGATCATCATACCCGCTGCGACGGCACCGGAAAAAGCCCGTACGACTTTCGACCTGTTGCTGATAAAGGCCACCGGGATAGCCCCCAGGCCGGTCGCAGCAGCGCTCAGCACACCGGTCACAAAGGTCCAGAAGAGCACATCTGATTCTTGCATGTTGTTGGTCTTTGTTGTGCGTGGTGACCCAATGGCTTGCCGCAGGGCTTCCTGGCCACAATCTACGACTTATCGAACTTTCTTGCAATAGCTACAAAGCTCAGGAACGTGAAGAGCCGCTCAATGGGCGATGTCACCTGGACAATCTCATCAAGTCGGGACGGTAATGCAACAGCGGGAATGTCGGGCTAACCCTGCAAGAAACCATCTGCGATGTGCTGCGCATGGCACCTGATGCAGACTTCTCGGGCGGAGCATGCCGTGCTCATTGTTTCAGAAAAGTTGACGGATGTGTCTGAAACTGCATAAAATGCGTTGAGCGCCTGACTCGTTCGCGGGCCTTCCGTCCGCTAATGAGAAATCCACCGGCAGCGCTTCCTCAGGCCGCATCCCACAACACCTTCAACTCCTTCTCCCCCTCGGACTTTGCGATGATCGCTGTTCCGCTGCTGTCACTCCAGACATTCACTGCTGTGCGCATCATATCGAGAATCCGGTCGACAGCCAGGATCAGGCCGACGCCTTCCAGGGGCAACCCGACGGCGCTAAGAATCACGGTGATCATCACCAGACCCGCCATGGGAATACCGGCCGCGCCGATGCTGGCGAGTAGAGCCGTGAACACGACGATCGCCTGCTGCCCGAAGGAGAGATCGATGCCGTAGACCTGGGCGATGAACATGGCAGCGACACATTCATAAAGCGCCGTGCCATCCATGTTGATGGTGGCCCCCAGCGGCAGGACGAAGCTGGATACTTTGTTCGAGGCGCCGGCGTTTTCTTCGATGCACTTCATCGTCAGCGGCAAGGTTGCAGACGAGGAGGAGGTGGAGAATGCCGTCAGCAAAGCAGCAGACATGGCCTGTGCATGCGCTATCGGATTGACCCGTGCGACGAAGAAAAGCAGCACGGGAAGCGTAACAAATGCGTGAACCGCCAGGCCGGCTGTGACGGTTATCATATAGGTGGCCAAAGGCAGAATGACGTCAAACCCGGTCTCCGCGATGGTCTTGGACATGAGCGCAAAGACGCCGATGGGCGTGAAGCGGATGATGAAGTGTGTCAGCTTCATCATGACTTCGAAAATGCCTTGAAATACGTCTGTCAGTTGCTGCTTGTAGGGTGAGGGCGCCTGCGTGATAAAGAAGCCAAAAAGAAGGGAGAAAAAGATCGTTGGCAGCATCTTTCCCTCCACCATCGCCCGCAGGGGGTTGGTGGGAATGATCCCCAGGATGGTATCTCCCAACTTCTGGGCATTGGCAGCGAGCTGCCCCGGAGTGGCCCGCAGCCCGACCTCCGCTGCAACACCGGGCTCGATTAGATTGACCAGGAACAATCCGGTCAGGATCGCCAACAAGCTGGTAGTAACATAATAGACGAACGTTTTCAGCCCCAGTCGTCCCAGATTTTGCGCCGAGCCAATGCTTGTCACGCCGGAAATGATCGAGGATACGATGAGCGGAACAATGATCATGCGCAGCCCGCGTAAGAACACGGTTCCGAGCAAAGCGACTTTGTCGGTCACAAAACTTTCGAAATGCAGGCCTCTCGACAAAAACCCGAAGGCCAGTCCCAGTACGAGCGCGATGGCAATCTGCCAGTGCAGTTTCAGCTTCATACTCCCTCCGCTTAGTTGCGTGGATTGTGCGCGTTATTCGCAAGTCGCATTTATTAATAAGGGTACGACGGGTTAGAATTGATAAAGTAGAAAAAAAATACAACGAAGTAAAGGGAAAACGCGAGCAATTTCTGTTGATTCTTTCTGCTATTTACTTAAATTAAATAGTTCATCTTTTAGCAATTCCGTTCGAAAATGTTATTGAGCTTCAATCGTACATTTTGCTTCCAGATCAGATGATGGTTTTTGTAGATAGACTGACCAAAGTTACCTCCAGCCAGAACAGCTTGCTGTGTGTCGGTCTGGATCCGGATTTGAAACGGTTGCCCCGGTGCATGAGGTCAGATGCCAATCCGCTCTTCAAATTCTGTTCTGAAATCATCGCCAGCACGAACGACCTCGTCGCCTCTTACAAGCTCAACTTCGCATTCTTCGAAGCAGAGGGCCTGAACGGCTGGTCCGCCCTTGAAAAATTGATGCATATCATTCCCCCCTCTATTCTGACCATCGCTGATGCCAAGCGTGCAGACATCGGCAATTCCTCGCTGAAGTACGCAGAGTCGATATTGCAGCGACTGAACTTTGACGCCGTTACCGTAAGCCCCTATATGGGCGAAGACTCGGTGCGGCCCTTTTTGCAGTGGCCCGAGAAGGGCGCCTTCATCCTTGCCCTGACCTCAAACCCGGGCTGTCGTAATTTTCAACATTTGCAGATCAATGCCCGGCCGCTCTACAAGAAAGTCGTCAAAGAAACGCTGAAATGGAACACGCGCAACAACTGTGGCGTGGTCGTGGGTGCCACCCACCCCGATGAGCTGGACAACATCCGAAATCTTGCCCCGAATTTGCCCTTTCTGATCCCGGGCGTCGGTGCGCAAGGCGGCCACTTACAGGAAGCCGTAAAATATGGCACGGACCGGGCTGGCGGACTGGCGCTGATCAGTTCCAGCCGAGGGGTCATCTACAAGTCGAACGGGACCGACTTCGCCGAGGCCGCACGTCAAGAAGCAGAATTCCTCAATAAGCGAATCAATCAATATCGAGAGGAGAAGTTGCGGGCGGCAGTGGAGCATGATGACTGAAGATGAAATTCTGGCAACGTTTACGCGCACGGGTGCGCTGCTCTCCGGACACTTTGTCTTGACCTCAGGACTGCACAGCAAGCATTATTTTCAGTGTGCCCGGGTTTTGCAGCATCCCGAGCTCGCCGAAAAGTTTTGCTCGCATCTGGCGCAGCATTTCAACAAAGACAACCTCGATGCCGTGGTCGCACCGGCCATCGGTGGCATCCTGGTGGCCCATGAGATGGCGAGGGCACTGGGCGTACGCAGCCTCTTCACCGAGCGCGAGCACGGAACCATGACGCTCAGACGCGGCTTCGAGCTCAAAAAGGGGGAACGCATTCTCGTGGTAGAAGATGTGGTCACCACCGGCGGATCGGCCAAAGAGGTTCTCAGTCTGGTGCGCGAGCTCGGCGGACAGACCGTGGCCGTGGCCAGTCTGGTAGACCGCAGCGGCGGCCAGGTAGACTTCGGCCTGCCCTATCATTCCCTCATCTCCCTGCAAATCCAAACGTACCCGCCCAACGACCCCGAGCTTGCCAATCTCGGTCCTGCGGTCAAGCCCGGGAGCAGAAGTTCAGGTCAAAATGGTTAAGGTCCGGGTTCCTGCCTCAACTTCAAATCTCGCCTGCGGGTTTGATGCCATTGGACTGGCCTTGCAGCTGTTTCTGACGGTCGAGATGGCGTTTTCTGAGGACACCCTACAAATCGAGTCTTCCGGCGAGGGGCAGGAAGAGATCCCCAAAGATGAACGCAACCTGGTCTACAAATCAGCCCTGAGCGTGTTTCAGGCCGCCGGGAAACACCTTCCTTCTCTTACGATCCGAATAAACAACGCTATACCGCTCTCTCGTGGGCTCGGCAGCAGTGGTGCTGCTGTCATCGCCGGCATGGTGTGCGCGAACCAGCTCGTCGGCGCTGAACTGTCAAATGACGATATTCTGTCGACTGCAGCACGCCTGGAGGGGCACCCGGACAATGTCTCCGCCTCGCTCTTAGGCGGCCTGACCATAAGCTGCGTGAGCAGCGCCGGTGTTGTCTCCCGGCGCATCCCTCTGGCTGACGAGCGACTCAAAGCCGTGCTGCTCATTCCGGACCTTATCATTTCTACCGAGGCCGCCAGAAAGGTTCTACCCACCACAGTGCCTCACCGGGACGCTGTCTTCAACCTGCAGCGCAGCGCCCTGCTCACCTACGCGTTCCTCACCGGCGACTATGACGTGCTCAAACGTGCGATGCAGGACAAGCTGCACCAACCATATCGTATGCCTCTAATCCCTGCATTCGAGCAGTTCAAGAAAGTCGCCCTCGACAACGGCGCTCTGGGTGTGGCGATCAGCGGCTCGGGGTCCACGATTCTCGCCTTGACCGTCGACAGCGGTGCCAACCTGGAAGCGCAGTGGCAGGCGCTGGCCAGCCAACGGCACGTGCAGGCTAAGACCACAACCTTAGCGATCAGCAATCAAGGCGCAATCCTGGTCGAGCTCCTGTGAGAATGACAGCTCAAACCAATTTGCTCTCTGCGATCAATTGCAACGGATGAAAGACGGGTAAGCCGGTACCCTCCTGCAACTGTATCTTGCAAACACTGCTTTCCGTAACAATAGCTTCTATTCCCCTGGCTTCAAACAGTTCGAACAGTGGTTTGCCGACCATGGTGGATAATTCAACCCCCAGCGGTCCGGCTTTCAGGCCAAAGGTTCCGGCCATGCCACAGCACGTCCCGGTCTCGATGACCTCGACATCAAAGCCAATGGAGCGCAAAAGGTGCAGGGTTTGGCTGCCGCCGCTGACGCCATGCTGGTGACAGGGGATATGAAAGCCGAAATTTCGCCTGTCTTTGACTTGCGGGGGAAAGAGCAAAAACCCATCGTGCGCCAGGGTCGCGAGGTATTCAAAATATTCATGGGTGTGGTCTGCTACCGCCCGCGCTGCCTTTGATTTATCCAGCAGGCGCGGATAACACTGCTTCAAAGCATATGCGGCCGTCGGCTCAATCGTGACCACCTCATAGCCCTGCTCGACAAGAGGATGGAGCCTTGTGACGTTGAAGGCTGCAACTCGCCGCGCCTTTGCCAGCTCACCGTAAGAAATATACGGGTAGCCGCTCGCTTTCTGCTCAGGCAGACAAACTTCAACCCGGCCTTGTTCAAGGAGCTCGATGGCTTGCATGCCCAGCTCTGGCACGGTGTAATTGGCCGCATAGTCTGCGAAAAAAGCGACCTTTCTCACAGAAGCCCGTGCCCGTTTGGCCCGGCAAACAAAGCGCTTGCGCAACGTCGTGCGCGCAAATTCTGGCAGCTTGCGCCGCCGATCCAGGCCAAGCACCTTTTCAGTCAACGCCTTGACGACTCTGCTTCGCAGCAGCCAGTTGCTGACCGGCGCAGTAGCACAGGCGAATTTGGCCAGGGATTCGCTCGCCATCAGCACTCTGTTCACCAGTGGCTGCGAGGCGTGCTCCAGCACGTTTTCCTTCACACGGGCGATCATCCAGGGAATGTCGATGTTGGCCGGACAGATTTCTTTGCAAAGACCGCAGGAAATGCATAGATCCGTGAACGCAGCAGCCTGCTCCAGGCCGTGGACTTGTGCTGTCCACGGAATGCCGATTGGACCGGGATAGATGTGGCCAAAAATGTGGCCGCCGAGGACGCCGTACGTCGGGCAAATGTTCATACACGCGCCGCAGCGAATGCAATGCAGCGCCTCGCGGAAGCCGTCATCCGAGCTCATCAGCAGCCGGCCATTGTCCAGCAGCACGATGTGAAGCTCGCGATCTTTTTCGGCATTCAGGGGCGAACGGCCAGCGAAAAATGAGACGTAGGTGGTCAACAGTTGGCCGGTGGCGCTGACCGGATGGGCAAAGATCAACTGGAGCGCCTGGTCGATGGTCGACACGATCTTCTCGATGCCAACGACGGCCACATGCAGGCGCGGAATGGCGCTGACCAGGCGTCCATTGCCTTCGTTGGTTTCGATCAGCAAAGAGCCGGTCTCTGCAATCGCCACGTTCGCGCCGGTGATGCCCATGTCAGCCTGCAGAAACTTCGGCCTGAGATAGCGGCGCATGAGCGCCATGATCTCGCCGAGGTCGCTGGACACCGGTTCACCGGTCCTGCCGCGAAACAGCTCTGCGACCTGCTCGGCTGTCTTGTGCACTGCCGGAAAAACGAGATGGTACGGCAGCTCGCCAGCCATCTGGATGATCAGTTCACCCAAATCGGTTTCCAGGACCTCGATGCCTGCCTTCTCCAACGGGTGATTTAGCTCGATCTCCTCCGTGGTCAGGGACTTTGATTTCGTGATCCGGCTGACGTTTCTTTCTCTGGCCAGATTCAGCACATAGTCGCACGCTTCCCTGGCTTCGCGGGCAAGATAGACGGTGGCGCCGCGAGCACGGGCGTTTTGGGTGAATCTTGCGATCAGCTCGGGCAGGTCCTCAATGCACCTTTGCTTGATTTGAGATACCCGCTCGCGGAACGCCTCGCCGCCGGGAATATCCTGCAATGTTTGAGCCCGTGCGTCCCGACCGCGGGCAACAGCGCTGAGCAACGCCTCCCGCTGCGAAGCTTGCTCGAGAGAGATGGAAATCTTGTGGTTGAGCGCTTCGTAATTTGTCATTCGGTGACCTTCGGCGGCTTCGGTGATTTTCGGTGGTCTCAAAGCTTTTCCCACCGAAAGGCCCGGCCGCGCTGATCAAAAATCGCACACGATCACATAAGACGCTTGCGGCCCATGCACGCCGAGAAACAGCCGCATCTCGATATCCGCTGTCCGGCTCGGTCCGGAGATAAAGGTGATTTGACAGCTCCCGGGATGCTCGGCATAGATTCTCCGCAGCCTGGGCGCCGCCTCCTCGAGGGACGGCACAATCTCAGTCCCGGGTAAAAGTGCCACATGCACCCGCGGCAGCGACGAAACCAGCCGGGCCGAATCATTCGCGGTCACCTCCACGACCGTGCCGGTGAAGGCGATTCCAAACGAGACAGCGCTCACGCCGACGTCTGCGGCGTTGATGCCCGGCGGAGACAATTCATCGCAGATCTCGAATGGGACCCTGGGAAAGTTCTGGGGGGTCAAAAGTTTCTGCGGCTGCAGGGGCAAATTTACGAACTCAGGTGTGGTCACGCCTTTTCGTGCCTTACTCTGCGCAAGAATCTCCTGCATCGCCTTCACGACACCAGATGGAGTCTGCGTCACATACACCTGGCCAGCCAACTTTTCGTACTGTTCTTTGAAAAGCTGGGTTTTTTTCTCAGTCTTCATGTCTTGTCAATGACGAACAAGATTTCACATTGAAGACTCACCATTATTCGTGCCAATTCGTGTAAATTCGTGGCTGATGCAACAACTCCCGTTAAGAAGATGATGAACTCGATGTTTTACCGAAGTGGTCATATCCTTTCTTGCCCAGCTCGCGCTTTCGCCCGCTCGCATCCTCGAGACAAATCCCCTCACTCTGCGTCGTGATCTCGCCGATGCAGGTACACGCCAGATCGAAACGAGCGCTCATTCGCTCACGAATCTCATCACCAAGCTGAGCCGGCGCCGTGAACAGCAACTCAAAGTCCTCACCGCCATAGAGCGCATAATCCAGAGCATTCTGACTCATCAAACTGGCGACTTCCTCAGCACCGGAATCGATCGGGATTCGGTCTACAACAAGTCTGGCTCCCACGCGGCTGTGGGCGCAGATGTGATGAATCTCGCAGGCCACGCCATCGCTGACGTCGATCATCGCATGGATGGGAAAGCGCTCTACCAGGCACCTGGCCTCGTACACACGCGGCAGGGGCAGGAGATGTCGCTCCTCGACCCCGCGAAACGCTGCCCTGTCGCCAGCTTTCTGCGAGCGTAAAGCGAGCAAACCCGCATGGGAGACCCCCGCAACGCCCGTAAGAAACACACCATCGCCAGGGCGTGCGCCCGAACGACGCGTGACCTTCTCCTCCTCAACCTCGCCAATCACGGTGATCGAGATAAAGAGCTTCCCCGGCGAGGCTGTGGTGTCGCCACCGATGATCGCAGTCTCAAACCGGTCGGCGAGCGCCTTTGCGCCCCGGTAGAACTGCTCAACCGATTCGACCTCGATGGAGGCAGGCAGGCCAATTGAGAAAACCGCGACCTTTGGTACCCCGGCCATAGCCGCGATATCGCTCAGGCTGGCCGCCAGCACCCGCCAGCCAAGCTGATAAAAACTGAAATAGGATAAATCAAAATGGACGGTTTCGATAAACGCATCCGTGGAGACAACGGTCAAGAAGCCCGGCGAACTCTCAAAAACAGCGGCATCATCATCAATCCCAACCACCAGCTTCCCGAACGACTGATGGACAATCTGCTTGATACGTTCGATGAGACCGAATTCGCCAACTTCCTCGAGTTTCATGAGCTCAGGTGCACCAGGACCCGGCGCGTTCTCGGCCCGTCGAATTCGCAGAAAAACACTGCCTGCCAGGTCCCCAGAACAAGCTTGCCGTTCTGCACCAAAATCGCGACCGAGGCGCCCATCATACTCGCCTTGATGTGCGCCGCGGAGTTGCCCTCGCGGTGCAGATAGCCATCCTCAAAAGGCACGATTTGGTTCAGCTCCTTGATGATGTCATGCTGCACGTCCGGGTCGGCGCCTTCGTTGATCGTAATCCCCGCCGTGGTGTGCGGCACATAGACGTGGCAGAGGCCGTCCTGCACGCCACTGTCGTCCAGCAGGTTTTCGATCTTGTGAGTAATCTTGACGAACTCGACCCGAGAGTTGGTTCGGATAGAGAATTCTTTGACCATAGCCCCTGGCTCCCTGTCGTTGTGTAGATGTTCCAATAGATTCAAAAATAACTCTAAATGGGGGGGAATGTCAAGGAAAAAAAGCGGCGGTGAGGGCGGAGGCGGACAGTCACGTGTGAGAACGATGTAGGCGAAGGTCTTCCGTGAAACAAAACCCTTCGGTGAAACTCGGTGGCTTCGGAGAACTTCGGTGGAGTTACCCTACAATCCCCGGCACATCTGCCGGATTGAAAGACACCGCCCAGCGCCATCTTCCAAATCCGCCGTGAGAATTGACTGCCGTCACCCACTCGTCCAGAAATCTGCGCTTGGTTTTGTCTTTCTGTGTATCCTGTCCTTTGGTTTCCAGAATGAGATGATCTGCGTTGATCAAACGAATAATAAAATCAGGCCGGTATTTTTTGACCACGCCTTGCCAGATGGTGTGAATTTCAAAACCGAGATGGTCGTTCTTCACCCAGGCATCGACATTGGGATTGCGGTCGAGCTCAATCGTTCAGGCCGAAG
>JBHHXT010000054.1:0-26259 GCA_046757165.1 bacterium | reverse complement strand
ATGCCCGTGGCGATGGCTGGCGCCCGGCCGTGGATGGTATGAAAACCGTAGGTGTTCATATAATAAGGAAACCGGCTTGAGCAGCCAATGCCAGAGACGAACACGAATTTCTCTTTTGGAATATTCAAATTGGGCAGCGTACGCTGCGTTTGCGCCAGAATCGAATAGTCGCCGCAGCCGGGGCACCATCGGACCTCTTGGTCCGACTCAAAATCTCGTTTGGTCAATTTCAAGGTCGTTGGGCCATTCGAGGGAAGTGTCTCTTGTTTTACCTTCATTATCACGCTCCAAGTAATTCATCGATTTTGTCTTCGATTTCTGAAGAAAAGAACGGCAAGCCTTGTACTTTGCTAAAGCTGATCGCCGGCAGCAGGTATTTCGCCCTGAGCACGTTGACGAATTGCCCCGCGTTGATTTCCGGCACCAGCACCTTTTTGAAACGCTTCAGAATGCCTTCCAGATCTTTTGGCAGAGGATTCATATACCGGATGTGAATCCTCGAAACGGATTTCCCTTCGCTCTGTTTGCGTTCAACGGCGGTCTTGATCGCGCCGCAGGTGCTGCCCCAGCCCACAACCAACAACTCACCTTTGGACGGCCCGTCGATCTCGGTCGGTGGGATTTCCTCTGCAATGTTGGCAATTTTTTGGGCTCGCATTTTGGTCATGTACTCATGGTTTCTGGAATCGTAGCTGACATTGCCGGTGTCGGCTTGCTTTTCCAGACCCCCGACTCTATGCTCCAATCCAGGCGTACCGGGAACAGCCCAAGGCCGCGCCAGCGTCTGCTCGTCGCGCAAAAATGGCGCAAAGCTCTGCGGATCTTTGGCAAAGGAGACCGGTATCGCAGGCAGCGTCTCGGCATTGGGGACCGGCCACGGCTCGGCGCCGTTTGCGAGATACCCATCGGACAGGAAGATCACCGGTGTCATGTATTTGACCGCCAGCCGGCATGCCTCGTAGACAGTCTCGAAGCAGTCTGATGGACGTGACGCCGCAATCACCGGCAAGGGCGCCTCGCCATTGCGGCCATAAAGCGCCTGCATCAGATCCGCCTGCTCCGTCTTGGTCGGCAGACCCGTACTTGGACCTCCGCGCTGAACATTGCAGATGATCAGCGGCAGTTCCACACTTACGGCCAGGCCGATGGCCTCAGACTTCAAAGCCAAACCCGGACCACTGGTGGTCGTCAGAGCAAGCGCGCCAGAGTAGGCCGCTCCGATGGTGGCACAGACGGCTGCGATCTCATCTTCAGCCTGGAAGGTGCGCACGCCAAAATTTTTGTATTTCGACAGTTCATGAAGAATGTCACTGGCAGGCGTGATCGGATAGCTCCCTAAGAACAAGGGCAATCCGGACTTCTGTGAAGCGGCAATCACGCCGAGCGCGACGGCTGTATTCCCGGTCAGGTTGCGGTATTTGCCCGGGGGGAGCTTGGCTGGCTTCACTTCATAAGAGGCAGCGAATTGCTCCGTCATCTCACAGTAGGAATACCCCGCCTTCAGCGCCAGAAGATTCGCCTCTACCAGCTCTTGACGTTTCTTGAATTTAGACTTGATCAAGCTGATCGCATGGTCCATGGTGCGGTTGTAGAGCCAGAACACCATGCCGAGGGCAAAAAAATTCTTGCAGCGATCGACGACTTTGGCAGAAAGATTCAGCTCGGCCAACGCCTTGCGGGTCAGGTCTGTCATGTCGACTGCGAACAGCTGGTATTTATCCAATGAGCCATTCTCGAGTGGATTCTCGCTGTAGTGCGCCAGTTGCAGATTCCTGCTTTTGAATGAATCGGAATTAACGATAAGAATCCCATTGGGTTTGAGATTTTCCACATTCATCTTCAAGGCGGCCGGATTCATGGCAATGAGCGCATCATACCGCTCCCCCGGCGTATGAATGTCGTGGCTGCTAATGTGCAACTGATACCCGCTGACGCCCGGAAGCGTCCCCATAGGTGCGCGAATCTCCGCCGGGAAGTCAGGTAGGACTCCGATGTCATTTCCAATCAGTGCTGAGGTGTTGGCGAGTTCTCCGCCAACCAGTTGCATCCCGTCACCCGAGTCACCAGCAAAACGAATGGTGACGTCTTCGAGCGACTCGACAGGCTTACTCATTGTTCTTTTCGCTCCTTAACTTTTGTTGAACGACCATTTAGTGATATGCAAAACCGACAAGACCCTTCCCATGCCGAGCTAGGCCCCATGCCTGTGCCTCGTCCCAACCCGGATCGGATGCGGGGGGAGGTTGAGCACGTCTTGTGGGAAAAACTCGATGATATAGCTGATGATATCCTTGACCGACAACACCGAAACCGGACGGCCGGTGTCGTCGACCACCGCAACATGCCGATACCCGCCATCATTCATCAAACGCAGCGCCTTTTCAATCGTATCGCTTACCTTCATTGAGGTTGGATCGCGGGTCATAAACTCATCTATTTTTTCTTTTTCCAAATCATAGCCCTGTCCGGCAATCCGCAACAGCGCGTCCCGTTCCGTGAAAATCCCAACGAGCTTATCGCCGTCCACAATCAACAGACAGCCAAAATGGCGCGCGGCCATAGTATCGATGCATTTGCGCATCGTCGTACCGATGTTGACGACAACCGCTTTCTTCAAGTTCAGAGAGTCGATCGTCACACGCAAGTTTGTTTCTCTCAAAGCGATATGCCCCTCATCCATCAGCTCCCTCATGCTCTGCAGCTCATCGTCAAACTGATCAAAGTCTACATGCACTACCGTTCGCTCCTTTCCTTAGAATAACCTGACTGCCCCGAGAAAGATTCCATCCGCGAGGCGTCCCGGAATTCATTTCTTCCCAGCCACGCCAGACCGAAAAACCGCTGCTTTTGCTCTTTGTTGAACGGTCAAACACCGCTGCGCCATCCGCTCCGGACTCCGGACACACATTGGGCACCGGCGGGCCGAGCAGTCCCTCTAGCCGACGATGTTTTTAACCAGGTACCCCAGGATATCTCTAACCGAAATCACGCCCGTCGGCGATCCCTTTAGATTGATCAGCGGCACGTGGCGAAAGCCGCCGACATGCATCCGGTTCAGGGCGTAGGCAATCTGGTCATCGACAAACAAATACTCTGGATCCGCGGTCATCACCTCTTCCACAAGCGTTTGTTGCAAATCGAGGTTCGCAGCGATGACTTTCGTCAAAACATCGCGTTCAGTCATGATGCCAACAAGATTGCGATTCTCAACGACGCATACGCAGCCAATATGATTATCTTTCATGATCTGGACGACTTCGCGCATCGAGGTGCCTTTTGCAACGCAGATGGGTTTGGGAGGCGTGAGCGCCTCAATTGGGGACCGAAGCGTACTGGAGTCCATCGTTTGAATCCTATAACAAAAAGGTCATAAACCAGTTCATGGTCAAATTTGACGCTCAATATAGTTCATAAATTCATAAAAAGCAAACCCTTTATCGAGGTGCAGGGTTTTTTGGCCGAAGTTGAGACTCTTTTTGTTTATTAAAGACTTGTCGCAACAACGGCCGGCTCAAAAATCAGCGCCGAGCGAAAATAGATGACGTGCGCCCGCCACACCCGCCAGGTCTGTGCGCCACGCCATGTCGTATCTCAAAAGAAAG
This sequence comes from bacterium, assembly GCA_046757165.1. Classification (GTDB taxonomy): domain Bacteria; phylum Zhuqueibacterota; class Zhuqueibacteria; order Oceanimicrobiales; family Oceanimicrobiaceae; genus JBHHXT01. Next base: position 22,657 of record JBHHXT010000054.1, on the reverse strand, counting down.
ATGCCAAGGTTCACCCTGGCGCCCCAGCCAAAGGACATCAAAACGTCGCCGAGTCTTACATTCGATCCGCTATGTTTGGCGAAAAACCCGAAGTTTTTTTCCCAGGCGCTGCCCATATCCGCAAATAAGGCCCCCCGAATATTTCGGATCCGCAAGGGCAGCGGCCAGGTGGTGTGCACATAATTAACAAACGGAATTCTGAGCTCAAGGTTCGCCAGGAAGAATTTCGAGCCCACCCGTTGGTAATAATCAAATCCGCGCAGTGGAGAAACGAAGTTCGAGAAGTAAACGTTGGTCAAATCGAGGAACACGTCATTTCTGAATCTGCGATTCACCCAGCTCGGCGTGCCGCCGATGAAAAACTTTTGAGCATGACGGCCCACGCTCAGCCCCCCGGCCAGGCGGACAGCCAGGGTATAGTCCCTGGCAAAGTTGACATAAGTTCTGTAGTCGAGTCGATAGGTGCGAAAGTCGAGTCCACCTGCCCCCAGATCAGGACTGGCAACAATCGAGACCTTGTAGCGACTTCCGGCCCGCGGACCGGTTGCGCCCCAGAGCACGTTGTCCTTGACGTAGGCGATGTTGGCAAGCAAAACCCGTCGGGTGTCATTGTCAACTTTGACCCCGCTCTCCCCAAAAGCGATAAGCCCCTTGCGAAAGATGAATTTGAGGTGTAGACCATAGGAGAGCCGACTATAGCGGTCAAATGGGCGCGCAAGCTGCACCTTCAAGCCAATGTTACGGTCGCGCACCAGGAAGCGGCCCTGGCTGAGAAACAGATAATTACGTTGATAGATGCCCATGCTGTAATCGGTCTGGCGCGGCAAGTACAGGTAACCGAAGGCAAAGTCACTGTTTTTGAGATCGAAGAACAAGTCGGTCAGCAGGTTGAAGCGGTGATTGCCCAGCACGTCACTGACGGAAACCAGCGTGACGCCCTGCAGGCCAAAAAATGGATCATAGCCGGCGTTGGCGGTGATGATATCCGCAGAAAATCTTGGCTTGTACTGGTCACTTTTGTAATCGCCGGTGCTGGTTTGATAATCCTGACGCCGCAAGAAAAGCGCAGGTTTTGGGGCAAAGGCGCTAACAGGCTGGCCGTCTCTAAACTCCTTGCCAAACACAAAATTCTTAAAGGCATTTGTGCGCGTGGCTGCGCTCGCGGTGTCCCGCGGAGTCGTGGCCGGCCCGGTCGCGTTACGTTCTCTTTTGCGCCGGCGGATGAATTCAGTGTCAGTCAGCTCGATCTCAGCCGGTCTCGTATGCAGCGGCTTGTTTATCATATAGACATCGAAACCGCCATCATGAAAACTGGTGAACAAGAGACGCTCATCTTGCCATGACAAATGGTCGATGCCGGACACAACATTGGTGACGGGGGTGGCCTCGGGCTGGAAAGCCGCTTGCGCGAAGTCCGCGTGGGTCGAATCCGGACGCTCAGGGTTGCTCAAAGCCGCAAGGACCAGATCTGTGCGCACCAGCTCTTGCACGTAGATATTGAAGATTCCATTTCGGTCTGAAACAAAGGCAATCCGAGAGCCATCTGGCGACCAAACCGGCGATTTCTCATTGAACTCCGTTTCCGTGATGCGGGTGATGCGCCCGCTCGACACATTCAGGATGTAGAGGTCGAACTGGTGATAGTCCGTGTTCTGAACTTTGAAATCCCGTGGCAGGTCGTGAGCGCTTACATGATGGCTCCTGTCCGAGATAAACACGATTTGTTTGCCGTCAGGGGACCAGCGCGGTTCCAGATCGCTGAACAGGTCGGAGGTGAGTTTTCTCAGTGCCGTGGTCTGAAGATCAAAGACGTAAATATCCGAGGCGCTCTGTTGCGTGCCGACAAAGGCGATTTCATTTCCGTCGGGTGACCAGTCCGGGCCAAAGACACCATCCAGATCGAATTTGAAACTGGCAACGATCTTTTTCGCCTCCACATCCACAATGTGCAGGGCGTCCTGTTCTCTGCTCTTCGCAGCAAAGGCGATTTGGCGGCCATCCGGACTCCAGGTGATCCCCGGACGCAGCCAATGCAGCTCCTCCAGCAGCCCGGACCTCTGGCCGCCGACCAGTTTCGTGATTTGCCGGCCATCGATGGCGGAAACCAGGTAGATGTCGAAATACCCGGATTTGTCAGACAGATAGGCAATCTTGTCTCCCCGCGGCGAAAGGGCGCCGCTGTTGTTGATGAAATTTCGCTCTCTGCGGTGGAAGGTGATTTGGCGCGCAAACTCTCCCGGCTCCTGGCGTTCCTTCACTTCAGGCCAGTACTTTTTCCGCAGGTGCTTGTGCCACGCCCTTGTCAAGTCGTCGATGCTCATGCCCAGGCAGTTCAGAATCGCCTGATCGATATCCTTGTATCGCCGTGTTTGCGCGAGGAGCTCCTCTATCTTCGGCTCGCCATATCTCTCTGCGATGTAATGAAAGATCGACTGGCCCCCTTTGTAAGCCATGAACCCATATATATAATGAATAGGGGGCAAGTAACCATTGAGGGTCGCATCCCGCATGAACATGTCAGACTCGGTGTCCCAGCCGTGCCGGGATTCATACTCAGCCAGTCCTTCCACAAACCAGAGAGCGAGATTGGCGCGCGACATGCCGCTGATGATCGAAAAGGCCCCCGTCCCAAACAGCATTTGCAGCAGCACCGCATGAGTCAGCTCGTGGTGCGTGACGTGGCGCAACTGCTCATACGAGCCGTCATAAGGAATCACGATGCGGTTCTTGTGGAATTCAGTAAAGCCGCCGACCGACTCCTCTGGCAGCCCGAAGCTCAGGTTGGTTTGCTCGAAGTCGTTATGCGAAGTGTACAGGATGATAACGATTCGTTCCTGAAGCAGGTAATCCCAGCTCTGCGACAGACTCACATAAGAGGATTCCGCCACATCTGCCACAAAACCGGCCGCCTGCTCACCGCCCGGATAGAAATAAACATCAAAATGCTTCGACTGCAGGTAATGCCACTCGAAGTTCGTGTACTGCACGCCGTTCTTGCCGAAGGGTTGAGTTTGCCCATCTGAGGGGAGACACAGCAAACCCAAAGCGGTCAGGCCAGCCAGAGTTGTCTTGAACATCGCTTTATCCTGTTAACCTTGATTGCTCCATAAGATCGTCAAAACGAATTTAACCTTTATTCGCCTGGAGAATTCGTACTAAAAAGAAGTTACTGAGCCCTACTTAGCCTGAATACTTCATGAATCTGTGAAACCGAAAGATCAAGTTCTTTAGAAGCAAAAACATACAAAATCGTGCAATTCACTAGGCTGGATAATTCATGAATTTCTCACCCGAGGGCCAACACGTAAGGAGTGAAATGCCTTAGCATTTCATGCAACGCTAAAGCGTTGCACTCCTCTTTATCCCGTTAAGTTATTGCATAATCAAGCGATTAAGGAATATTTGCTAATCTCTTGTGAATAATCCAGGCTAGAAAAACAAATGACAGGTATACAGCTTCCTGTTCGCGTTCTTCGCGCCTTTGCGGTGAATGAATTATTCAGGTAGACCAGGCTCATTGCCCGGCATGTTCAATTTGGCAGTTGACTAAGACACCATTTTTGCGCATATTTCGCAAATGGAAAAGCGAGACATCATCATCATTGGCTCGGGGCCAGCCGGTATCTCGGCTGCGCTGAGTCTGTCAAAATTGGCGCCGGCCCTTGCCGGCGGCGTTCTGGTTCTGGAAAAGGCGACCCATCCCAGGCAAAAACTGTGCGGCGGTGGCGTCACCGCCCTGGCCGACTCGATACTCGATTTCCTTGAAATCAAACCAAACGCCGCCACTTACCCCATTCACAAAGTACGGTTTTTTCTAACGGACAAACCGATCGATTTTGCCAAAGAAAACTTGATGCGCATCGTACGCCGGGATGAGTTCGATGCCGCTCTTGTGCAGCATGCGAAACAAGCCGGCATCGAAATTCACGAAAACGAACCGCTGCAAGAGATCCGGCGACAAAACAATCGACTGGTTCTGCGAACGAACAGGCAAACCTACGAGGCCGAAGTCGTTGTTGGCGCGGACGGCGCCAACAGCCTGGTCCGTCGCACGCTGGTGAGGGAAAGTCCGTCGCGCGTTGCACGGCTGATGGAAATCGCCATTCCCGTCGATCCGGAGCAGACCGCCGAATTCCAGGAAAACATGGCGGTGTTTGATTTCCGCGCTCTGAGAAGCGACAACCTGCAAGGATACTTGTGGGAGTTCCCCAGCCTGATCAAGGGCAAGGCCACTCTCAATGTCGGTGCTTTCGATAGCCGCCTGGATCCCCGCAAGCGTGCGAACCTGCGCAAGCTTCTGACGGACAAACTTCGCGACCGCGGTTTTGCCAGTGACCCGACCGGGTTGGATGGACACCCGGAGCGCTGGTTTGCTCCCGAGGGCAAATATGCGGCGCCAAATGTCCTGCTGGTCGGCGATGCTGCCGGCATCGAGCCGTGGCTCGGAGAAGGGATCTCCATGGCGCTCGCCTACGGTCCGGTCGCCGCCCGGGCCATAGAGCACGCCTTCGCCAACAAAGACTTTAACTTCGAGCACTACACGCAATTGATTCTGAAAAACCGGCTTGGAAAACTCCTGAATCGAAACAGACGCATTGCAACCTTCTTTTATGCCAGGCAGTGGCATCCGCTTATCACGACGTTCACGAAAGCGTTAAGAATCTATCTTGGATTTAAGCAGAAGAAATGGAAACGAACACCTTCAAAGCGTGGTTCCAGTGCAGCGCTGGCTGCGACGAAACATTCCCCTTGAACCAGATCATCTATCGCTGCCCCAAGTGTGGCGATCTTCTGGAGGTCAGGCATGATCTCGAAGCCTTGCGCGCAACCCCAGCGGAAGAGTGGAAGACGCTCTTTGCGTCCCGCTGTCAGGACCTGACCGGCCCGTCCGCCAGCGGCATCTGGAGCAAGAAAGAATGGGTCTGTCCCGCCCTGGCGCCAGAAAACATCGTGACCATCGGGGAAGGGCGAACGCCCCTGTTCGAAATGAAGCGCTTTGCCCGCGCAGCAGGGGTCGCGCAGCTCCGGGTCAAACTGTGCGGCAACAGCCACACCGGCTCGTTCAAAGATCTGGGCATGACCGTCCTGGTTTCGATGGTCAAACAAATGATCGCAGAAGGGCAAGAGATCAAGGCAGTGGCTTGCGCCTCCACAGGCGACACCTCTGCAGCCCTGTCCGCCTACTGCGCAGCAGCCGGCATTCCTGCGCTGGTTCTGCTCCCGAAGGGGAAAATCTCCACGGCGCAGCTCATTCAGCCTATCGCAAACGGCACGCTGACCCTGGCCCTGGACACCGATTTTGACGGGTGCATGAGGCTCATCGAGCAGCTCACCGAATATAGAGAAATCTATCTGGCGAATTCGATGAACTCCTTGCGGGTGGAAGGCCAGAAAACCGTCGGCATGGAAATCGTGCAGCAGTTGGGCTGGCAGGTGCCAGACTGGATTATCGTACCCGGCGGCAACCTGGGCAACATCTCGGCGCTCGGCAAAGGGTTGCTCGAAATGCACGCCGTCGGACTGATCGACCGGCTGCCCCGGCTCGTCTGCGCCCAGGCAGAGCGGGCCAACCCGCTCTATGAAAGCTTCAAGAAAGGATTTGCTGAGTTCGAGCCCGGAAAAGCGCAAACCACCCTGGCAAGCGCGATTCAAATCGGAAATCCGGTGAGCATCAACAAAGCCATTCGCGTGTTGAAACACTGCCATGGACTGGTTGAACAGGCGAGCGAAGAAGAGCTCGCCAACGCCGCTGCGCAAGCCGACAAACATGGCCTGTTCGTCTGCCCGCAAACAGGCGTGGCCCTGGCAGGGTTTCTCAAACTGGTCGAAAAAGGAGAAATCGATTCGAACGCGCAAGTGGTCATCATCTCAACGGCACATGGGCTAAAATTTGCCGACTTCAAAATCAAGTACCATGAAAACCGGCTGGAGGGCGTCGCGTCGCATTTTGCCAACCTTCCCGTTGAAATTCCGCCCGAGCTGGAGCAGGTTAAAGAACACGTGGAGCGGTTTTTCTCGTGAGGCGGGTTCAGGAATAAACTGTCTTGATTAGAAATATGTTTGCGTCTACGAAGATGCTGCCTGCGGCATGGAATTGCTCGAGGCGTTTCATCCAAGCCAATCCAATGCAAGCGAAAATGCATGCCGCCTTTGGAGTTGACGGCCAACTCGATTGTGATAAAACGGATTCGAAGTTCTCACCGGGGGTGACGAACACGAGCTTGGCAGAATGGCATTCTTGCTCCATCAGGGAATAGAACGGCCACCCGGCAGGTCTAACAAAAGACCATGAAAAAGGAAGCGACAGACGACGAGCACCTGCGGCGGGCAAAAGCCGGTGACATGGCAGCTTTCGAGCACCTGGTCAAGAAGTACGAGCCGCAGGTGGCCGCCACTGTGATCGGCATGCTGGGCCCCTGCCAGGCAGCAGAGGATGTGGGCCAGGAGGTCTTCATCCGCTTCTACAAATACATGCAAAGCTTTAGAGAAGATTCTGCATTAGGTACCTATCTCACGCGCATTGCCATCAACTCGAGTCTCAACGAGTTGAGAAAAAGAAAGCGGTGGCGCTTTTTCTTCCGGAGCAGCGACAACAACGAAGTGTCTGAGCCCGCCTCGCACCCCGATGAGGCCCGCTATGCAAATGAAACCCAGAGGCTCGTGCATCAGGCCATTCAAAAGCTGGCGCCGGAGTTCCGCGCCGTCATTGTCTTGCGGCTCATCGAAGGCTACTCAACCGAAGAGACCGCAAAGATTTTGAACATTCCCCTGGGGACGGTTTTGTCGCGTTTGTCCCGCGCACAACAGAAGCTGAAAGTCTATCTTATGCCCTACGTGCAGGAGGAAATATGAACGAAAGAACTTTGCTGTTGCTCTACCGTTCTGTCGATGAAGAATTGTCTCGAACAGAACAGGAAGAGCTGCTCAACGCCCTGGCGTCTTCGCCGGAGCTGCGAGAGGAGCAGAAACGGCTTCACCAGATGCGGCGGCTGGTGCAATCACAGGCCGTGCGCTCGTTCAAGCCCTTTTTCTCAGCGCGAGTCGTGCATCACATCCAGGCGGCAAGCCAGGAGGTGGAGGACTTCTGGGCCGCGCTCGTCTGGTCCTTCCGGCTGGTTGCGGTGTCAGCAGGCACCCTACTGGTCATGCTGCTGGCCAACAATCTGCTGGAGGCCAAAAGCCTATCCATCGATTCCATTCTGGCTCTGCCTCAACCCACGCTCGAGCAGACCTGGGCGTTGGACACACTCGAGGAGGGAAGCTGATGAGTACGAAATCCAAGTCGCTTCTGGTGCTTTTCGGGACGCTGGTGCTGGGCATCGTCCTCGGCGCCCTCTCCTCCGGTGCGATTCGTCATGAACGTATGGCCCGTTTTCGCCATATGCCGCGGCAGGAGCGCTTTCGTCATGTGCTGGAACGGATCATCGAACCGACGGAAGAGCAGCGGGCGGCCCTCGAGCAAGCCGTGCAACGACGCTTCGAGCAGATTGCGGATCTGCGGGAAAAATTTGAAGACGAGATTTTTGCTATTCATGACTCCCTGCGCAATGACCTGGCCTCGGTTCTCAGCGCTGACCAGCTTGCACGCCTGGAAGCGCACCTCGAGAAAGCCCCCAGGATGGCTATCGAGGAACGCGTGCACCGGCTATCCCGGGCGCTCGAATTGAGTGAAAGCCAGGCGGCGCAAATCAAGGAGATCATGCACAACATGTCCGCCTCTTTCCAACCGCCCCGCATTTCACCCGATGCACGCCGTAGACACAGACGCGGGATGCGCGCTCGCTTCGAAAAGATGCGTGCCGAGATCGAAGCGGTTCTCACGCCTGAGCAGCGCGAAAAATACCGGGAGCTTATGCAGCACCAACCCCGACCTTTCCCTGGACGCTTCCCACCGCCATTCCCCGGACCCCCGCCGAATCACGATTTTCCTGATCCTGGAAGGGAACGGGAATAACACCCCCGCCTCCGGTGTCTAACCGGTAGAATGAAATCAAGAGCTCGCGAATTCGGGGCCAGCCAGGCCTCAGCTCTGGCTGGCCTCAATCCGGGGCAATTCTTCAAACCGTCAAAAAAGTGAGGCGAACATGAAACGACTAAGCTCATTGCGTTATACAATCTTCTCAATCTTTGTCATTCCCATGCTGCTTGCCTGTGCGGGTAGCGAGAAAACTCCTGTCGGCGCTGAGTACCCTGCGCTGAGTCTTGGGCTGGGGGCCCCGGAAATCCCTCCCCCCGCCTTTGCAGGTCATCCCGGCCCTCGCTTGCACGGCGTGCGCATGTTGACGGATGTGCTGGATCTGTCCGCGGAGCAGCAGGAGCAAGTCAAAGCGATCATCGAACAAAACCGGCCTGAATTCGGCCACCGGCGTCGCGGTCGCATGGACGCAGACTCATTCGCCGGTCTCAAAGCCAAACGACAGGAAATGCGGGAAAAGGTTTACAAAGAGGTGCTGGCCATCCTCACGCCTGAACAGCGCACCAGGGCAGAGGCAATGAAGGCACAATTGGATCGCGGTGAAGTGCCGCAGGAGTTCGTGGACAAACACATCGAGCACCTGACTGAAAAGCTCGATTTGACGGCAGAGCAGCAGGAGCAAATCAGAGCTTTGCAAACGGCCCAAAAGCTCCTGGACTTGCACAACAGCACCGACAGCGCACGCGAACGCAGAGCCAAGCATCGCGATATCATGCAGAATGCACATGACCAGATGCTGAACATTCTGACTCCGGAGCAGCAGGAAATCTTTCAGGAGATGATTTCTGAACACCAGCAGAAAATGAAGGAACGCTTTCAGGCCCACGCACACGACCGCATACAACGCCGCCTGGCGCACCTGACCGACCAACTCGACCTGGACGCCGGGCAGCAAGCGCAGCTCGAGGAGATTCTTACACAGTTCACGCCGCCAATTGGGGAAGGCCCTGTAGCCCGGAGTCCGGGTCACAACCGGGATGAAATGCGCCAGCAACGGCACGCGCAGAGAAAAGAGATCGAGGAAAAAATCAAGAGCATCCTGACGCCGGAACAACTGCAGAAGTACGAAGAGATGAAAGCCGGTCGCCAGAGACACTAGACAGGTGGCGGATCAGCCGGGCAGAGCCAGCGAACGCCCTGCATCAAGCAGGTGCCAGCCAGGGCAAGCCCGGCTGAGACGAGGCAGAAGGGCGGGCAGTCGAGCAGATACACCCGGTGGCGATGTCGAGTTTGGAAAAGGGGGAAGGGTTGCTATTGGTTTTGGTGAACTTGCTACTTATTTCTTTTGATAGCGAATTTTGTGGGGATCGACAACAATGGAAGCCTTTTCCCAGGTTGCGACCGGGTAACTCTCGAGCAATCGTCGCAAAGCCTCCTGCGTTTGGCGAAAACCCGTGGGATAGACATTCAACCGTACGACACCATAACCCGGGATGTCCTTAATAACAAGCGGATTTTGAAAATCCTCGTCATATGTGATAATGACCATTTTCTGCTGTTGACAAAAATGAAAAATCTCGACATCGGCCAGGCGCTGCATGCTGAGACTTCTCGTCGATCTTATTTCAGCTTCCTTACCAACTTCGTCGTGCAGCCATGGCTCAATGAGAGCCGGGATATTCTGATCGAGCAAGATCTTGATCATCCCCGGACCTTCATACTGAGCCGCGTATCATCGACCAATTCAATAGCGTAGGCGATGGCGGCTTCAATGTCTTCATAGGTCAGTTCCGGGTAATTCGTGAGGATATCACTGATCGAGTCGCCGCCGGCAAGCGATCCTAGAATATTTCGGACCATAATTCGGGTATTGCGAATGACCGGTCTGCCGTGACAGACTTCGGAATTGACTTCGATGCGACTCTGCATAAGGACCTCGGTGTGTATTTGGCAAATCACGACTGCATAATTTGTATGAAAAGGTACAAAAAGCTTGTTCAAAAATCAAGTGCACATTCTTGCAAGGAGATCATGATGAAAACATTCGCAGCGTCTTCACCACGATTCTTCTTTGGATTGGAAGGCCCTGTAGCCCGGAGTCCGGGTCACAACCGCGATGAAATGCGCCAGCAATGGCACGCGCGGAGAAAAGAGATCGAGGAGAAAATCAAAAGCATCCTGACGCCGGTAACAACTGAAGAAGTACGAAGAGATGAAAACCGGTCGCCAGAGACACTAGACAGGTGGCGGACCAGCCGGGCATAGCCAGCGAACGCCCTGCATCAAGCAGGTGCCAGCCAGGGCAAGCCCGGCTGAGACGAGGCAGCAGAGCAGACGACACTCGCCCCCTAATTCGTGTTAATTCGTGGCCAAAAGTGGACAGTAGAGCAGATAACCATTTCTGCTTGCTGTCCCCTGCTTCTCATTGCCGCGTGATGCCCTCTTTTACTTTTACAATGTAGCCCGAGGTGGTCACAAACACCTCGTAGACGCTATCCTCAGACGGATACGTATAAACCGTATTGCCATAGACCGCATCCACGAACCGCAACCGGTAGCCATATTTGTAGAGCCAGCGCCAGCGCGGGTCATCCTCCTGGTCAACCAGGCTGAATATGCTGTTTGCCTCGTTCAATTCGTCAGTCACGTGGACATACCGTCCGCGCACCCGGGTCAGTTTGTACATCGTGTGCAGACCTGCGAAATTGAGCCAGTCGTCCCATTTCAAGATGTCGCCTTCCAGCGCCCACTGATCGCCTTTCAGGATAAAACCCTGTTTTTCCAGTCTTTCCCCACCGCTGACCTGGGTCAGCTCGAGCAGCATGGCGTTCGGCTCATCCGCAAGCGGCCGGCATTGCACTTCTGCAACCAGCTCCCGTTTGGTGAAACTTTGAAACGACTGCACGAAAGCAGCGATGAACAAGACCGCCAGCGATGTCGTGATCCAGAGGAAGGTCGCCAGAAAGCGTAACACGTGCTGCGGAATGCTGATATGCCCTGCCGGGCCTGGCATGAAAGTTCGCCGAATCCGGTTCAAAAGCAGGATGAGCAAGGTCAAAACGGAAAGGATGAGAGAAACGGCTGCAACAGCAATGACCAGCGTGGTCTCAAACGGTAGATCGAGCATAGTGTGTCCCCAGGTTGTTTTTCGTGCTGGATGTCAACGAGTCACTCCTCCTGACTCCAGAGTTTTTGACTCTAAACTTGACTAATGATGATGTGCATTATCAACCTGGCAGATTAGGATTGCAAGAGTAGCAGAATTGTAGCCCCGACCCCTTGTGGGTCGCTGCTCCTGGCATACCCCACAAGGGCGGTCTGGCTACGGTCAGATCGCACAGCCGCCAAGTCAATTGAACCCAAAACAGACGTACTTGATCGTTCTGCCATCTGCCAGGTGTTGCTGCTCATACTTGGTTTGTATCCCAACTTCCGGGATTCCCGGTTGGGATTGATAAAGATTTTCAACGGATTCAAACACGGGTAAACCTTCACCGGAAAGGTTTGCCAACGTAAAATCGAAGAACGCCTGGTCGTCGGTCTTGAGATGGACCTTGCCGCCTTTTTTCAAGACCTGCTGGTAGACCTCGAGAAAGGCCGGGCCCGTGACCCGCCGGCGCACGTTTCGCTTCTTCGGAAACGGATCCGGGAAGGGAATCCAAATCTCATCGATCTCCGCCGGCTGAAAATATTCTGTCAGCGTTTCAGCTCTCGTCCGCAGAAAAGCCACGTTTTTGACGCCAAGGTTCAAAGCCCGGCGGGCAGCCGTCCACAGCCGTGCGCCTTTGACATCGACGCCGACAAAGTTCCGTTGCGGGCACGCCTGCGCCAGGGTGATGGAGTAGTCGCCGCGCCCACAACCGATTTCCAGCGTGATCGAACCGGGATGCACAAAGTACGCTTTCAGCTCAGAGCTGCACGAATGCGAGTTCGTGTGAAACACGTTTGCGAATGAATCAACCTCGAGCATCTTCTTTAGTTTTTTTCTTGGCATGTTGCTCTCTGGAGCCCGCCAAATCCGGGCTGACTCGACCACTGGAATGAAGAATAGGAGATGATTTAAGACAAAAAGTTAAATAATCAACAAACGAAAGGCAAGGATTATTTCACCCGCACGGGCCGTTTTTCATCCACCGAAGATCGCCGAAATCACCGAGAGTCACCGAAGGCTTCCATTCCAAAGAGAAATTCGGTGACAGTCGGTACCTTCTGTTAAACTTCGGTGGAAAGACAGCGGCTCCTGATTTGTCCACCGAAGATCGCCGAGGCCCCGAATGTCACCGAAGGAATTTCGGTGGTTGATTTTGAACCTCGAGTTTGTTATTTTAGTGCACTTTTTGTCTCCGTGGCGTCAACAGCGGGCACGTTGCCATCAAACTGGCGTGGCAATCTTTCAGAACCGGTCTCAAATGGAGGAATGCTTATGGGAAAAGGGGATAGACGCACAAGACGAGGAAAGATCTGGCGAGGGACGTCCGGCAAAAGCCGCCCAAAGAAACGGAAGAAGAAAGGGCGGAAAAAAAGGAACAAATAGCACCCGAACTCGGGCACAAAACCGGGCCGCCTGCTCGAGGAAGATGACTTCAAGAACGGCTCATTCGCCCGTGCGTTCTATCGCGTGATTCTTATTGAATTTGTGAAATAAGAGTCTTATACTTGCATTCGTCCGTGACTCGGAACGCTCACAGGCAACCACTATTTGATCAAAAAGGAAGAGAGAATATGGCAGCAGCGGCGCCTTCAAAGGTCCCCAATTTCATTCGCAATATCATTCAAGAGGACATCAAAAACAACAAGAATGAGGGCAAGGTCATCACACGCTTTCCACCGGAGCCGAACGGTTTTCTGCACATCGGACACGCCAAGTCCATCTGCTTGAATTTCGGCATGGCGGCCGAGCACAACGGTCAATGCAACCTGCGCTTCGATGACACCAACCCGACAAAGGAGGAAGATGAATACGTCCGCTCCATCAAAGAGGACGTTCGCTGGCTGGGGTTCGACTGGGAGGGGCGCGAATACTACGCCTCCGACTACTTCGAGCAACTCTATCAGCTTGCCGTTGAGCTGATCAAAGCTGGCAAGGCGTACGTGGACGACCTGACCGCCGAGCAGATTCGGGAGTACCGCGGCACCCTGACCAAGGCTGGCAAAGAAAGCCCGTACCGCAATCGTGCTGTGGAAGAGAATCTCGACCTGTTTCAATGCATGCGCGCCGGCGACTTCCCCGATGGTTCGCGCGTGCTGCGCGCCAAAATCGATATGGCCTCGCCAAATCTGAACATGCGCGATCCGGTCATGTACCGCATCTTACACACGCCGCACCATCGCACCGGGGACAAGTGGTGCATTTATCCCATGTATGACTGGGCGCACGGACAGTGTGACGCCATCGAGGGGATCACGCATTCGATTTGCACGCTTGAATTCGAAGACCACCGGCCTCTTTACGATTGGTTTCTCGACCAGTTGGGCATCCATCACCCCCAGCAGATCGAGTTTGCGCGACTCAATCTGACGTACACCGTTATGAGCAAGCGCAAGCTTCTGCAGCTCGTGGAAGAGGGCCATGTCAGCGGCTGGGATGACCCCCGCATGCCGACCCTCGCAGGCCTGCGCCGGCGAGGCTACACGCCGGCTGCCATCCGCTCCTTCTGCGAGCTCATCGGCGTGGCGAAGCGTGAGAGCATGGTTGATCTCGCCCTGCTCGAACACAGCGTTCGCGAGGATTTGAACAAACACGCGCCCCGCGTGATGGGCGTGCTCAAGCCGCTGCGCGTGGTGATCGAAAACTATCCGGAAGACCTGGTGGAGGAAATGGAAGCCATCAACAACCCGGAAGATCCAGGTGCGGGAACGCGTCCCGTCCCCTTTTCGCGCGTCCTTTATATCGAGCGTGAGGATTTCCGCCTGGACCCGCCAAAGAAGTTTTTTCGTCTGGCGCCAGGTCGGGAAGTTCGGCTACGCTACGCGTACTTTATCACCTGTAAAGAGGTGGTCAAAGACGCGGCCGGTGAAGTGGTCGAGCTGCGCTGCACCTACGACCCGGCGACCCGCGGCGGTGCCTCGCCGGACGGCCGCAAGGTCAAAAGCACGCTGCACTGGGTCTCCGCCGCCCATGCGATGGAGGCGGAGGTACGCTTGTACGACCGCCTTTTCGAAACGCCCAATCCGGCCGCCGCCCCTGACTCGAGACAATGCCTCAATCCGAACTCACTGCAGGTGCTCCGCGGCTGCAAGGTCGAACCCAGTCTGGCCAAAGCCCAACCCGGCAGCCGGTACCAGTTTGAACGCCAGGGCTATTTCTGCGTCGACACCATCGCTTCGGCGCCCGGGGCGCCGGTGTTCAACCGCACCGTCACGCTGCGGGACTCCTGGGCAAGGATCGAGCAGAAACAGAAGGGGGCACCAAAATCATCGTGACACCCTCTGCGGCTTTAACGCGGCGCATCCGAAAATGAATGGAACGCGGATAGAACGGATTTACGCGGATCTGATTTTGGCAAACCAAGCGGCTGAACTACACAAGCCAGATTCAGTAACTTCGACTCATTCCATTCCGTTCAGATCCGTGTTCCATTGTGAATAATGCAGGTTAGTCAAAAGAACCCACCCATGCAACCACAGCGTCCTGGTTTTTCCGAAGCTGAAACGGGAGAGTTTGTATCGGAGATGTTCGGTCTCGAGGGGTCGATGACAGCGTTTCCCAGTGATCGGGATCAGAATTTTTTGCTCACAACCGGCTCCGGCCAGCGCTTTGTGGTCAAAATCTCAAACGCAGACGAAACGCAGGCGGTTCTCGACTTCCAAAACAAACTCATGACACACCTGGGCCGTTGTCGGCAGGTGCCTCGTTTCCCTCAGCCCTGTGACTCGAAATCAGGCGAGCCGATCCGCTTTGTTTCAGATGGGAGTGGCACGCGCTACTTTGTGCGGGTGCTCACCTACGTGCCCGGCAAGCGGTTGGTGGATGTCAAACCACACCCGCCGGACCTATTGCGAAACATCGGCCAGGCGCTTGCTTTGATGGACGCCTCTTTGCAAACATTTTCACATCCGGCGGCAAAGCGGAACCTGATATGGGATCTGCAACGGGCGCCTGAGGTGGTGCGCAAATACGCCGGCGAACTCGAACCCGGCCCCCGGCGTGCCCTGGTCGAGTCATTCCTGCTGCACTATGAACGCTCTGCCTTGCCTCACCTGGGGGAACTGCGGCGGTCGGTGATTCACAACGACGCCAACGACTACAACCTCCTTGTGAAGGATGGCTTATGGCAAAAGGAAGTAGTCGGCATCATCGATTTCGGGGACGCCGTCTATTCGCACACCGTCAACGAGCTGGCGATTGCCACAGCGTACGCGATTCTGGCGAAGCGAGACCCCATCTCCGCCGCGGCCCACGTCGTGGCCGGCTACCACCGAACGCTTGCGCTGACTGAAAGCGAGATTCAGGTTCTGTTTCATCTGATCTGCATGCGGCTGTGCGTCAGCGTCTGCATGGCTGCTTATCAAAAGAAGCAGGAACCTGACATGACCTACCTGACCGTCACCGAGCAGCCGGCCTGGGAGACACTGGAAAAGCTGCGCGAGGTCTCGCCCCAATTCGCCACCTGTGCGTTTCGTCATGCGTGCGGCCTGCCGCCCTGTCCACACTCCGGCAAAATCGTGAGCTGGTTGCTCGCAAACCGTGACCAGGTCGGGCGAGTTGTAGAACCAGACTTGCAATCGGCTGCCAACGTTGTTTTCGATCTAAGTGTCGAGAGTTCCGACGGCCTCGTTCCTTCTGAAAACCGTTCAACCGCTGAGCTGACGGCGTGGCTTTTTGACCGCCTGGGCGCGGCAGGGGTGGAAGTCGGCATCGGTCGCTACAACGAGGCGCGCCAGGTTTACACCGCTCAGCAGTTCAAGACCGCAGGCGGCGAGTGGCGCACCATCCACATTGGCCTGGACATTTTCATGGCGGCCGGTTCACCAATCTTCGCTCCGCTGGCGGGCAAGATCCATAGTTTCAAAAACAACACGGCGTGGCGCGACTATGGCCCGACCCTCATCATCGAACACATCATTGAATCAAGAAACCTCAGGTTTTTCACCCTGTATGGACATTTGAGCGCAGACTCTCTGAACGGGCTTTACAAGGGCAAGCCGGTGAATAAGGGCGAGCGAATTGCAAGCATCGGAGATTTCCCGGAAAACGGCGACTGGCCGCCCCATTTGCATTTCCAGATCATCACCGACATGCTAGGCAAGGAAGGAGACTTTCCGGGCGTGGCACCTGCCAGTGAACGGGACATCTGGCTCAGCCTCTGCCCGGATCCGAACGTGCTCCTGGGGATCCCTGAGACCTGCTTTCCGAAAGCGAAACGCAGCAAGCAGGAAATCTTGCACACCAGGGAAAAGCATTTTGCCGGGTCGCTCAGCATTTCGTACCAAGAGCCACTCGAGATCGTGCGCGGCTCGATGCAGGTTCTGGTCGACCAAACGGGACGGGCCTATCTGGACGCTGTGAACAACGTCCCCCACGTTGGCCATTGCCATCCGCATGTGGTCGAGGCGGCCCGGAAACAAATTGCCGTGCTCAACACCAACACGCGCTATCTGCACGACACCGTCGTTGCTTATGCAGAGCGGCTGTGCGCAACGCTTCCGGACGCCCTCGAGGTCTGCACCTTCGTCTGCACAGGAAGCGAGGCCAACGAGCTCGCCCTGCGCATGGCGCGCGCACACACCGGCGCTCAGGACATAATCGTTCTGGAGGGAGCCTACCACGGCAACACGAGCTCGTTGATCGAGCTCAGTCCCTATAAATTTGACGGCCCGGGCGGCCGCGGTGCCCCGCCTTACGTCCACAAAGTCGCCTTGCCCGATACCTATCGTGGCAAATACAAAAGCGCCGATCGGCAAGTCGGTGAAAAATACGCAGGGGAGGTGGACAGAGTCATCCGCGTGGCCAAAAGAAATCAGAGAGGAATCGCGGCTTTCTTCTGCGAATCCATCCTGAGCTGCGCCGGGCAAATCGTCTTGCCGGAAGGCTATCTACGGGAGGCGTATCGATTCGTTCGGCAGGCTGGCGGCGTGTGTGTTGCCGATGAAATCCAGGTCGGCTTTGGCCGTGCCGGCTCACATTTCTGGGCGTTCGAAGCTCAGGGCGTGGTGCCGGACATCGTGACCCTGGGCAAACCGATGGGCAACGGCCATCCGCTTGCAGCGGTCGTGACCACACGCGAAATCGCCGAATCCTTTGACAACGGCATGGAGTACTTCAACACCTTCGGCGGCAATCCTGTGTCGTGTGCGATTGGCATGGCGGTGCTGGATGTCCTTGAAAACGAGCATCTGCAAGAGAACGCCAGAAATGTGGGCGCTTATTTGCTGGCGGGTCTCAGGAATCTAAAAGAGAAACATCCGCTGATCGGGGACGTGCGCGGGCTCGGCCTGTTCCTCGGAGTGGAGCTGGTGCTGCGCCGCGAAACGCTCGCGCCGGCAGCGGAGCAAGCTTCGTACATCGTTGAAAGAATGAAAGAGCACGGCGTTCTCGTCAGCACCGACGGTCCATTCCACAACGTGTTGAAGATAAAGCCGCCTCTGGTTTTTACCACGGAAAATGCGGACCTGTTGCTCGACACCCTGGATGGTGTTCTCCAGGACAGTTGCTTGCGAAATACTCAATGAATGGCCGCGGGGCAGGAAAAGTAAGCTATTCCACGCGGACAAAAAAACCACACGGATTTCTCGAACAGACATTTTCAGCGTGGGTTTTTGATCCGTGTGGACTCAATATTTCGCGCTTCGCGCTGTCATTTGCCCTGCGGCGTCATCGAGCAAGCAAGGACCAAATGACGGAGCAAAGCTCGAATGACGGTCTTTTCAGCAAACGATTGACCCCAAATAAGTTGTCGACAATACTTTGTCGATGTCTAGTGCCAAGCGTCTAACTCAACCTAAGGAGGGAACATGTCCTACAACTTGCTTCGAGTCTTGCACATCCTTGGTATTCTCATGGTTTTTCTGTCATTAGGCGGCGCCATCATCCGGGCCGCGTTGAATGACAGCACGAAGTCGGTCAAAAAGAATATTGCCATGCTGCACGGTGTTGGCCTGCTTTTGCTCCTGGCCACCGGATTTGGCCTGGTGTTGATGGTGGCAAAAATGGGGGGATCGTTTGGGGGCTGGATCGCGGTGAAATTTGTTATCTGGCTCATCCTGGGCGGGGCGGTCGCCATGCTCGGTCGCATGCAATCCAAAGCAGGTATGCTCGGTTACGTGATCCTGGCGCTCGGTGCGGTGGCCGCCACCATGGCACTCTACAAACCGTTCTAAATGCCATGTAGCCATGCCCCCTTGTGGGGCATCCACGAATTTGCCGAAAAAAAGGGAAATCTATTGAAAACCCCTCTCTATCTTCTGACCAGTTGTCTACTTCATATCAGCCTCGTGCAGGCACAATCGGGACATGAAGTTGACAAGAGATTCAGCCTGCGCTGGCAACCTCAGAAAAGTGGGGTCACGGCCTCTTTGCGCGGCTTGAGCGCGGTCAACGACAGGGTGGCCTGGGCCAGCGGCAGCGGCGGACAAACCCTGCGCACGCTCGACGGCGGCGAGAGTTGGCACTATCCCCGCGTGCCCGGCGCAGATTCGCTCGATTTCCGCGACGTGGAAGCGTTCGACGCTGACACTGCCTACTTGATGAGCGCCGGCGCTGGAGAAAAGTCGCGGATTTACAAGACCGTCGACGGCGGTCGCAGCTGGCGGCTGCAATTTCAAACCACCCTCCCGGAGGCGTTCTTCGACGGCATGGCCTTCTGGGACCGGGAGCACGGCATCGCCTACAGCGACCCGGTTGGCGGCAAACATGTGATCGTGACCACTGCGGATGGTGGCCAGACCTGGGTCCCTGTGGCGCCGGAGCACCTGCCTGCCCTGCATGATGGCGAATACGGCTTCGCCGCCAGCGGCACCGGTATTTGCGCCCTGGGTCCGTCCCGGGTTTGGATTTGCTCGGGCGGCGCTGCCGCCCGCATCTTCCACTCCTCGGACCGGGGTAAAACCTGGTGGGTCACCGAAACACCGCTGGTGAGCGGCACCCCGTCCTCCGGCATTTTCTCCATCGCTTTCCGGGATGCGCAAAACGGTGTTGCCGTGGGCGGCGACCATGCCCAGCCACAGGCGGCGGCAGGCAATGCGGCGCGAACCCGTGACGGCGGGAGAACCTGGCAATTGCTTGCCGAGCCGGCGACAGTGGGGTACCGTTCCTGTGTCGCCTATGTGCCGCAAACGGCACCCCCGGTGGTCGTGGCCGTGGGCTCACACGCCACCAGCTATTCCCTCGACGATGGCCTGACCTGGACGCTCATCGACACGGTCGGCTACCATACCCTGAACTTCGGTTCAGGCAAAGCCGCCGGCTGGGCCGCCGGTGCTGATGGCAGAGTGGCAAAATTGCACATCCGGGATGAATAGGTCAAAATTCTTAGACCACCGAAAATCACTGAAGTCACCGAGAGTCACCAAAAAAAAACAGTGTCACCTGGTACGTCATTCAGAACAGCCCGGGGGTGCCGCATGCGCGGAGCCCCGGGTCATCCCAGTAAACCCAACCTGGAACTCCGACGGTGGTTTATTGAACCGCTGTCGGAGTTCCACAAACGGAACCGGGTGCAGTCCACAGCGGATGTTCTTTCGGAAACACCTGGCTAAAACAATCGTTCGCGAACTATTCAGGCTAGGTGCTCCCTGCCGCTGAAAGAAACCGGTAGTGTCAAAAGTTTCATGAAAAAATGAAAGTTTAGCTTATGCGTTTATAAGGCATGGCTTTACCGGTAGCACTGTGCGACGAAGGCGAGACGGTTCTGACGCTGAAAGCGTCGTACAACACAGCCCAGGGGTGCCGCATGCGCGGCACCCCTGGGTCATCAAGGCAATGCTCACCTGAACCCCAACGGGGTTCCACAAACGGGAGCACGCGCGCTTCAGCCTGTTTGACCCCGTTGGGGTCTCATCTTTTGAGGACGTAGCGCCCCAGGGTTCATCCCGACAAGTCGGGATGAACCCTGGGCTGCGATGTTTGACCGCGTTGCGGTCTATTGATTGAGGGGGAGAGGTTTGGGTGAGCTGCATAAGTATCGTGAGTACAGAAACTTAGATAGTACAACGTCAATAAACTTTTGACACTACGAAGAAACTGTGATGGAGGAACAATGAAAACTCGAATCGCTTTTCTACTTTTTATGCTGCTCTGTGTGAGTTCCTGTCAAGAGCAAGTCATCTTCGATGAACAGGCCGCCCGGCGGGAAATCCTGGCTATCGTGAAAGATAGCGAAGCGGGCTGGAATCAGGGCAGCATTGAGAAATTCATGCAAGGATACTGGAAGTCAGACTCATTGCGCTTCGCAAGCGGAGGAACCATCTCCTACGGCTGGCAGCCTGTGTTCCAGCGGTACACGACGCGCTACCCGGGCAAGGCGGCCATGGGCGAGCTGACGTTCAGCAATCTCGACGTGACCGTGATCTCAGCGGACGCGGGACTGGTCTTCGGCAAGTGGCAGCTCCTGCGAGAGCAGGACGCGCCCTGGGGACTGTTTACCTTGTTTCTGCGCAAGACGCGAGAAGGCTGGCGCATTGTGCACGACCATACGTCGTCTGCGGAAAGCGAGTGAGTGATAGTTCTTTTGGGTCAATCGTTTCCTGAAGAAACCGTCATTTGAGCTTCGCTGGTCATTTGTTGTCATTTGCCCTTTGGGCGTCATTAAGCCACCACTGACCAAATGATGCCCGCAGGGCCAATGACAGCGCGAAGCGCCAATGACTTTTTTCGCCGCGAAGTCTGCGAAAAATCTTGGATTCTTAACCCCAAACCTGGCCACGCCATGAAACAGCTTTACCCCATCCTGGAATTCGATCCGGAGCCGCAGGCGATCATCACGCCGCAACATACGGTCAAACCTATGGACCTGCCGGAAAGGTGCGTGCTGTGCTTTTTCAACGACGAAATCAACAAACTGCACCGCGCTGGCAAAGCCCGTAAAATCAAGAAGCTGAAGAGCGAAATGGGCGCTCATCTCGTGTTTGTGATTTCTGTCAAAGGCCGGGAGGTGGCGCTTTTCCATCCAGGCGTCGGTGCACCCCTCGCCGCTGGTTTGTTTGAGGAGGTCATTGCCCTCGGCTGCCGAAAATTCATCGCTTGTGGCGGCGCAGGCGTTCTGGATAGCGACCTCGCCGTCGGGCATCTGCTCGTGCCGACGGCGGCCATTCGCGACGAAGGCACCTCCTACCACTACCTGCCCCCGGCCCGCGAAGTCGAGGCCAGCCCTGAGGCCGTGGCGGCCATCGAAAGGACGTTGAAAAAGCACGCTCTGCCCTATCAACTCACCAGGACCTGGACGACGGACGCCATCTACCGTGAAACGCCACAAAAAATCTTGCAGCGTAAATCCGAAGGCTGCCTGGCGGTGGAGATGGAAGCCGCTGCCCTGTTCGCCGTCGCCAGGTTTCGCGACGTCTGCGTTGGGCAGATTTTGTATGGCGGCGATGATGTCAGCGGCGAGAGGTGGCAAAGCCGGGGCTGGGTCAAACGGTCCACGCTGCGGGAGAAGCTTATCTGGCTGGCGGCGGAGGCGTGTTTGATGCTGTAGTCTGGCACTCGGGGCCGCTGTATGATCCGGGGGCTGTCCAAAAAGCCGATAAGATTGTGTAACACGACCTTCATGTCGTGACTCGTTGAGGTTGAATCGTCAGGGCTGTCCCAAAAGCCCAGAAATGTCATTCCGACCGAAGGGAGGAATCTGACTGTGCACTCATCGTAGGGTTTTGGGAAACAATTGTTTACACCGCAGTCCCTTGCCCTATGAGATTTCTCGGGTTCGCTCGAAATGACAGGCACAGGGGCCTTTTGGGGACAGCCCCGTTACATAACTGGACACGACTGAGTTTGGAGGCAAAAATGAACACCATATGCGTCTATTGTGGTTCCAGCCCGGGCGCCAGGCCCGATTATCGTGCTGAGGCTGAAAATCTGGGCCAGCTTCTGGCCCGGCGGAAAATCGGCCTGGTCTATGGCGGCTCCAACGTCGGCATCATGGGCATGCTCGCCGACAGCGTGCTGGCCAGCGGCGGGCACGTCACCGGCGTCATCCCGAAGTTTCTCGTCGACAAGGAAGTCGCCCATCCGGCCCTGTCCGACCAGCGAATTGTCGACTCCATGCACGAACGCAAGATGCTGATGGCCGACCTGGCAGACGGCTTTATCGCGCTTCCCGGTGGACTCGGCACCCTGGAGGAGTTTTTTGAGGCCCTCGCCTGGTCACAGCTCGGCTTACACAGAAAACCTTGTGGCCTGCTCAATGTGACAGATTATTTCACCCATCTCATTCGCTTTCTCGACCATGCCGTTGAGCAACGATTTCTGGCTCAGGCGCACCGCGCCATGGTCCTGGTTGCAGAGGGTGCGGAGACCTTGCTGCAAAAGCTCATCTCCTATCAGCCACCTTTGATTGAAAAATGGCTCGACAGAGAATAAATGGCTGAGTCAACAATTTGAAGCCAGATTATCATCTGGCCCGCCGCTTTGGCCAGGTCCGGATTTCAAAGCAAGATTCTCATCAGCATCTCCAATATCTCTAAGTCGAAATCACAAGAAAACGGGCAAAACCATCTCCGGCCAAACCCACCTCTGAAAATGAACAAGTTCATTTTCTGTCTCCTCCCGGGAGGAGATTTGCCCCGCTCCCCTCCCGGGAGGGGACA
>JBHHXT010000053.1:0-26405 GCA_046757165.1 bacterium | reverse complement strand
CGCAGAGCGTGCCCTCCGGCCCCGGCGCTCCCACGCGGAGCATGGGAGCGAGAGGCACTCCCGGATTGTGTTCAATGCCTTCGAGGGGGTGCTGGCGCGGGTGAAGTCCAGGTAAAGGTGAGCGGCTCGGCTCCGGCTCCCACTGCACGCAGAGCGTGCCCTCCGGCCCCGGCGCTCCCACGCGGAGCATGGGAGCGAGAGGGGAGGAAGAACGCAGAGCGTAGGAGCGAGAGGGGAAGAGGCGTTCCGTTCCCGCTTCCGGCCCTGCGCTCCGCGCTCCCAAAGAAATTGACTTTTACTTTTTCTTTCCTTATTATCTCACGTCCAAAACTCATCGTACCGTTTCTACACTTTGATTTGAATCGACAGTTTAACGAACGGGCTTATGAAATCATTCGTTTTGTTTGTTGCGACCCTGCTTCTGTTTTCGTGTGAGTCATCTGATGAAACGGCCCGCACAGCCGCTGACCAGCGGATTGTCGTCTATTCGCCGCATGGCAAGGAAATGCTCAACGACTTCGCCCGGCGCTTTGAGCAAGCCCATGCCGGCGTCAAGGTGCACTGGCTCGACATGGGCTCGCAGGACGTGCTCGACCGCATTCGCTCGGAGCGGGCGAATCCGCAGGCGGATCTCTGGTGGGGGGCGCCGTCCTCTTTTTTCATGAACGCTGCCGACGAGGGCTTGCTCGAGCCCTACCGACCGAGCTGGGCGAGTGAAATCGATCCCGCCCGGCACGACAGCCTGGACCGCTGGTACGGCACCTTCCTCACGCCGGAAGTGATCGCCTTCAACTCCCAGGTCCTGAGCCAGGAGACGGCGCCACAGGATTGGGACGATCTGCTGCAGCCGAAATGGCAGGGCAAGATTGCCATCCGCAATCCGCTCGCGTCTGGCACCATGCGAGCCATCTACTCGGCCATGATCTGGCGGTTCTACCAGGAGACCGGCACGCCCGACGCCGGCTATGACTGGCTGCTGAAACTGGACGCTAACACCAAGTCGTACCCGGCCAATCCGACGCTCATGTACCTGCAAATCGCGCGGCAAGAAGCGCTGGTCACGCTCTGGAACATGCCGGACATCGAACTGCAGAAGCGGGTCTATGACTACCCGTTCGACTACGTCATTCCGAAGAGTGGCACCCCGGTGCTCGTCGAGGGGTTGGCGGTTGTGGCGAACTGCAAGCACCCGCAGCTTGCGAAGAAGTTTTATGAGTTCATCACCACACCGGAGGCCTTTGCGATCCTGGCCGACAAGTATTTCCGCATTCCGGCACGGGAGGATATTCCGAAGGAAACGCTCCCGGCCTGGATGTCTGAAACCAAGATCAAAGCCATGAAAATCGACTGGCGTGTTTTTTCACAGAAGTCCAAAGAGTGGATGAAGTTCTGGGATGCGAATATTAGAGGGCGGGGGTCTCGTCCTTAACGCTTCGCTGTCATTGACAGATGCAAATGACACCGAAGGCCATGACGCCGAAGGCCAATGACCCAATGACCCAATGAGCGGCATGTCATTCGCTTCGCGTCATTAGCCATTTTCTTGTGCAAAGGTTCAGAAACAATACGATAACACCGTGTCAAACGTCAAGCTAAAGAGCGTCAACAAGAAGTTCGGCAGAGTCACTGCTGTTCGTGACCTCGACCTCGAAATCCAGCAAGGCGAATTCTTCAGCATCCTTGGCCCGAGCGGCTGCGGCAAAACCACCACGCTGCGCATGGTCGCCGGTCTCGAGTTTCCCACCTCGGGTCAGATTTTTCTGGCTGACCGGGAGGTCACCTTCTTGAAAGCCAATCTTCGCAAAACCGGCATGGTCTTCCAAAACTTCGCACTTTTCCCGCACATGACGGTTTCTGAGAATATTGCGTTCGGTCTGCTGGCGCGCAAGGTTTTGAAACCGGATATCCAGCGCCGTGTGGGCAAGGCGCTGGAGTTGGTAGACCTGCAGGGGTTGGGCAGCAGAAGAGTCACCCAGCTCTCAGGCGGCCAGCAGCAGCGTGTTGCCCTGGCCCGCGCCGTGGTCATCGAGCCGGAGACTCTGCTGCTCGATGAGCCGCTCAGCAATCTGGACGCGAAACTGCGGGAAGAAACGCGCGACGAGATCAAGAACCTGCAACGCCGTCTGGGAATCACCACCATTTACGTGACCCATGACCAGGAAGAGGCGTTGACGCTGTCCGACAAAATCGCGATCATGAATCAGGGCGTTTGCCAGCAGGTCGGCACGCCGGAAGAGATTTACCAACACCCCGCGAACGCGTTTGTCGCCAACTTTGTCGGTAATTCGAATGTGCTCGCCGGCAAGGCGATTCTGGAGAAGGGCAGAGCTGGCGTGGCGTTTTCCGCCGGCTTCAAGCTGTTCTTGGCGCCAGATGCCAACGGGCGGTTTGAAACGGGCGAGGCGGTGACGGTAAGCCTGAGACCGGAAGCCATTCGGATTGTGCCGGAGGCACACCATGCCAGCAATGAATTCCAGGCGACCATCCGGGCCATGAAATTTTCTGGTTCTATCGTCGATTACGTCGTCGATGTGGCCGGCCTCGAGCTGCGCGTCAAGAGTCTTGCGGCACAAACGGCTTTTGCCAGAGAGGTCGGCAGTCGTGTCTTTTTGCGGGTCAGTCCTGAGCGTATTCAAGTGTTGCCCAATGCCTGATTCTTCGCGGCCCGAAAGATGCCACATTTATCGCCTTTGGCAAAGATATGGCCCGCTGCTCGTGCTGCTGCTGCCGATTGGTTTTGTCCTGGTCGCCTACGTTCTTTATCCCCATCTTGAAATTTTGCACCAGAGCTTTGTCCGGAACGGGCAGGTGACCTTTTCCAACTATTTGGATTTTTTTGATTTCAAGCATTCCGCTAATCTGGAGGCGTTGTGGGGGAGTGTCTATATTTCTTTGCTCACCGTGCTTTTTTCCGCGCTCGTGGGCGTGCCTCTGGCCTATCTTTTCAGCCATTATGATTTCCCGGGCAAAACGTTTTTCTCCGCGATTGCTGTCCTGCCGATTGTCATGCCTCCGCTGGTGGGGGTGCTGGCATTCCTGTTCTTATTTGGGGAGAGCGGGATTTTGCCCCGTGCGATTCAGGCGGTTTTGGGACTGGAGGCTGTGCCCTTTTCTGTCGACGGTGTGGCAGCAATTCTTGTCGTGCACGTTTACACGATGTATGTTTATTTTTACCTGTTTGCCTCGGCGTTTTTCAACGAACAGGACCCCTCGATGCTGGAGGCGGCCTACAATCTCGGAGCCAGTCGCTGGTTCGCGCTGCGAAAAGTCATTCTCCCGATGATGACCCCGGCGTTAGGAGGGGCCTCGCTCCTGGTGTTCATGACCTCGATGGCCTCTTTTAGCGCGCCGTTCATCTTTGCCGGGGGTTTCCGGGTCCTGAGCCTCGAAATCTACAATAGCAAGCTCAATGGCGATCTCGACCTGGCAGTGACGCAATCCGTGGTTTTGGCGGGCCTTTCCATTCTGTTCTTGATTCTTCTGAGGAAATATTCCGAGCGCAGACAGTATGTCGGCGGCGGCAAAGGCGTGCGCCGGCAGCCAAAACCGATCACCAGCGGTGCCGCACGATGGTTCATGGCCGGCGTGGGCATCTGCTGGGTGGGGGTGCTGATCTTGCCGCATGTTACGGTGATTCTCATTTCCTTTGTCAAGAATGGTACCTGGACCTGGCAGACGCTGCCTCCGGCGTACACGGTCGAAAACTACACGCGCTTGTTTCAAGATCCCCGGGTGGTGGAGCCGGTTGTCAACAGCTTGAAGATGGCGACGCTGGCCACTGTGGCCAATGTTCTGTTCGGCGTCGGTGCGGCGTATTTGCTGATCCGCAAGAAGTTTCCCGGCAAGAAAGCCGTGGAAGTCTTGACCATGCTGCCGTGGGCGATCCCGGGCACGGTGCTGGCGATTGCACTGATTCTGACGTTCAATCAGCCCCGTTTGCTCACCGCCGGGCAAATACTGGTCGGGTCTTTCTGGATTTTACCATTGGCCTACTTTATCCGCAACCTGCCTCTGGTGTTTCGCTCCACCTACGCTGCGCTGGAACGGTTCGAGCCCTCTCTGGAAGAATCTGCCCGCAATCTCGGCGCCGGCTGGTGGCTGGCTTTTCGAAAAGTGATCTTGCCCCTGATTGCGCCGGGCGTGCTCTCCGGCGCCCTGCTGGCGTTCGTCCTGGCGTTGGGTGAATTCGTTTCTTCGATTTTGCTGTACAACTATTTCAACCGGCCGATTTCCGTTGAAATCATCTCGCAGTTGCGAATCTTTAATCTCGGCTCAGCGGCGGCGTACAGCGTCTTTTTGATCGTGTTGATCGGGTTCGTTGTTGCGGTTTCGAGTCGATTCCTGGATTCGAGGCAATTCGGTTGACGGGTGCCAAGAATAATCCTTTTCACCGGCTAACTCCCAATAATTCTTTCGCAGAAGTTGCAAACCGTGTTGGATCAGACGTGAAGTAGCTGTCCGCAAAAATGGGGGGACAGTTAGAAAGAATCCTTTTGACTTTTGTTCTTGGGTTTCTTTATTTGTAACAGATGAAGAGGAGGTTAGCGACCCGCTGAATCACGAGGGGAGATAGATGGCACAAGAAGTCTTGACCGAAGGGCCTGCGGGGAGGGTTTTGATCATTGAAAACGAAGTCAAGAACATTAATTTAATGATAAGATAGATTCAGTGGCGACGTAAGAGAAATAAGATCTGAGATTGGCGTTCTGAGAAGAGAATTGAAGCAAGAAATCCAAAGTTCGAAGACTCTGTCCGTGACGCTCCTTATTGCGATTCTGGGCCTCGTTGGGAGTATGTTTGTCAAGCTATTCTTTGTTATGTGAGAGCATACAATCCAATAAGGACAACCAACCTTTTTTTGCAATGGAAGTCAAATCCCAAACCACCCTTCCCATCACAGTGGACAAGAGTCACATCACCACCCTGGGCGAACGTTTATACACCGAAAGCATTGAGCTGATCCGGGAGCTGGTCAACAACGCCTATGATGCTGATGCCACGCGCGTGAAAGTGACGATTCGCCCTGACATGGTCAAAGTCGAGGACGACGGTGCCGGGATGGACGGCGAAGGGTTGCAGCAGTATTTCAACATCGGCTCGCCTGAAAAGTTACAGAAAAGCAAGTCTCCGGTGTACAAACGCGACCGTATCGGCCAGTTTGGCATTGGCAAGTTTGCGAGCCTGGCAGCGTGCCAGCGCTTTGAAGTCTACACACAACGCAAACAGTTCGCCGCCAGGGTAACTTTTGACAAAGACATCTGGACACAGAGCAGCCAGCACTGGGATTTGCCGATGGAAATTCTGGCACCTGACACCCGGCGCGGCGATGGCACCACGGTGACGTTGTCGCGGCTGACGCGCACGTTCGATCCGGACACGGTTCGACAAAAGATTCTGGAAAGCGTCCCGATTCAGGCACAGAACTTTGCTGTTTATGTCAACGGCAAGCGCGTTGTCTTTGCCCGAATTCCAGGGCACCGTCTTCCGTTTCTGGAAGGGACGGTTTTCGGCCCGGTGCACGGCGAGATCGTGCTCGTGCCGGCGTCACAGGCTGCGGCGAAAGAGATGGGGATTGGGGTGCGCGTCAAGGGCGTGATGGTGAAAACGGAGTACTTCGGCATCCAGACCTGGGGCAAAGAAGGCGCCCGCGTCCGCGGCGAAGCCAACGCGGATTTCCTGGTGGTCACCAGCGATCGCAGCGGCTTCCGGGTCGACACCCCCGAGTACGAAGCCTTTGTGGCCGCCATGGAGAAGGTCATGAGCGAGGTGCAGCAGCAAGTTGGCCGGCTCTCTGACAAAAAGGAAACGCAGAAGGTCAAACGGGCGCTCAAGGAAGCCATCGAGCGCATCCAGCTTGCCCTCGGCAGGCATCCGGATTTCATAGAAGCCGGCTTGTTGCCAGTTGGCGAGGAATCGGACGCACTCGGCGAGCCTGGCCAGGCCCGGCCGGCGGAAGCTGAGATGCAGGATGCAGAAATGACCCCGGAGAGCGAGAATGGAGACCTCCCTGCCTCGGAAGAAGCAGACGGTTTAACGCCTGAAAACACCGTCTCAGATGCCGAGGGGACGTACGAGACCGGGCCTGCTAAGGAGAAGGCTCCGGTTGTCAAGCGGCTCACCCCGAACACGGTCATCCGCAAAATCTCTGTCGGCGACCACCTGGTCTCCTGCTGTCTGGACCACTTCGGCGAAGATGACCCCGAGTGCTTCACCCAGGGACAGATCATCTACATCAACCGAGACCACCCGCTCTACAAACGCGAATCGAAACAAAAGGCCAGCCACACCATGTATCTGGCCCGTCTGTTGAGCCAGGAGATCGCCATGATGAAAACGCCAGCCGATCCACGCGCGGCGTTTGAGAAGCAGAGTGAGCTGCTGAAGGCGGCGTTTTCGGAGTGAAGGCTGCGCAAATTCTTGTTGCCAAAAAAGCAGGTGTTCCCTAAATTGAGGTTGGTTTTGTATTTCCCGGCACAAGAAGAATTGGATGAAAGATGCCCTCCGGCCCGGTAACAGAAGAGAGAGTCAAGGAAATCATCGAGCGCTATTTGTCGCAGCGAATCGAGGACGTTGAGGCGGTGCGGAAATCTCCCGCCGGCCGCATCCTGATTGTTGAGAACGAGGTCAAGAATCTGGCCGAAAAAGTTGACCGATTGGATACGAAGGTGGAGGCCCTGGGAAACGAACTGCGCCAGGAGATGCAATCCTTGCGCAGCGAATTAAGCCAGGAGATTCAAAGCGCTAAGAATCTTTCCCTGACACTTTTCATCGCGCTTCTCGGTATGATGGGGAGTATTTTCGTTAAGATTTTCTTCTTTATGTGAATTGCATTGAGTCAGCGAACCTGCTGTCCAGCACGTTTTCCTGAATTTACTTGCTTGTGTCACCCATCCCAGAAATCACCGATCCGATCCTGTCCTGAACCTGCTTAACGAGCGCGTTTCGAGCCACAAAGTGCTCCATGATCATGGCAAACGCCAGCAGCTCTCCGGTGGCCGTTGTGGTGTAACCCGACAAGGCAGAAACTCCGCGCAGGTTGCCGGTTTTGGCCCGCAGCTTGCCCTCCGCCGGCGTGGTTTTCATGCGGTGCCGCAATGTGCCATCGACGCCGGCGATGGGGAGCGATGCTTTGAATTCGGCCTGAAGGCGAAAGTCTTTGTGCATGGCCTGCAACACTTTCATGATGTGGTCTGGTGAGATCTGGTTATAGCGCGAGCTCCCGGAGCCGTCCGCCAGGGAGAGCGCCGTCGTGTCCACCCCTGCTTCGTGCAGAAATTCCTTGACCACGGCCAGGCCTTTTTTCGCGGTTCCGGGCGTGCCTTTCAGTTCCGCCCCCACCGTTTTCAGAATCAGCTCCGCAGATAGATTGTCGCTGATTTTGTTGGTGTTCCTGACAACAGAAGCGAGCGGCTGCGATAGATGGGTAACCAGCACAACGTTGGTATCGGGAAGCTCCCCTGCCACAATCTGCCCCGACAATTCGATCGCCTCTCGTTCCAGCGCTTCGGCGAAAAGCGTCCCCGTGAACAGGGTCGGGTTGACCACGTCGATAACATAGCGCCGCTCTTTCGCGCCAGGTGGGAGCCCGCCCGAAATGACGACGGTGTTCTCCGGCGTTATCCACTTCCGTTGCACCTTGAATTTTTTGATGTGAATCGTATCGAGCGAATCAACCGTCAGGCCCAGGTTTGCAACTTTCATGTACGCGGTCGGCGGGTCCAACCGCACCTGCAGGCTGTCGCCGACCCGTGCTCCTGGCTTCACGGCCACGGTGACACAGTTGTCGTTGACCGTCAAAGCCCCGATGGGCGCATAGTACCAGGAAGAGGCATCATCCCACATCCAGCCTGCGCCCCGGTACAGCTCGTCCAGGGTCGTGTCATCGCAAACGAGATCCCCGGTAATTCTTCGGATGCCTTTTTTTTTGAGCTGTTGCGCCATCCATGCCAGATCAGTAAGGGAGAGCTCCGGGTCGGCGAAGCCTTTCAGGTAAAGATTGCCCACGATCACCGAATCAAAGACAGCGGCTGTATCGGCATAGAGGATGGTCTTGAAGGTAAAATTCGTGCCGAGGCGAGTCAGGGCGGTGGCAGTGGTCAGCAGTTTCATGTTGGAAGCCGGGTGGAACAGCAGGTGGCTGTTTTTTTCGTAGACCGTTTGTCCGGATGCCAGGGAGACGATTTTGATGCCCACGCGCGAATGCGCCAGGACGGAATCCTGCAGGATGGTGTCGATCCGGCGCTGAAGCTCTGGCAGGTCGATCTCTGCCGTTGCCGGTTTCTCGAGCCGGCCCAGGGGAGCACAAGCGGTAAGCAGGGCAAGGGCGAGCAGATGCAGGGCCAACAAATGTCTTCCGGGCTTAGCGTTCACTGAGCTTCTCCATCATTTCTTTGTAGAGCCAGAGCGCCCCAAGCGCTGATGGGCTAAATGCCGCCTTTTTCGCGAGCAGCAGTGCGTGTAACGTGTCCTGGTCGTCTTCAACGGATAGCAGCTCCGCTATTTCAGGCGACGGCTGAGCGGCACTTGCAGCGAGAATCTCCTTCAGGCTCGTGCGGCTGTTGAGCAAGAAGATCAATTCCGGCTTTTCCGTCTGCGTCGTCACCAGCAAGCCGAGGCAGAGAAGGTCTGCGTGGCTGTCCACAGAAAGATGAGCTTCTTCTGCTAATTCAGCCTGCATGGCCCGGAAGGGATCGGGTCGACCCGCAACCTGGTGAGCATACGGCTCCACATGGCCGCCGATGACATCCAGTTTCCCCGGGCTCTCCCCGACCGTCTCCGTGCGTCTTATCAGGACTATCTGGTGGTCCTGACTGACCAGAATCAAACTGATGCCCAGAGCTGCTGAAACAAAGCCGTCTGCCGCCGGGTTCGGACGTTGGTCGCGCACATAATTCGAGTAAAGGAGCTCTTTGTAGTTGGTGTACTCCAGGATGAGCGTCAAGCCTTGCCCGGAAGCCTGCCAATTCGCAAGCCGACACAAATCACCGTTGAACAGGTATTCGGATTTTGCACTCTGCTCGACCTCGCGGCGCCAGTAGTCATCTATTCCTGCTTGCACAGATTCTGAATACTGCCGTGGCTGCCCATTCCAACGGACCTGAACCTGCTGGTGCGTGAACGGGCCCTTTGCCAGGAGCTTGAACGGATAGCTGCCTCTGTTCATGTGTTGTGGAAGAATTCCATCAAGTTTTGTTTTGCGATCGCTGCACGGATAAAAAGACCCACGCGGATTTCTTCTGTCATTTTTTGGCAAGAAACGAAAATTAAATCCCAAAAGATAAAGGTTTCACGCAAAGACGCGAAGGGATCGCAGAGAAAAACCTTTGCGTGTTCATTGCGCCTTTGCATTCGGTTTTGATTTTCTTTTTTTGGTTCCGGCTTGAGCGTTCTCTTTGCGTTCTTCGCGCCTTTGCGTTGAATGAATTATTCAGGTTAAGAAAGTTTCCATGTGGTTCTTTGATCCGTGTCATCCTCAAAAACATCATGCGCTTTGGCCAGATCGCGCGCCGCCGGTGTCACGATCGCGCCCGCGGGGACGACGATCTTGCGATGATTCATGATCGCCTGCCGCACCTCATTTTCGGTGATCAGCCTGCGGTTGCGCACGGGCTGGGCTTTCGCATCCGGCCGAACGATGTAGACATGGTCTCCGGTCTCGAGGCCGGCAGCGTTTGCTTCATCGAGGTCGAGGTGGAAATCCAGCACAAACGTTTCGTCCACACGAATCAGAACGTTGCCGAAGATGGTCGAGCGCGGTTCGCAGCCGGGGTCGTGCGCGTGCTTTTCCACCGGCGCGACAAAGACGCGCTGCCGGTCGCAGACGCTAAACTCGCGCGCATCGCGCGGGCTCATGTGGATGTGGCGCTGTGGCACGATGACACCTTCAGGCAGCTCCAGCTCGCCCGCCGGGCCAACCAGTTTGACGCCGGGGGTCCCCGCCAAATCGCCGGAGTAGCGCACAGGCGGGTCCACGCCCAGCCGGTACGCGTCTGAGCGTGAGATTTCCAACTGTGTCTGCCCGCGCGCCGGCCCGACGATTCGAACGCGCTCGATCTTTCCTTTGGCGCCCACCACATCGAGCACTTCCTGGCTGGCGAATTGGCCCTTTTGCGAAATCTCACGCAAGACCTGCAACTGCGAGCCTGCGCCAAAGAGGTGTTCTAAGTCTTTTTGAGAGATATGGAGGTGGCGGTTCGAGACGCCAACCGGGATGAGTTTGCGAGTCATCTGCAAGGGAACAGGGCTTTCAGTTTCTTCTCAAGAACCTTTACCAATCTCTGACCAGATGAACTCAAACGCCTCTTCTTTGCTGTAAACCTCGCCCTTCTTGATATCTTCATCCGTCAAAGAAACGATTTTAAGCAACGCAAGCGTTTCTTGAAGCGCCTCATCTGCCATGGTATTATCAATAAAGTTTACAAAAACGTGCAAGAAAATAGAACGCGCATGACACGGATTCAACGGATCGGAACGGATTGGGGCTGCATCCAAGGTCCAAATCCGTTCCGATCCGCTAAATCCGTTAGATACGTGTTCCATCTATTCTCGGCTCCTGATTCTTTGGTTTTCATCCAAGACCAAATCCGTGTTCCATTCATTTGCGGTTCGGCCGCTCTGGGATTTTGTTGGTATTTTGTCTCAATTCGCTCACTGGCCTCGGGTCCTGAGAAACGCCTCGACCACCTGCACGACCTCCGCTTCCGACATGCCGGATGAACCGTATCCCCCGTCATTTTCAGCGGGGAGAGCGGGTCCGGTAGGTGGCTGAGCGGCTTGCTCCGGCTTGGCGGCTGAGCCTTTCCTCGAGACCTCGGAGGAGAGCGCCTTCATGTAAGGCGCCTCGCGATTCTGCCAATCGTGGCGAATGGTCGGACGCCAGGTCGTGCCATTCCTGGGCGCCGAGTAAGGCAGGGTTTCATAGGCGACTCGTTTGATGTTCATCAAATGGTGTGCGCTGATGTTGTCGGAGGTGATGTTTCCGCCGTAGCTGCCGCAGCCGAGTGTCATCGAAGGCATGAGCTGGTTGGTGTAGCCCACGGCCCCGATGGAAGCCGGCGAGTTCACGACCACACGGTAGGCGGGCACGTGCAACCCGAATTGTCGGATGACCTGGTCGTCTTTGGCATGAATGGCCGCGGTGTGGCCGCGTCCACCGAAATTCAAGACTTCGACAGAGCGACGGATGCCCTCTTCCCAGCCGCTGACCTGATAGAAGACCAGAGTCGGTGAGAGCTTTTCGGCAGAAAGGGGATAGGTTTTCCCGACCCCGGCCAGCTCGGCTATCAGGACTCTGGTGGTTTCGGGAATGGGGAAGCCGGCTGCCTGCGCCAGCACCTTCGGCGCTTTGCCAACCATCTCGGCATTGACGAGGAAGTTCGGGGTGAGCAGGACTTTTTCCAGCTTCTGAATTTCCTCCGGCGCCATAAAATATCCGCCTCCTGCCTTCAGCGCTTCCTTGACGCGTTTTTGCAGGGGGGCGTCCACGACCACAGCTTGCTCCGAGGAGCACAGCGTGCCATGGTCAAAGGTCTTGCCTGCGACGACGTCGGAAACCGCCTTTCGATAGTCGGCGGAGCGGTCGATATAGACGGGGACGTTGCCCGGGCCGACGCCATAGGCTGGCTTGCCGGCGCTGTATGCCGCGCGGACCAGCCCGGTCCCCCCCGTGGCAAGAATCACGTCGACCGCGGGGTGTTTGATCAGCTCGTGTGTGGCTTGTAGTGTCGGTGTGCTGATGACACCAATCAAACCCTCCGGTGCCCCGGCCCCCAACGCGGCGTCGATCAAAATATTGGTGGCTTCCCGGATGCATTTGGTTGCCCGCGGATGGGGTGAAATCACGATGCCATTGCGCGCTTTCAGCGAAATCAAGATTTTGAACATGGCGGTTGACGTGGGGTTGGTGGTCGGAATGATGGCCGCCACCACTCCCATCGGCTCGGCAATTTCGAGCATCTTGTTCTTGCGGTCATCGCGGATGATTCCGACCGTGCGCAGATCGCGAATGGACTCGTAAACATCGCGGGTACCGAACTGGTTTTTCTTGATTTTGTCCGGAACATTGCCGTACCCCGTTTCGCGCACCGCCTGTTGCGCCAGCTTTTCAGACGCCTGGAAGCCCGCCGCCGCCATTGCCGAGACCACTCGGTCAACTTCTTCCTGGCTGAACTCCTTGAACGTTAATTGCGCGGCCTTCGCTTGTGCACAGAGATTGCGAACCTCCTGGATAGCTTGCAGGTCTTTGTCCAAAGTCATGTTCAATTCGCTCATTCTTACTATCTCATAAGTTTTTTCTAAAATGGAGTTTTGCACAAAAATGCAAACTTTTCACCACGACCCTTCTTGACCACCTGCTAATTCACCCGAATGCACGCCAATTCTTTTTCGCCCTGATTTTTTTATTCGCGTGCATTCGCGCCCATTCGCGGTTACAGGATAAGCTTTGCGGTTTCACCACACCGAGAGCCACCGAAATAATAAAATTCAAATTAGCGCTTGCTCGCTTCATTGTCAAGCAAAAAGGGCCGGGAAATGCGTTGACATTTAGGCGTTCAGATTTTACATTCAGGAGATTGTGGGAGAAAATTGTGGACTGAGAACCGGGTGGGAAGAGTGAACCACCCGGGTGGGGAATGATTATGGTTTCCACCACCTTCCTTCTGTCGTGTGACACTCCCGTTCTCCTTTGTTTGTATCCTCCTGATTGGGACTGGATTCTGCCGTTCATGGCGGGGGTTGTCTTGACACTTGTCGTGGGTGCTCTGGCGAGGGGGTTCCGGAAAAACAATCTCCTGCCAGAGGCGGCAGGTGAGTTAGCACAAAGAAAACGCCCCGGCCCGGCCACACAGGAAAGCCAACCCCTGCTGTTTGAACAGGAGCGTTTGGATACAGGAAAACTGGAATCGGTCAGCGTTCTGGCCGGCGGGATTGCGCATGATTTCAACAACATCTTGACCGCCATTCTCATCAATATTTCTACCGCGAAGATGGATCTGGCCGAAGATGATGACAAATACGCGATTCTGAATGAAGCACAGAATGCGTGTCTGCAAGCAAAAGAGTTGACCGAGCAATTGCTTACCTTTTCAAAGCGCGGTGTGCCGCTCAAGAGAGCGACGTCGATTGGCCAGCTTATCCGCGACACCATCGAGTTTACGTTGCGGGGTTCAAACGTTACCTGCGATTTGTGTCTGTCCGAGGACCTGTGGATAGTCGAGGTGGACGAAGTGCAGATCAGCCAGGTCATCGCCAACATCGTCATCAACGCCGTGCAAGCCATGCCTGATGGCGGCCGCCTCGAGGTTTCGGCCGCCAATGTCGTTGTAAATGGCGAGCTGAATCTTCCGTTGCAGGATGGCGATTACGTCCAAATGACATTTCAAGATCAGGGACATGGCATTCCAAAAGAGCAGTTGGCGCAAATCTTCGACCCGTATTTCACCACCAAACCGGATGGCAGTGGTCTGGGACTGTCGACCAGTTATGCGATTATCAAAAATCACGATGGCCTCATCATCGTCCAATCTGAGGTTGGTTCCGGAACGACCGTCACCTGTTATTTGCCCGCCACCCGGCTGATGGCGGCTGAGCAGCCCAATCGCGGGGCGCCGAAGGGTTCGCTCCCCACCGGCAGCGGGCGGATTCTGATCATGGACGATGAACCATTCATCCGCAACAGCCTGGTGACCATGCTGACCCGGCTGGGCTACGAGGTCGAAGTGGCGGAAGACGGCGATGATGCCGTCGAGATATACCGAAACAGTTTCGCTTCCGGCAACAGATTTGACGCTATTATCGTGGACTTAACCGTGCCGGGTGGGAAGGGAGGCAAGGAAACCTTGCGGGCCTTGAAGAGAATTGACCCGGAGGTCAAGGCCATCGTCTCGAGCGGGTATTTGAATGATCCCGTCCTGCAGGATTTCCGCCAGCACGGGTTCATCGAGGTCTTGAAGAAACCATTCGAGATGGAGGAAGTGAGCCGCAAGATTCACGAGGTTGTAAGCGGGAGCAGGGAATAGGGAACAAGGAACAGGGAAGAAGCAGCAATAGAACAATGAAACACAGCCTCAATGCCCCAATCTAGACTCAATCTCTTCCAGCAGGAAAATCTGAATCCTGAAATTCCCCTGGTCTGCGACGGCCAGGTATTTGCCGTCCGGGCTGATGGCCAGGCCGTCTGGCGAAAGAAATCGTCCCGGGGTCACTCCTGTTTGACCAAATTGAGCCACGACAGATGGGTCGTTTTTTCTCAGGTCAAAGATGACCACCTGGCCGGAGGCCTCGTTCAAGGCGAAAAGATGGGAGTTGTGAATGGCGAGACCCTCGACATCTGCGCCGAACAAGTCCGGATGGCCGATGGTTTTGCCCGTAAACTTGCCAGATTTGCGCTCATAAACTCTGATGACATGGTGTCCCTCATCGGCGACGTACAGCCAGTCCTGATGGATGACCATGGATTCTGGATCGTCGAGAATGTATTCGGTTCCCTGTCTGGCCTGGAACTCGAATTCGGGGTCCAGGGTGCCGTCCGGGAGAAATTTGTAAACTGTGCGCGTGCCGGTATCGGTCAAGTAAAGGTTGTCCTCGCCGTCCACGGTCAGGCCTTGGATACTGGTGTAGGTTGTGCCGTTTTCCGGGTCTGGTTTGATCAGGATCGGTTCGAGTGCGATGGTGCGTTCGGGCAAGCAGGTGCCCGTGGCATCAAACACCAGAATCCTGCGATTGCCCTGGTCGACGACAAAGATCTCGTCTTTGGAATTGCAACTGATCCCCTGAACCTCGTTGTAGATTTCTCGGCCGCTCTCCAGCACAACCTCCAGACTGTTGTCGAACTGGCAATCGCCGCCGCCCGGACTCCCCACCGCGACA
This sequence comes from bacterium, assembly GCA_046757165.1. Taxonomy (GTDB): domain Bacteria; phylum Zhuqueibacterota; class Zhuqueibacteria; order Oceanimicrobiales; family Oceanimicrobiaceae; genus JBHHXT01. The sequence goes on along the minus strand of JBHHXT010000053.1, from coordinate 11,537 downwards.
ATCGAGAGCGTGGTTTCGGAGAAGGTGTACATCTTGAACCGGCCGTTGACGGTATCACCCGCAAGCAAGCGGCCGTCACGCATGAAAGCGACCGCATCGGGTTCGTTGAACTGTTCGATCTGGTTGCCTTGCGTGCCGCCCAGGATGAGGTAGGAGTGAATGAGGCCGAGGTCTTTGGCAGGCAGGGAACTCGCTACCATAAGCAGGAATGCCACGACACATCGCTTGTTTGTCTTCATAAGAAACGCTTTCGTTGCTGGTTCACGTTGTCGGGTCGAACACCAAGTTCAAAAAAAAGGCCGATGCTGACGTGAGCATCGGCCTTGAGTTACAGACTATTGTGCTAAAGAAAACATCCGCTCCTTCAGGGCGAATGGGTTAGAACGAATAACGCACGCCCAACTGGAATTGCCAGCGGGAAGAGAAATCCGCCGTCTGGAACACGTCGTCTTCCGTCACGATATTATCATTATTACGGTCGCGGACATCCAAATCGACGATGGGTTTGTTTTGATCGTCGAAGCCGCGGAAGTTGAGGAAGTTTTGCGCATCGAATCGAACAAACTCAATTCTCCCCCAATCATCATTGATGAGACTGAGAAAATTGATGACGTCAAGGGTGATTTCGAAACGCTGTCCCCGGACACTCGGAATTTGCTGGGCAATACGCAGGTCCATTCGGTTTTGCCATGGCGCACGTGCGGAGTTACGTGGAAATATTTTGCCGCGTGCGTCTTTCAGAGCAGAGCTTGAATTGATAAAGGTTTCAATTTCTTGCCACTCTTCGTCTGAAACCTGCGATGAAACGTCGCTTCGGCTGGCCGGTACAAAAGCAAGATCGTTGTCAAAGGTAAACACATCACCATTGACATTGCCATCATACATATAGCTAAAGCCATTTCCGGAGCGTCCTTCATAGAAGACTGAGAAGGTCGTGCCGAAGCCACGCCCGTATTGGAGATTATAGGAGAGATCCCCGACGAGACGGTGCTTGACTTCAAAATCGGAGGTCTCGGCTTTTTCACCATTGGGGTCACTTGTCTCGTTGAAGCGCCAGTTTGAAATAGCACGGCTCGAGCGGCCACTATTGATGTCGGTAGCATCGCTGAATGTGTAAGCCAGGCTGCCGAACAGACCTCTGAGCGGGCCACGATTGAGCTGCTTTTTGATACGCGCTGTAACAAAGAATTGACGGCCTTCAGTGGTGTTATCCAGTAAGATAACGCTGTTGAAGTTATTGCTCAAGCGCGAGCTGCCGTAATCCGAACGGCCATCTGGCGTGGTTCCAATTCGTGCACCCGGATTGTTGGGATCGCCCATGTTGAGGTTTCTGAAGAAAACGTCGTTGATATTCTTCGAGTACAGGAATTCCAGCGTGCCCACCAGGCCGTTGGGAAGTTGATGATCGATGGCCAGGTTGGCGCGCAAAACCTGCGGCATCTTGAAGTCCTCGTCCGTCAGCGCGATATCGGAAGTCGGGATGTCGCCTGTAACGTTGGGTTGGTTGTTTGGATCAGCCGAGGCCTGGATACCCTCAATGGAAGAGCCGGACAGAAAAACACGGGCAAAGTCGACGCCGGTGTTGCTATACTGGTTTGACAGCCAGACAGCCGGTGGCAGGCCCGCAAACATCCCGGCACCACCTCGAATTTGAGTTGTGCGGTCTTCGGATAAATCGTAATTGAACCCAAAGCGCGGCGACCAAAGAATATTGCCACTGGGGACATCCGAAGTTTTGCGGCCAAACTCAGACGTGAATTGAGAGTTGTCGAGCGGGTCATCCGGCATCAATGGAATATCGGCTCGCAGCCCAAAGGTCAGGTTCAACTCGGGCGACGCTTTCCATTCATCCTGAGCGTAGAAACCCAGTTGGATATAACTCCAGTCTGCACGCGGTTTATCAACGCCCGGAACGCGAGATTGACTCAGAAAAAAACGCGACGGGCGGTTCTGGGAGAAGTCATCCGCGCCGCTGGCGAGATCATCCAATTCGACGTCAAATTCGTAGGCGCCAAACGCATCCTGGATAAAGAGGTTGTCAAAAGAGATGAATTCGTTATGGGTACCGACCGTGATGGTATGGTCGCCCGTGAAATAGTGCAAATTGTTCGTGAATTCAAATGTGTTTTGATCCAGGGCATTGGCCTGGGAAAAACGCTCTACCCCAAACCTTATTTCACCAATTCCATCCCCCGCTCTTTCCAGATTCAACTCGAATTCCGGCGCGGCGGCAAACAGCGGTGTTCTCTTGTCGCGAATCGTTGTGTACGCGAGCCTGAATTCGTTGGCCATGTTGTTGCCAATCGTGCTGTTTAGTTGCAGAACCGTTGAGTTCGTTTGGTTATCTCGCTTGAACTGATTACTCTCGAGCGTATATTCGCGGGCGTTGCGGTCGATACCGTCATCGCGCTCGGCGTCCACAAAACTGTGCCGGATGGTGAGCCGGTGATTTTGTGAGAGATTAACATCCAGCCTTGCGAAGATTTTCTGGTCGTTGGTTTCGTTTGTAAACGGAGCGAAGCCGCCTGGATTATAGCCATAAACGTCATTGGCAATCTGAATGATCTGTTGCATCTCAGCATCTGAGATCGGAAATTCATTTGCTTTTCCGGAACCGAGAAGACCGGCTTCGATGGGAAAATCTCGGCGTCTAACCTCTCCATTGACAAAGAAAAAGACTTTGTCTTTGACCAGGGGGCCGCCAAACCGAAAACCGCCCTGGAAGTCATCGAAATTGCCAAATTCGTTGTCATCGAGCTCTCCGACAAAGGAGTCGTTCTGGCCGAAGAAGTAACCGGAGCCTTCAAAGTGATTGGTCCCACTGCGGGTAATGGCGTTGATCAGGCCGCCAGCAAAGCTACCGGAACGGACGTCAAACGGGGCGATTTCCACGTTGAACTCGGCGATGGCGTCGAGACTGATAGGCTGGGCGCGGGCGGCTCCTGTGGGTAAACCGTCGGCATTGAGCCCAAACGCATCGTTGAGCACGGCGCCGTCCACCTGAAAATTGTTCATCCGATTATTCTTGCCTGCGACACTGGTGGCACCGCTGCCGCCCGATCCGGATACTTGCGGGGTAAGCCGTGTAAAATCGGATATAGTGCGCGTAATGGTTGGCAGACGTTCGATCTGAGCCGTGGTGACATGGGTCGCCGTTCCCGTATTCGAGGCCGTGAGAATCGCATCTCTTTCTGCCACCGTGACGATCTCAGACAGCTCGAGCGCTTCTTCGACCATACTGAAAGTGATTCTCAAATCCTGGGCTAAAGCCAGGTTGACGTTCTCTTGCTTGGCGGTTCGATAACCGATGAAACTGGCGGTGACAGTATAAGGTCCGCCAACACGAACACCAGAGATGTTAAAACGCCCATCGGAGCGTGTGGCTGCGCCAAAAGTCGAACCCGAAGGTTCGTGTACCGCGACAACGTTTGCGCCAACAAGCGGTTCACCCGACTTGGTCGTCACCATGCCGTTTAACGAGGCTGTGGTTCTACCTTGCGCAAACACAAGTGCTGGTACCAACAGGCACAATGATACCGCAAACAGTGATTTCTTAGACATGAATAGTCCTCCTTTTTTTGCACTACCCTCATACAGTAATCAACAACAAAATATGGCTCAACAGATTTTCTAAATCACCTCCTTACATTATTAATAGGTACGGGAATTCAACCAAATACTATGATTTCGTATTCTAAAGGTCTTCTTGTGGTGTCTGGCGAACGAATTATTCTAGGCAGGAGTCCCTTCCCCCCTCTTTTTCCTCAACCGGAATCTACTAAACTGAGACAAGATTGTCAAGAACAAAGTGTTGTTAAGGCAATCAGACCTATTTTGGTACACCACCGTACTTGTGGGTGGTCCGCTGTGTGATTGATTAAGATTGACATTGACTGAATAAGAACATCCAATGATAAGGAAAGTCCCATTTCGGGGGAGTGGTCATTATTATCATTTGGAGTCTCCACCCTGGTGGTTTGTCTACGAGCCTGGGTTCCGCGGTAACAACAAATTTACGGTTTGTTGGTGGAGACTCCCTCGACCCTATTACGAGGAATTACACGGAACAACGCATCAAATCTAAAACAAAAAACTCTAAAAGTCAACAATAATTTGTTCTTGTGTGTAGCAGACACCCCTCTGCTTTTCGCTCCGGACGAGCGAAAACCTGTCTCCCTTCAAAGGGAGATATTGGCGCTCTTTGCGTAAACCTGGCGAACTCCGCCTTTAGATCTTATTTTCTTGTTCCGGGTTTGGTTGGTTGTACTGGTGTTGTTTGTCTGCAATGAAGCCGCCGCGCAGCACTTCGACCGCATGCGGAATCGTCTCCAGAATCGTTTCCAGATTCTCCTGCACCCCTTTGGGAGTGCCGGGTAAGTTGATGATCAATGTTCTCTCCAAAGTGCCTGCGACCGCGCGCGAAAGCAGCGCATGCGGCGTTTTGCGGAAGCCGCTCATGCGCATCGCCTCCTCGAGCCCGGGCACGCGCCGCTCGATGACAGCCAGGGTCGCCTCCGGCGTGACATCCGTCGGGGAAAGTCCGGTGCCCCCGGTCGTGAGCACGAGGTCGACTTTGACCACTTCAGCCAACCGTTTCAATTCCCACATGATCTGTTCCTGATCATCGCGGATGACCTTGTAATCGGCGACCTGGCCGTCGATTTTGCGGATGATGTTTTTAATGGTGTCTCCGCTTTTGTCTTGTTTGCGTTTGCCCTCGCTCCCGCGCGTGGAAATCGTCAGGATGGCGACTTTGATCGGCATGATTGGACCTCGTGTGTTGATGGGGTGATGGCGGTGTCAATCAGGTGCGAGATTTTTGTGAAATGTGAAAAGTCAAAGGGGAAACGTGGACCTCCGGCTCCGCAGTCATCGAGTAAACAGAATTCTGGTGGCACCATTTCAGGATGGCTTTACACTCCAAAAAGGTCGAGAAAGTGTTGCAGTCTCTTCGGATTGTCCCCGCCGTATTGCGTGACCCTTTGTTCTATCTTCTCGATTGGCCTCTCCTTGCGCAGTTTTTGCGGATTCTTGCCGTAGAAGGTATCCGCAAAGCAGACGATTTTCTCCTCCAGCGTCACCGGCAGCATGTCACGCCGGGGCAGCGGCAGGTCCTGGCGGAGGATGTCCTCCTTGCTGATTCCCACGCCCGTGTGCCGGTCGCAGACCAGCGCGTGGCGTGGCAGGCCCTCGCGCTCCAGCAGCTCCCTGCCCAGGGGGCCGTGCATGATGTACGGCTGGTCGCCATGGCAGTCGATTTCCGGCGCCCGGGTCAGAAAGATGCCAATGTCGTGCAGCATGGCGGCTTCGCGGATGAATTCTACGTCCGGCTCCAGACGCGGCACGCGCTCCGCCAGAGCCAGCGCCTTCTGGGTAACCATCTCGCTGTGCACCAGCAGGATTTGGTACACGGTGGATTTGCAATCGTAGTATTTCTCGATCAACTGGATCGGGTCTAACATTTGGGTATTTGAACCAGAATGGAAAAATCAAAAAGAAAAATGCAAAATGACCTGGGTGCAAGGAGCCATGCCCCCCCCCGTGGGGCCTATATGCTCCTCAGGTTGTTCAATCCAACGCCTTCGGCAGGGCTGGCTCGGTTCAGGCATCGGGTTTGGCTCGCCCGACTCTCAAAGCGAGCGGCCACTCGATCCGCTTTTGCGTCTCCGGTGTGCCCCAGACGACAGCGAGTTTGTCCTGGATTCTTGCAATCGGATTTGTGCCGTTTTGCCGGGCGAATCTCTGCGTGGCAGACCAGGTGTTCAAATAGCCAATCAAATCTGCGAGGCACCAGAACGAGGTCATTTTGAAGGGCCGGGCCTGGAGCTCGTCAAATGGGAACGGCAGGGTTGCATACCTGTCTTCGAGCAGCTTGCGTTCTGGCGGCCAGTAGGGCCCGACAATTCCTGAATAAAAGGTCCACAGAATCTCGTCGATCAGGGGGTCGACCGTCAGCAGATTGTATCCCCAGATTGCGAGCACACCGCCGGGCTTGAGCACACGCTGGCATTCCGCAAAAAAGCGCTCCAGGTCCAGCCAGTGTGCTGCCTGGGCCACGGTGATCAAATCACATGACCCTGTCGCCCGCCCGGAGTCTTCTGCCTTTCTGACTTCGTAGGTGATCCCGGGATGAGGTATGGCGTTTTGAATTTGTTGCTGGCTGGCGTCTGTGGCGATGATTTGCGCAAAGTGGGGGGCGAGCGCCAGGGCGGCCTGACCGTTGCCTGTGGCGCAGTCCCAGGCCAATTCCCGGTGTGGCGCGAGCGCCGCCAGATAGGCATACAGCTCCGCCGGATACGTCGGACGGTAGGTCGCGTACTCCCCGGCCTGCCCGGAAAAGTGGTCCTTGAATTTCATCGACGACGTGTTCACCATCTCTTAAGATTCCTCAGGCAGCAAAACCACTTTGACATAATTGCGGGTGTTGAAATACTTCTCAGCAGTCTTTCGAATATCCTTCAACGTCAGGCTGTCCACCAGCTCATCGAATTGCAGGATGGTTTTTGGATCGCCGCCGTGATAATAGGCGGCGCGCAGCGAGCGCAGCCAGAAACCATTTTTCTTCAAGTCGGTCTGGCGTTTGCGGGTTTGTTTCTTCTTCACTTTTTTCAAGTATTTGCTACGGGTGCCGTGGGTCTTCAAGCTGTCAATTTGATCGAAGACGGTTTGGGTGAGCTCCTCGACCCGCTCTGGTGCACAGCCGAACGCGATGTTGATGCTGTACTCTTCATCCGGGTGGCGCGAAACGGATGGCCAGACACCGACGCCGTAGGTGCCGCTCAGATCCTCGCGCAGAATTTCCCGCAGTTTGATCTGGAGAACCGAAGTCATGGAAAACAGCCGGTGGCGGTTTTCGCGGTTCCATTTGAAAGGGCCGGTGAAAATAAGACGGACCTGGCTCTTGGGCTCGAGCCCTTTCTTGACCTTTCTCTCGACAATGCCTTTTGGCGCGTCGATGCCCATATCTCGCCATGCCTCTTTGCGATTCACCGCCGGTAGCCCGCCGAGGTATTTCGCCACCAGCGGTTTCATGGTCTCCAGCTCGAAACTGCCAACAAACAAAAAGGTGAAATCGCTGGCATCGGCAAAGCGATCTTGATAGATGCGGAAGGACTTTTCCAGATCCATTTCTGCGAGCACTTTTTTCGACCACGGTCGCGTGCGGTAGTGATGCCGGGACATGGTGACCTGAATGGTGTCGCGGTAGGCTTGCTCCGGGCTCGCATGCCGGTTCTCGATGAAGCCATTCATGCGTGCTTGAAAGGAAAGGTACGCCGTGCTATCCTTACGCGGAGCGGTGAAATAAAGGTAGATGAGCTCGAACATGGTTTCGAGATCCTGCGGTGAGGCGCTACCGGATATGCTTTCTTGCAGCTCTCCGATGGATGGGGACACACTCACGATCTTGCCCGCCAGCTTTTTTTGCAGCGCGATCTGATCGAAATTGCCAAGTCCGGCCTCGCCAATGATGGCCGTGGCTGCAATGGCGGAAATGTAGTTTTCATCCGATACCAGGGAGTGGCCGCCCGGGCTGAACGAGTCGAACAGGAGTTCGTCGTTCTTGAAATCCGTCGGCTTCAAGACCACCCGCACGCCGTTGGACAACTGCCACTCCGTGACCCCAAGCTCGGGGATGGTTTTCTCCCGGATGATGGTGCCAGGGGTCGGCGGATTGGCGACCAGCGGCTGGTTGGTCACCGCGTCGACGTAAGGCTCGATTGCCAGACCATTGACTTTTTCAAACACCGTGAGCAGACTTTGCTCGCTCGGCAGCGGGGTTTCTTCCTTTTCCGGCGTACTGACGGTTACCACGCGGTTGTCGTCGCGAATCCACTTGTTGGCTAACTCATTGACTTCATCCAGCGTGATGCCAGGCAGGAATTGTTTGTAGAGCTGGAATTCAGCTTCGATGCCCGGCAGGGGCTCTTCTTGCAGGAAGTTACGAATGTACTCCGCTGCATAGCGGCTTGATTCGGTCTTGTCGCGTTCGTTGTAGGCTTGTTCTATGCCGCGCAGCATCTCGGTTTTCTCACGCTCGAGCTCCGTGCGCGTAAAGCCGTGCCGTTTGACCCTCAGCGCTTCTGTGAGCATGGCTTCCAGCCCGGCCTGCAGGCCGTTTTCCTTGACGAAGGCGCTGAGCACATAAAATTCTTTCGTCCGGATAAACCGGCCCTGGGTGGAGAAAGCAGCCAGAAACGGCGGCTCGGGCTGTTGCAAAAGCTCGTTGAGCCGGTTGTTGAGCATGCCGTTGTAGATGTTTTCGACCAGCATCTGCCGGTACGCTCCGGCCGTGCTTTCGTCCTGGACGTCATTCTTGTAATAGATGGCCACACTGGTACGGGTTGCTTCAACGTCGGAGGCAAGCGCAAACAACGTCTCTTTGTGATTGGGCACCGGGAACATCTCGCGCTGGCGACTATCTTGCACCGCCGGAATGGTGGAAAACCGCTCCTCGATGAGCGACTGAATCCAGGCTTTGTCAAAATCTCCGACAGCGACGACGGCCATCAAATCCGGCCGGTACCAATCCCGGTAAAACTGGAGCAGGGCATCATACGGCGCGCTTTCCAGGATCTCCTTTTTGCCGATTGGCAGCCGTTGGGCATAGCGCGAGTCCTTGAACAAGATCGGGAACTGTTTGTCCCGCATGCGCGCCCCGGCGCCGCGGCCAAGCCGCCATTCCTCCACCACCACGCCGCGCTCTTTGTCGATTTCCGCCTCCTCGAAGCTCACATGGGAGGCCCATTCCTGCAAGATTTGAAATCCCGTCTCGACGATTTCCGCGTCATCGGTGGGCACCTGCAACATGTAGACGGTTTCATCGAAGCTGGTGCGGGCATTGATATCCGGCCCGAAGCGCATGCCGATGGATTCCAGGTAGTCGATGATTTCGTGCTTGGCAAAGTTTTCTGTGCCGTTGAACGCCATGTGCTCGACAAAGTGCGCCAACCCCTGCTGGTCATCGTTTTCAAGCACGGAGCCGGCGTTGACCACCAGACGCAGCTCGGCGCGGGCCTCAGGCTTGTGGTTCTCGCGGATGTAGTAGGTCAGCCCATTTTCGAGCCTGCCAACGGTGATGTTGGGATCGAGAGGGAGCTTTTGGTCCGGGGCGGAATTCTCTTGCGTGGTCGCCATGGACGACAGGGTCAGCAAAAGGGTGCTCAGCGAATAGGTCAATAATTTCATCCTTATTTCCTTTTGAATGGGTTCGTAGTGTCAAAGGTTTATCGACGTTGTACTGTCCAAGTGCTGTACTCACGATACTTATGCTGTGTTGTACGACGCTTTCAGCGTCAAAACCGTCTCGCCTTCGTCGCACAGTGCTACCGGTAATGCCATGCCTGATAAACGCGTAGGCTATTCTTTCATTTTTTCGTAGAATTTTTGAAACTACCGATGGATTTATTAATCGTCATTTGTTGTCATTTGCCCTGCGGGTGTCATTGAGCAGGCAAGGACCAAATGACGCCCGCAGGGCCAATGACAGCGCGAAGCGCTAAATGACTTTTTCGCAGCGAAGTCTGCGAAAGAAATTAGCCTGCTAGCCTGGTGGCGACCCGTATCTCTGCCTGCAATGTTCGATGCACCGGACACCGGTCGGCAATTTCCAACAGCCGTTCCTTCTGGGCTTGATCAAGGGGGCCATGCAAGACAATTTCCCGCACAATCCGGTCGATTTTCCCTGTTTGCGTTTCGCAGGTCTCGCAGTCCCGGGCATGGACCTTCTCATGCTGCAAGCGAACTTCGATGCCCTCGAGTGGCCAGCCTTTGTGGTCAGCATACATGCGCAGTGTCATGGAGGTACAGGTGCCGAGGGCAGATACCAGTAAGTCGTACGGCGTCGGCCCGCTATTAGTTCCGCCCGCGGACCCGGGCTCATCCGCAATCAGACTGTGGCCGTTGGCGTCGATTTCTGTCTGGTAACCCTGCCTGCCGGTTCGAACCAGAATCTGATTGTCGCCCGGGTCACGTTTGGGCGGTTTGGGTTCGCCGAGATACCTGCCCGCCCAGGCCGCGATGACGGAGCCGGCGTAGCGTGAATCGCGCTCATCGGTCAGCAAGTGGTCCGCGTGGTCTAAAGAGACAAAACTTTTGGGATGGCGCGCCGCCTGAAAAATCACACCTGCGTTGTCGATGCCGACCGTGTTGTCAACCGGGGAGTGCAGCACCAGGAGGGGTTTCTTCAACGCTGCGATTGTGGCCTGCATGCGGGTCTGTTCAAGGTCTTCCAGAAATTGTTTCTTGATGGTAAAGGTGCGGCCGGCAAGTTTGATCTGTGCCTGGCCTTCGGCTTTGATCTGTGCCTGCGAGTTTACCAGCAGGTGGCGCACGTGCGATGGCTCTGCCGGCGCCCCGATGGTTGCGACGGCGCGCACGCTTGCGATGTTGCCGGCGGCCTGCAGGACTGCGGCGCCCCCGAGCGAATGTCCGACCAGGACATCGGGCGCCTGGAATTCGGTTTCGAGAAATTCCGCGGCCGAAATGAGATCTGCGACATTTGACGAAAAGTTGGTGTCAGCAAAAGTCCCTTCACTTTCGCCGAGGCCGGTGAAGTCGAAACGCAGGACCGCGATCCCCTGCCGGTTCAGCGCGCGGCTGATGTTGGCCACGGCGCTTAGATTTTTCGAGCACGTGAAACAGTGGGCGAACAAGACGAACGCGCGGGCCTGTTCGCCGACCGGCAGATCGAGACGCGCGGCCAGATTTTCACCGCGGGAATTTTTGAATTGGATTGTGGTGAATTGCACTGTGTCCTGCCTTTCATATTCCTACCTGAACAAGCAATTAGAGGCGAACGCAAAGACGCAAAGGTTTTTCTCTGCGATCCCTTTGCGCCTTCGCGTGAAACCTCTATCTTTGTGGGAAATAATTTTCATGTCTTGCCAAAAATGACAGAAAATAGCTTGTCAGGTATCAAAAGCCTACAGCCTATCTGCCTGACTGGTCACCTGAAAAAGTACCTGAGACCAAGCGCCGCATTGATGTCAAACTCAGTCTCCGGTGCGAGGTCCAAAATCGGCACCACCTCCAGGAAAGCATCCAGCGTGATGTCCCGGAAATGATAATTGAGCCCGAGCGGCACGCGGATGCCAAACCGGTCATCATGATCATCAAAACGGATGCGGCCACCGATGCCATAGTAGAAGGGCAGGCTGCCGGCGTCAACCTTGATCAAGTGGAAGTTGTGGCTCAAATAGTTGGCGTGCAGGGTCAACGAATTGTCCTCGCGCAGGGACCAGGCTGCGGCGAAATCGAAGGCCGTGTTCGCCGAAAGCCACCTTTTGCCACTGATGCCCGTGGGCTCACCGAGAATAATCCCCAGTCCGAATCCCCTGCCTTGTGCCAGAACCTCGGTGGCCGAGAGGAGAACCAGACTTGTGCTGAGAAGAAGAATTTTTTTCCAATTCCATTGGGGTGTCTTCAGGAAGCTCATCATGCCATCCTTGTCTTTTGTTTTCATCCCTGTAATCTCTTAGCCACGGATTGCGGATTTGTCGCGCTGAGTCAATATTCGTGTCAATTCGTGCAATTTCGTG
>JBHHXT010000052.1:0-26942 GCA_046757165.1 bacterium | reverse complement strand
GCTGTCTCCGCTTCGGGGGTAAGCCAGGCGCCAAAAAATTCATATGTCTTGTTCTCCTTAAAAGCGACAGCCACATCTTCTCCGACTTCATAGTAAGATGTTTCAAAAAAGCTGAGCGCTTCATCCCGCAGCGGAGAAATTCTTAGAAACCGGGGGTCCTTATGGAATTTATTTTTGACCGCCAGGCTAGGCCATTCAAAAATCCCAATAATCTGTGGCGCAATTTGACCCTCGACTTTTTTTGTTACACTGAACATGCCCAATGCAGCCGCGCCATACTCGGCAACGAGAGGCATTACTTGGGGAAAGTACTGTTCATTGAATTGCCTCTCTTTGCCTTCCTTGATCGAGGCAAAGGCAATTTCATAGACCTTCCCTTTCTTAAAAGTGATCGTGTGCGTTCGATACCCTAAGTTGTCGTGGTTAGCGCACTCGTTTTTGTTGCTTTTGTCATTACTCCAACCGCTTGTGAAAATGAGACCTACTCCAATACTGACAACTGCAATAAGCATAGCAGCTTTGCGAATTCGATTTTTCGATTTGAATTTGTACATTTTTGTCTCCAAAAGTCAATTTCAAGTTTTGTTTTCGAGCTTTCAGTTGTTAGTACAACAAACATCTTTACGTTGTTTTTTATCGTGTATCATGCATCTCTTATCACCTCCTTGTTTCAAGCGAAATAGCGCCCTTCGTCCCTTTCTCATGATCGCCGTGTGCTATTGCAGCCCCTTACCCAGCGTTTGCCAATTGACCTCGAGTGACAAACTCAGCATTCCCCTTCAGCAAACCCTGCAACATGGGTGCGAATTTCTTTTTCATCACCGGGAGCATGAACTTGCCGATAATCCCCATTTTGGGTTCTCGCCGACGTTCTTTCCGCCACGCGTATTGGTAACACGATATTATGTGGAGCTGGATTTGAAGTCCCCTGGGGGCTAAGATTTGACCCGGAGCCTCGAACCCACTTTCATTTTGTCAGCCGCGGCGCGTGCTGGCTTCGCCTGAATGAGCAAGCACCTCCGATGCAGTTATTTCAAGGAGACGTGGCGCTCGTGCCGTTTGGCGGCGGACATATTCTCTCGGATAGCGCCAATACATCACCTTTGCCATTGTCAGAAGCGCTTGCCAGCCAGGCTTGTAGTCTACAGAATATGAGGCCAAGTCACTCCGAAAGTAATTCAACAGCGTTGATTTGCGGGGGGTACTATTTTGAGCATGAGGGAAAACATCCACTCCTGTCACTCTTACCTGATATCATTCATATCCCGGCCGCTCAGACTGAGGGGACGGAATCGCTGCAATCTGTTCTCAGATTAATAAATTGTGAGATCTCTAATAGACAGGTTGGTGCGGATACAGTGGCATCACGGTTAGTGGATATCCTTTTTGTCTGCATTTTGCGGGCCTGGTTAGCCCGGGAACCGGAACTGCACGCAGGGTGGCTCACCGCCTTGAAAGATCCACAGGTCGGTCAAGCGCTCTCTTTGATGCACAAAGAGCCCGAAAGACATTGGACAGTGGAAACGCTTGCTAAACAGGTGCTCGTTTCGCGGGCGATGTTTGCAAAAAGATTCACACAGTTGGTGGGAGAGCCGCCGCTTTCCTACCTCACACGCTGGCGCATGGACATCGCAGCTCGAATGCTTCGCGAATCGGAGCATGTAATTTGGGCAATCGCCCAGGAAATCGGATACGAAACCGAAGCCTCTTTTGGCAAGGCTTTCAGGAGAATGAGAGGGATTTCGCCGGGGCAGTACAGATCAAGACACCGGGTCATGCAAAACGAATCCCGGTCATAGGCAGAAGAATACTTACTCATCGAGAGAGAATGGTTTTAGACAACAGATGTGCCAAAACAGAAACAGCCGCTTTGAGTTATCAAAACCCCCATTCCATCCCCAGCACGATCCGGTCATGGCCGTCAAACTGGCCAAAGAGACCATTGTTGCTTCTTGAGACTTAGAGCAAGACTGGGCCGCGCCGGAATGCGGTGGTCAAGAAAAGGGGAATAACTACAACCAAAAGAAAAAGCTCCCTGGCAAGAGAGCTTGTCTTTTGTAAATAAAGAATTTAAGGTAGTACGCCAGGAGGGACTCGAACCCACAGCCTTTGGCTCCGGAGGCCAACGCTCTATCCAGTTGAGCTACTGGCGCATTTGACTGTGTTATGCATCAGCATGGCGATGGTCATCGGTCCTACACCCCCCGGGACCGGGGTAATTGCCGCCGCTTTCTCCGCGGCGGAGTCAAACTCGACATCCCCGACCACGCGATAGCCTTTTTCTGAACCGGGATCATCGACACGATTAACGCCAACATCGACGACAACCGCACCGACTTTTATCATACTACCGTTTATGACTTCAGGTTTCCCAACCGCTGCAATTAATATGTCAGCCTGCCGGGTAAAGTCGCCAAGCTCACGGGTTCCTGTGTGGCAGACCGTCACGGTGGCGTTGGCCCCCTTGCGCTTTTGCACCAACATATTGGCCAGAGGCAGCCCCACGATTCTGCTGCGACCGACGATCACAACATGCTTCCCGGCTGGATCATGATTGCTTCTCAGCAAGAGCTCCTGAATGCCCAAAGGCGTACAGGGAACCAGAGTCTCTTCCCCGACCAACAGCTTGCCTCGATTCACCGGATGAAACCCGTCAACATCCTTGTGCGGCACAATGGCATGAATGACGTGATTCTCATCAATCTGCGGGGGCAGGGGCAGTTGCACGAGTATACCGTGAACCGCTTCGTCGTCATTCAATTGTTCAACAACCTGCAGCAGCTCTCGCTCGCTCGCCTCGGCTGGCAGCTTGATGGTGTTGGAGCGGATGCCCAGCTCGGCCGCCGTCCTGGTTTTCATTCTGACGTAGATCTCAGAAGCCGGGTTCTCCCCCACCAGGACCACGCTCAGGCCTGGCTGGCATCCTCTGGACATCAAGGCGTCGATTCGCTGCTCGAGCTCTGCTTTGATATCCTGGGCAATTCTTTTGCCGTCGATGATCTTTGCCATGTTCAGGGTAAGAACAATCTCTCTATGTGATTCGCCTTGCCAGTTTCGCGGTCAATCGTGATCACCACACCACAAAACCTGAGGTTCTCTTCAGCGGGCTTATAGCGCACCGGGGTTTGGTACAAGAACCGCTTTATCGCCAGCTCCTTCTTGAGCCCGATCACGGAATCAAAGGGGCCGGTCATACCAGCATCGGTTATGTAAGCGGTCCCTTCTGGCAAGATTCTTTCGTCCGCGGTGGGAATGTGAGTGTGGGTTCCCACCACCGCGCTCACCTTGCCGTCCAGATACCAGCCCAGAGCAACTTTCTCTGCCGAAGCCTCTGCATGAAAATCCACAATGATGACGTTGGTTTGCTTCTGCAATTTCCTGACCTCGTCGACGCCCTGCCTGAACGGACATTCAATGGGAAACATAAACGTCCTGCCCTGCAGATTCAGCACACCAATCTTAAAGCCGGTGGACAACTCGATGACGGTCGCGCCTTTGCCAAAGTTGCCCTCGGGATAATTGGACGGCCGGATGATGCGCTGGTCGGACTTGAGCATCTCATAGATGTCCCGGTTGTCCCAGATGTGATTGCCGCTGGTAATAACGTCAATCCCCAGGTTGAAATACGTTCGGGCAAGCTTCGCCGTCAATCCCTTTCCCTCACAGCCATTTTCGCCGTTCGCGATACAAAAGTCGATGCGGTGTTTTTCCTTCAGGCCGGGCAGGAGCTTGGTCGTAATCTCTAAACCAGGCTTGCCGACGATATCGGCGATAAACAGCACTTTAAGATCTTTCTCGCTCAAGGTTGCACCCTCTTTTTAGAAATCAAGAATAAGGTCATCACACATCGGGCTACTTCGCATAGTCGATCGAACGATATTCCCGTATGACCGTCACTCTAATTTGTCCGGGAAATTGCATCTCACTTTTCAGCCGTTGAACAATGTTGTCTGCCAGTATTTGCGCTTTGTTGTCGTCAATCAGGGTATGCTCTGCCAGAACGCGCAGTTCTCGTCCGGCCTGGATTGCGTATGAGTTTATGACGCCAGAAAACGACTTGCAGATTTCTTCCATTCTTTTCATGCGCTTGATGTAGCTTTCCAACATCTCCTTCTGCGCACCCGGCCGCGACACCGATAAACCATCTGCAATCTTCACCAATATCGTGATGGGAGAAACCGCACTGCTGTCATCTGTTCCAGGCGCCTGGCTGGCGATAGCGTCCTGAACGATTTCATTCTCACCAAATTTCTTCGCCAGATCCGTGCCCACTTCGTAAAAAGGAGCATCACCGTACTCTTCGGCCGCCTTGCCAATATCATGAAGCAGT
This sequence comes from bacterium, assembly GCA_046757165.1. Classification (GTDB taxonomy): domain Bacteria; phylum Zhuqueibacterota; class Zhuqueibacteria; order Oceanimicrobiales; family Oceanimicrobiaceae; genus JBHHXT01. The sequence continues at coordinate 22,612 of JBHHXT010000052.1, read as the reverse complement.
CCGGCGCGTTTTGCCAACATGACATCCAACCCGAGCAGAGAAGCCATCCCCCCAGCCAGGATGGCGACTTCGCAAGAATGTTGTAACAGGTTTTGCCCGTAGGTTGTCCTGAACTGTTGTTTGCCCAGCAAGCGGATCAACTCATGGTGCATACCATGCAACCCAACATCCTGAATGGTCTGCTCCCCTGTTTCAAAAATCTTTTCATCGATCTCCTGCTCGGTTTTGGCCACCACTTCCTCGATTCTGCCAGGATGAATGCGGCCGTCGTAGATGAGCTTTTCCATTGCCTGCTTTGCAATTTCGCGCCGAAAAGAGTCGAAGCCCGATAAAACGACGGTCTGAGGCGTATCGTCGATGAGGACTTCGACGCCGGTCGCAGCTTCGAAGGCACGGATATTCCTTCCTTCTCTACCGATGATTCGTCCTTTCATCTCGTCATCGGGCAACTTGATCAGAGAGACAGTCGTGTTCACAACATGATTGATGGCGCTTCGCTCCAGAGCTTGCATGATGATCTCTCTCGCCTCCCGCGTTGCCGCTTTCTTTGCCTCCTCGCGGATTTCACGGATCGCCTCAGCACTCTCTTGCTTCGCCTTCTCGAGCATGTTGCGCATCTGAATCTCTTTTGCCTCTTCCGTGCTTAGTCCTGAAATCCGCTCCAGTTTGGCGTTTTCTTCCCGGACGAGCTGGTCGAGCTCGAGTTCTTCTTTCCGAAGCTGGTCTTGTTTTACTCTCAAGTCACGGCTTAACTTGTTCAGGTTGTTTTCTTTTTTGTTTAAGACGTCAACTTTTCTATCCAGGTTTAGTTCGCGGTTGGAGAGTTGTTTTTCAAGCCGATGAAATTCACCCTGCCTTTGTTTTAATTCTCTTTCAACCTTTTGTTTCAACTGGAATATTTCTTCCCTGGCCTCCAGAACCTTTTCCTTCTTGTAGTTATCGCTTTCAACCTTGGCCTCTTCGATGTATTTTTCTGCCAGCTCTGCAGCTTTTGCGAGTTTGATCTGGCCGATTCTTTGGCGCAGGAACCATCCTGAAACGAAGCTGACACCGGCAGTGGCAACAAAGATGACAATCCAAATTCCCGCCATTGGTGACTCCGTAATTAGATTAGGCGCGCATACCGAATGAGTATTCTTGAACACGAACACACGGTATGGGCTGTGATGATGAAATTGTTGCAAATTATGAGTCTTAGAAGGAGAGAAAAGGAATGAATAAACTTCAAAGCCAGGCCGACAGATCAATCGAGACCCGTGCGATCAAGAGCCTGGCCAAGCTTTTCACTCAACTGACTAATTCGAGTTTGCATCATACTCGCGGTCTTATCTTTGACTCTTTCTTGAAAGAGCTCATCAGTTATGTTTAGCGCAGCCAATATTGCGACCTTGAGTGATGACTTTGCCTGGATGCCCTGGTCTATTTCGCGCATCTTCTTGTCAACATATTCAGCAACTTTGATGATATAGTCCGTTTCTGTGTCTGGATCACTTCTTATGGGATACTCCGTGCCATATATGTTGATTTTCAAAACTCCACTTTCCTCATTCATTACACTCTATTTGTTTCTTCCAAGAAATTATTGGGAACCTGTCTTCAATTAACGCCCAAACGGAAGCGGTGAAGTTTATAAGTATTGAAGCTCCTCGAGCTTGCTTAGCATTTGTTCAACTTTACTCTTGATCTGTTCTTCCTTCTCTTTCCCTAAAGAAGACTCATTTTGCACTAATTTAAGATTGTGGTTCTCCTCCTTCAGTTGTTTGATGAGTTGCTCATTTGACTGAGATTCACTTCTGAGCTCATCGATTTCCTTCTGCAGAGCCTGGTTCTCACGCTTGAGTCTTTCAATAAACTGAACTGCCTGACCAACTTTTTCCTCAAGGATTTCCAGTTGCTGCAAGTCCATCAAGAGCCTCCCAATACGGTCTAATTCCTGAGCTGCGCAGAATATTTTGATGCTAGTGAGCGCAAGATCTTCTCGATTCTCTGGTCCACATCTTGCTCTCTCAGCGTGCGTTCGAGCGAACAAAAGGTCAGGCTTAAGGCAAGACTCTTGCGGCCCCGGCCGATTTGCTCGCCTCTAAACACATCGAACACCCTCACGTTCTTCAGCAGATTTCCCCCTGCTGCCTTCACGGCCCGGATGATGCTCCCGGACTCGATTCCATCATCAATAACAATGGCGAGATCGCGGTTGATGGGAGGAAACTTTGGGATCGGTTCGAAGGTCGTGTGCCACGAAACGGCATTGAACAGGCGCTCGAAATCGAAATGAAAAAAGAAAACGCGTTGCTCTATCTCGAAAGCGGTGAGAATCTCCGGACGGATTTCACCCAGATGCCCAAGCTCCACGTCCGCGGCCACGACTGCCAATGAATCCTGACAGGCAAACAAAGTGACACCTGGCTGAAAGGTCCAGTTTGCTATCTTGTTGCGCCTCAGAAAGTGCTCAACTGTTCCCTTCAGATAATAAAAATCAACTTCGGCCGCCTTGAATTTCCACGTATCCGCTGCCAATTTTCCAGTCAGCACTCCCGTCAGGTGTGTGTGCTCCCGCGCCTCTTTACCCGCGGACGTGAAGGCCGAGCCTATTTCGAAGAACTTCAGGTCCTTGCTATGTCGATTGAGGTTCCAGCGCAGCGTGTTCAAGAGCTGAGGAACCAGGCTGGGTCTCAAGGTGGCCAGGTCTTCGCTCAGCGGATTTATCAGCCGCATAAGAGTGCCACCCTCGCTAAGAAAGGGTCGCGCCTGTGACTCGTTCATCAAATTGAACGTCACGACTTCTGAAAAGCCCAACGCCACCAACGAGCTCCAGGCGTTGTCGGTGAAAGTCTCCGTCAAGTCCTGCGTCCCGGATTGCTCGATGAGTGCCGATGAGTCCGTCGGGATGTTGTTGTAACCGAAAATTCGGCCGACCTCCTCGATCAAGTCTGCTTCACGCGTGACGTCAGGTCTGAACGTAGGCACTTCAACTGAGAGTCTGTCTCCGTCACCGGACACCCTGAAATCAAGTCCGCTCAAGATGGCTTTGATCTGGTCCACAGGAATCTCCACACCCAGGAGAGAGTGAACCCGTCTCGGACGCAAAGTGAGCAGCAGGGGCGCAATCTTGCGCGGATATTCATCCACCAAGCCGGGGGCGATCGTTCCCCCCGTAAGCTCCGCGATGAGTTGTGTCGCGCGGTCGAGGGCGTAAACTGCACCGCTCGGGTCCACGCCGCGCTCGAAACGTTTGGAGGACTCAGTGCTGACACCGAGTCGCTTGCAGGAGCGCCTGATGTTCGTCGGACTAAAGTAAGCGCTTTCCAGCAGGATATTCGCCGTGTTTGCCGACACTTCTGAGTTTAGCCCGCCCATGATGCCGCCGATGGCGACCGGGTTGTCCCGGTCGCAGATGAGTAAACACTCGGAATGGAGCACGTGCGTCTTGCCATCCAGGGTAGTGAACTGCTGCCCATCCTGTGCGCACTTGACGTTGATCTCATGCCCTGCCAGGAGATCGTAGTCAAATGCATGCAAGGGCTGGCCGGTTTCCATCATCACATAGTTGGTCACATCCACCACATTGTTGATCGAACGAATCCCAATCTGCTCCAGCCTCTGGCTCAGCCACAAGGGTGAAGGCTTGATTTTTACATCTCCGATAAAGCGTGCCGTATAGCGCGGACATTTTTGCGGGTCGAGAATGTTGATCGTCATGAACTCGGAAATAGGCCGTCCGTGTTCAGAAAGCTGAACTTCTGGCTTGCGTAACGGTGAGCCGACACCCGCAGCCACATCCCGCGCGATGCCAATGGCGCCAAAACAATCAGGCCGGTTCGGCGTGACATCGATGTCAATGATATGGTCATGGCTGTTAATCAAATCCTGCACCGGCCTGCCGACCTCGAGGGCGCTGTCCAGTACCATGATGCCATCGCGACGGGCGGTCAACCCTAATTCTGCTTCAGAACAAATCATTCCGTGTGAATCCACGCCACGAATGGTGGTGGCTTTGATCTTCATGCCGCCTGCAAGCTTTGTTCCCGGTGTGGCGACAGGAACCTTCTGTCCAGGTGCAACGTTGGGGGCGCCACAGACGATGGTCAGTCTCTGCGCCCCAATGTCGACCTCACAAACGGAAAGCTTGTCGGCGTTCTGGTGGCGCTCTTTTTTGACAACCTCTCCGACGACGACCCCCTGCAGCTCTTTCCTGTCTTCAAACAGTTCATCCACCTCCAGCCCCAGCATGGTCAGCTCTTCGACCAATTTCTGTGGACTGGCGTCAAAATCGGCATACTCTTTTAACCAGTTGTACGTAACTTTCATGGTGCGAGATAGCGATACGAAATTAGAGGTGTCCGCCCCTAGAACTGTTTGAGGAAACGGATATCATTATCATAGAAGTGACGGATGTCATCGACCTGATACTTGAGCATGGCGATCCGCTCGATGCCCATCCCAAACGCCCAGCCCGTGTACTTCTCAGAATCGATCCCGACACCTTCGAAGACATTCGGGTCCACCATGCCGGAGCCCAGAATCTCTAACCAGCCCAGACGGTCATCGAAATAGATGTCCATCTCGGCGCTTGGCTCGGTGAACGGAAAGAAGCTGGGACGAAATCGCACTTCTGTCTTCTCTCCGAAAAGCCGGCGTGCAAAAGCGATGAGCGTGCCTTTGAGGTGCGCCAATGAAATTCCTTCGCCGACCACCAGTCCCTCCACCTGATGAAACTCAGGCGAATGGGTCGCGTCGGGCGAGTCTTTGCGAAAACAGCGCCCGGGCGCGATGATGCGGATCGGCGGCTTTTGCTTTTCCATCGTCCGGATTTGCACCGGCGAGGTATGGGTTCTCAGCAAAAGGCCACTTTGCAGGTAGAATGTATCCTGCAAATCTTTCGCAGGATGGTCCTCAGGCACGTTGAGCGCTTCGAAATTATAATACTCCGTCTCGATCAGCGGACCCGTTGCGACAGTGAACCCCATGCTTTTGAAAATGGCCTTCACCTCATCCATCACCAACATCAATGGATTGCGATAGCCAAAGTCCTGCGCACTTCCCGGCAAGGTCAAATCGAGACCAACGGCTTCCTCTCGCCCGTTCCTCCCTAATTCGAGCTGGAGGGTGTCCAGGTTCTTCTGGAATAGCGTCTTGAGCTCGTTCAGCCTGTTGCCGAAATGGGGTCTTTCCTTTGGCGGGAGCGTCCCCATCTTCTTGAAATACTGCGAGATCGCACCCTTGCGGCCGAGATACTTGATCCGCATCTCCTCGAGCGCATGAGACCCTGAGACGGCCTTCAGCTCCGCTTCGAACGAATCTTGAATCGTCTCGAGCTGCTCTAAGATTGTATTCAATGACACCGACATAGAGCGCAGGCGTTAGTTTTGGGCAATTTGAACCAGACTCTTGAACGCTTCAGGGTCCTGGATGGCAAGGTCAGCCAGTACCTTTCTGTTCACCTCAACGTTGTTTCGCTTCAACCCCTGGATGAAGTTCGAATAGTTCATCCCATTGAGACGCACGGCAGCATTGATGCGCGTGATCCAAAGTCTGCGAAAATCGCGCTTCTTCTGCCGTCTGTCGCGGTACGCGTATTGTAATGCTTTGTCAACGCTTTCCATGGCCGTGCGTATCAGTTTACTTTTGCCGCCACGGTAGCCCTTTGCTTGTTTTAGAATCTTCTTGCGCCGTCTGTGTGACGGGACACTATAGGTTGCTCTTGGCATGCTTCCTCCGCTTAAGATATCATTCGATTGACTCGATGTTCATCGGCCCTAGAAATCAGTGTGGACGTCCTCAAGTCTCTTTTTCTTTTCCTGTTCTTCTTGGTCAGGATGTGGCTTTTGCCAGCCTTGGACCTCTTGATCTTGCCAGAACCGGTCAGCTTGAATCGCTTCATGGCCCCGCGATTTGTTTTCATCTTAGGCATTTCTACAACCCCTTATTTTTTTGATAGATACATGATCATGAAACGACCTTCCATGGACGGCTCTTTTTCCACCTTGGCGATATCCTCGAGCCCGTCAAACATTCTTCGCAATAAATTCTGTGCAAATTCCTTGTGGGCCATTTCTCTTCCGCGGAAGAGGACGGTCACCTTGACTTTGTTGCCCTTTTCAAGGAACTTACGCGCATGACCGAGCTTGAAGTTGAAATCATGGTCTTCTGTTTTTGGGCGCAGCCGAATCTCCTTGACGCTGACAATGTGCTGCTTTTTCTTGGTTAGTTTCTCTTTCTTGCTCTGCTTGTACTTGAACTTCCCATAGTCCATGATTTTGCAAACAGGCGGAGAGGCTGCTGCTGCAACCTCGACCAAATCAAGTCCCTGACGTTTGGCCATCTCGAGGGCCTCGTCTCTATCAATGACGCCGACCTGCTCGCCATCCAGACCGATCACCCGAAGCTTCGGTGCAACGATTTTGTCATTGACCTTCGTCGTTTTTCTCTTGATGGTAAAATCCCTTTCTTTTAGTGCGATTTCTGTTCGATTTCCTTCCTTATGGTGTGAACGATATCATCGAGGCTTGTTTTGCCCATGTCACCCACTTTGCGCTTTCGGACGGCGACCTGGTTGTTTTCCACCTCCTGCTTGCCGACAACCAACATGTATGGGATTTTCTGTGTTTCGGCTTCTCTGATCTTGTACCCAACTTTTTCGTTTCGCTGGTCCACGCGAGCTCGAATATTCTCTGCGTTGAGCCGGGAGCCTATTTTTCGAGCATATTCAAGATGATCATCAGAGATGGGCAAAACAATCGCCTGAACCGGCGCCAGCCATACCGGAAATGCGCCAGCAAAATGCTCGATCAAAATACCGATAAACCGTTCCAACGAGCCGAAGGGGGCACGATGAACCACCACGGGACGGTGTGGCCGGTTGTCCGCGCCAATATATTCCAGCTCAAACCGTTCTGGCATGACGTAGTCCACCTGCACGGTCCCTAACTGCCAGCTTCGGCCCAGGACATCTTTGATAACAAAATCGAGCTTCGGTCCATAAAACGCTGCTTCACCTTCCACAACCTCGTAGCTCAGGCCGCTCGCGTCCGCCGCCTCCTGGATATCTTTTTGAGCCTGCTCCCACAAACGGTCGCTGCCGCCGTATTTCTCCTTATCGTTCGGGTCCCGGAAGGACAACTGAGTCTTGAAATCCTCGAATCCCAGGGTCGTGAACACCAGTTGAATCAAGTCGATGACATCGACGAGCTCATCCTTTAGCTGGTCTTGCCGAACAAACATGTGCGAATCATCGACGGTAAAAGACCGGACTCGTGTCAAACCATTCAATTCACCCGTCTGTTCATACCGATATACGGTTCCGAACTCCGCCAACCGCACGGGCAGGTCCCGATAACTTCTTGGCTTGACAGCATAGATCTGGAAATGGTGCGGACAATTCATGGGCTTGAGCAAATACTCTTGCTCGTCTGATTTCAGTGGTGCAAACTGGCTCTCTTTGTAGTAAGGATAATGGCCGCTGGTCTTGTACAGCTCCAGATTTCCAATGTGAGGGGTCACCACCGGCAAATAGCCACGCTTCCGTTGTTCTTCCTTCAAGAAATCCTCGAGCGTCTCCCGAACAATCGTGCCTTTCGGCAGCCACAGGGGCAGGCCGCTGCCGACTTTCGGGCTGAGCATGAAAAGCTCCAGTTCCTTGCCTAGGCGTCTGTGGTCCCGACGTTTGGCGTCCTCGAGCAGGAACAGGTGGTGCTCGAGCTGTTTTTTCTTCGGGAACGAAATCCCGTAGATGCGTTGCAGCATCTTCCTATTTTCATCGCCCCGCCAGTAGGCGCCCGCGATGCTCAAAAGCCTGAAACTCTTGATTCGCCCGGTCGAAGGAACATGGGGCCCGCGGCACAAATCGACGAAATCGCCCTCTGAATACGTGCTCGGCCGGTCATCGTCCAAATCCTGCAACAGCTCGAGTTTGTATTGGTCACCGCGCCTGGTGAACAGATCAATCGCTTCCTCCTTCGAGTGCTCATCCCTCAGGAACGGGCGGTCCGCGGCGATGATCTCCTGCATCTTTTGCTCGATACGTTGCAGGTCGTCCGGGGTAATCCGGCTGTCGATATCGACGTCATAATAAAAGCCGCCCTCAATCGCGGGTCCGACTCCGAACTGCGCTTCGGGATAGAGCTCCTTGATCGCATGCGCCATAATGTGCGAGGTGCTGTGCCAATAGGTACTCAACCCCTCAGGTTCATCACAGGTGATCAATTGCAGGTCGGCGTCCTCCGAGATGGCGTAATTCAAGTCGACCGGCCGGCCATTGACTTTGGCAACAACCGCTTTCTCGATCAATGAGCGGCTGCCGATGTCCTCCAGAATGTCCTGCGGCCGCACGCCTCGTGCGAACACCTTCGCGTCTCCATCCGGGAATCGTATCTGTATCGTGTTGTTTTCTGACATTCCTCGAGCGACTCACGTGTACATAAAAAAAGTGGGCGCTACTGGATTTGAACCAGTGACCCCTTGCATGTCAAGCAAGTACTCTAACCAACTGAGCTAAGCGCCCTGAACCAAACTAAAAAAGCGTGCCATAAATAAAATGGCAACGCTTTAAGTCTTTTATTTATTGCACTGAAATATTTTGGCAATGACTTGACTTCAGGATGTAAGTGCCACTCACCTTACCGGGTTCGCCTTAAATCTCAAGATAATAGGTCACGACCAAAAAGTCAAGAAATTTTTGATACTTAAACAATCTTTTATCAACGCTTCTATCACACCGATCGGAGATGAGATATCATTTGGAGCAATCAATGGTCGAGGAGGCCTTGGGATTGTCTATACGGCTCCGTCTGGAAACGCTAATATAGATACGACAAAATGGCCACAGTTTGAAGACGACGTATGGCCTGCTGCTTTCAATGACGTGATTTCCGTTGGTTCTGTCGATCCCAGTGGACAATTAGCCGAAGATAGCAATTATACGGCCGAGATGCCAGAGGTTGTCGCCCCCGGCAAAAATGTTTGGGTTGCTACGGGTGCTTCTGACAATTCATATGGCACTGACGCTGGCACCTCTTTCGCATCGCCGTACGTAGCTGGTCTCGCTGCCCTGATTCTGTCGATTAACCCTGATTTGACTAATGTAACGGTTCGGGACATTATCAAATCGACCGCAACAGCGCTTAACCCACCTGATCCTTTGCGCTCAGGTAACGGAATCATCAACGCCCACGCCGCCCTCAAATACAAGGCCAGGAGGTGCGCAGATTTTTGTTTGGCGAGCAAGCGCCGGGTGAGCACACGGTGGTTTGGGATGGCCGGGACGGTGCGGGCCGGCAGGTGGGCAGCGGGGTTTATGTTTACAAGCTCAGCGCGCAGGTGGCTGGCGGGTGGAGCAAAGCCGGAAGCTGGTTTTGGTGCGGTAAGACCCGGTAGAAATTGGCGCATGCTATCCACTGAAGTTCACCGAAGGCACCGAGTTTCACCGAAGGTGTTTTTTGGTCTGAATGGCTGAATGACGCGAAGCGAATGACAAGGGCCGTCAGAGGTCATCAAGTCATTTGCCTTCGGCGGCATTTGGGACAGCGGCAAAAATTCACCTGGTCAATGACAGCGAAGCGTTAATGACTAATGTCCAAGATTTCATTTGCTATGTTGCCACTTTCTGGCTAAATTATGGCCAAAATGAGATATGACATCATATGTGCTCCGGAAGCGGTGGACGATTTTAAACGCCTGAACGCAAGGGACCGTGCCACAACTCGTGATGCGCTTGAAATGCATTTACGACCTGAGCCGGAACAAGTCAGCAAAAGCAGAATTAAACGCTTAAGAGCCGTTAATCACCCACAATACCGATTGCGGATCGGTGAATTTCGGATCTTTTATGATGTTACTGAGTTCGCAGTTGAAGTTTTAGCAATTGTCCCAAAATCGCAAGCCCCTCTATGGCTTGAAAAATTTGGAGAGAAATGATGAAAAAAATTGCTTTGTCAGAAATAAAAGACCGTTTTTCTGAATACTTGCGATTAGCAGAAACAGAGAAGATTGTGATAACCCGTCACGGTCGCCCTGCGGGAGTCCTGATTGGTTTCAAAGACGAGGATGCATGGTTTGATTTCAGGTTAGAAAACGATCCACGATTCTTAAGGCGGATTGAATCTGCACGAAAAAGCTTACGTGAAGGCAAAGGAATTTCATTGGACGAAGTGTCTGAGTAAGCGGTACGCAAGATGGTTTTTGTGGAATAAGGACTCGTAGGTAAAAAAATCTGGCAGACACAAACAGGACGCATCATGAAGACGCCATCATGGACTGCCCCTCTCATTCTCGCCTTCTCCCTCACCGCGCTCGATCCGGCACTGTTCGCAACAGACCCGGATTTCGGCGACCGCCAGGACCTCGGAGTGGTCGAACACGATGCCCTGAGCGAGGCCTCCGGTCTTGCCGCCAGTCGCCAAAGCAGCAACGTTTTGTGGACCCACAACGATAAAGGTGGCGAAGCAGACGTGTTTGCCCTGTCCACGACTGGCAAACATCTCGGCGTCTACCACATCGAGGGGGTGGCCGCGAGGGATTGGGAAGATATGGCCATCGGACCCGGGCCCCTGGACAATCAGCACTACCTTTATGTCGGCGATATCGGCGACAACCAGGCTAGGCAGGACTTCAAGTTTATCTACCGAATCCCCGAACCCCCGGTCGACGCCAATCAGTCGCCAGTGGAGGCCACGATTGCTGAATTCGAGCGTTTGATCGTGCAATACCCGGACGGCAAGCGCGATGCCGAGACCCTGATGGTGGACCCCTGGACGAAGGATATTTATCTGGTGTCAAAACAGGAAGATAGCGTGCGCGTCTACCGGGCCGCCTTTCCGCAATCAACCAGCGAGACCATCGTGCTCGAACACGGTGCCACGCTGGATCTGAAACGAAGCGACGACTTCTTTGAAACCGTTGCCGGCGATATTTCGCCCTCCGGGCTGGAAATTCTCATCAAGACCTACGGCACCATCTACTACTGGTGCCGCACCTCCGGGCAGAGCATTTTTGAGGCCCTGGCCGCGGAACCGGTCATCGTGCCATACATTCGGGAGCCGCAGGGCGAAGCCGTCGCCTGGGCCGCAGATAGTACCGGGTACTTCACGGTCAGCGAGGAAGCGAATGCTATCCCGGCCCATGTTTACTTCTACCCGCGCAAAAAAACGACCTCGGTGCCAAACCCGCAACCGCACCTGGCCGCGTTTCAGCTTTTTCAAAACTACCCAAATCCATTCAACCCGGAGACGACCATCCGGTTTAGACTGGCGAACACATCGAAGGTGAGCCTCGAGATTTATGATCTGAACGGGCGTTCAGTCGCCGTGCTTGTCGACGGAAAGATGCGGGCGGGCGAGCACTCCGTCGTTTGGCAGGCCAGCTTGAAAGCGAGCGGAGTTTACATTTACAGATTGCAGGTCGACGGTTTTGCGGCGGCACAGAAGCTGATTTTGGTAAAATAAAGCAGCCGCCTGACGACAGATTGGAGGGAGGAAATGTTCGAGACACCCCTGGTACCTGAGCAGCAGCACTGGATATTGTGGGCCATTTTGCTTTCGCTGGCGACGTTTGGCATGTGGGCCGAGAAAACCAACTTGGAACCTTTCTGATGCAAATCTTCTTCGTGGTCATCGGCCCCAGCGCCAACGTGATGACGGTTCTGAGGGCCGGTTCTATTCGTGTTTGCGGCTGTGATCTTGTTTGTTCATTTGCCTTTTCTTCTCGCCGCCGGCAAGGTGTTCAAGGTCGATCTGGCGGGCTGGTCATCGCCTCGAATGCAAACATGGGAGGGCCAACCACGGCCGCGGCCATGGCGGTAGCGCGAAAGTGGCACGTTTTGGTCATCCCCGCAATATTGTGTGGCACGCTGGGTTATGCGGTGGCCACGTTCATCGGGGTCGCGGTGGGGTTCTGGTTGCAGTAGGTCAAGAATGTCTCTGTATCTCAGGCTTCCAGCCTGAAGCCTTTTATTTCAGGTTTTGGCTACAGTAGATCAAGAATCTCCCGGAGTCAGGTCAGCCCGCCTTCCACCAGGAACTCGGGCAACAAACCAATATGTTCCAGCTCAAAATATTCTTCGTGGATCTCCGCGGGGGACAACTGTTCGTGGACCCATGTCGTGCCGTACGGAACGTAGAGCGCGTGCGCGCCAATTTCCCGCACGGGTAAGATGTCCGACTTGAGTGAATTGCCGACCATCAGGAAGGTGCGCGCGTTCAGCTCATATTTCGCCAGGATCGCGCGATAGGTTTCGGCGCTCTTTTCGCTGACAATCTCGATGATGTCGAAATACTCTGCCAACCCTGAACGCGCGATCTTCGCTTCCTGGTCGAACAAGTCTCCTTTGGTGATGATCATCAGACGGTGACTGGCTGCCAGAGCTGGAACGGTCTCTTTCACATGCTCAAGAAGCTCAACGGGCGCGCACAGCATCCCCTTGCAATACGAGATGATTTGCTCGATCTCGCGCCCCTGAATACGACCTTCGGTCAACTCAATGGCCGTCTCAATCATGGACAATGTAAACCCTTTGACACCGTAGCCGAACAACTCCAGGTTACGAATTTCCGTTTCGTAGAGCCGCTGCTCTATCCACTCGGTCTCGTGATAACCCGCGAGCAAATCGACAAACTTGCCCTGTGTCAGGGTATACAGCGGTTCATTGTGCCAGAGCGTGTCGTCCGCATCGAATGCGATGACGTCATATTGTCTCATGCTTCGATCTCATGTTGTCCTCGTGCACCTTTGTTTGCCTGTACCGGGGCTGTCCAAAAAGTCAAAAACGAGCCACGATTTGTCATTCCTGCGAAAGCAGGAATCCAGAAACATCAATAGCTTATAGATTCCCGCTTTCGCGGGAATGACACGAAAAGCGGACTTTTGGGACACCCCCGACTCGTTGAGGCTGGATTAGCCCTTCAGCTACAGGCTGTTTCGCATGACATCCAGCAACCTGGACACATCCGCTTCGTTGTTGTGAAGGTGCGGAGAGATGCGCACGGCATTACCCCGTACGCTGACATAAACATTTTCCTGACTCAGATTCTGCAGCATGCCATCAGGCACACCGTTCGGAAACCGGATGCCGAGCATGTGACCTGCCCGCTCTTCAGTCCGGGAGACTTCAAGGCCGAGTTCCAGGGCTTGATGGGCCACCTTCCCGGTCAATGCGGAGAGTGTTTCGTGGATGGCGGGAACCTGCCACTCATGAATTTGCTCGAGCGCAGCCAGGGCCATGGGCATGAGTGCAAAGTTGCTGCGCTCCCCGACATCGAACCGGCGCGCGCCCGGTTGAAAATCATCTTTGTAGTCTACCAAGCCAGCAAAATCCTCGCTCTCCTTTCGGTTGAGCCAGTTGTGCTCGACCGGGGAACAGTTCTGAAACTCAGGCGCAACGTAGAGATAGCCGAGACTGTAAGGCCCGAGCAACCATTTGTAGCCGGCACAAATCACAAAAGCGGGCCTGACCGCCGCAACCGAAAAAGGCAACGCCCCGAGCGACTGCGTCAAATCCAGCACGAGCAAGGCATGAACCTGCCGGCATTTGTCCGCCACTTGTTCGAGATCGATCGCGCGTCCGTCTGTCCAATGGACGTTCGGAAGGGTCACCACTTTGGTGGCCGGACCGATCCTGCGCAAGACCGCCTGCGTCCAGGTCTCGCTTTCTTCGCGTTGAACCTGAACGGCGCACGCCTGCGTCCTTTTGGCGACCTCGAGCCACGGATAAACATTGGACGGGAACTGCTCCTCGAGCATGATAATTTCATCCCCCGCACCAAGGTCGATGCTGGCCGCGGCGATGGCCACGCCGTAGCTAACGGACGGAATAATCGCGATATCGTCGGCGCCAGCCGAGATCAACCGAGCAAACAAGTCGCGCACCAGCTCAGATTCATCGAAAAAGTGGGACGGGACGACCTTCCAGGGGTGGCTCTTGCGATCGACCCCCTCGTAGCCCGCCTCCCGCACGGACTGCATCTGCGGCCCTAAATAGGCGCAATTGAAATAAGCAATCTCGTCCGGAATATCAAACAGGTGACGCTGGCAGGGAATCATACGAATCGTCCCTTTTATCGTTCACGAACAAGCCGCCTGAAACACCCGGAACCTTGCGGCCGTGCAAAATTAATTGGGAAATTTTTCCGACAAAGTAACATCGTTTCTGGACCTAACGCAGCAGAGCCGCAACCTAACACGGTCACAGATGGTGTTGGATCATTTCCGGCAATGATCCGATTTTGCCAAGTCGCTGAGATCACTCGCGATAATTGGTATACTGCAGCGGGATGTCCAGGTCGGCTTCCTTCAACATGGCGATCACCTGTTGCAGGTCATCTCTCTTCTTGCCGCTGATCCGCACTTTGTCGCCCTGGACGGCGGCCTGCACTTTCAACCTGGTTTCTTTGACCATCTTGACGATTTTTTTTGCCATATCTGTCTCCACACCCTGGCGCACGGTGACTCTTTGCCGGGCCCCTTTGCCCGACTCCTCGGGCGGATCAACCAGGAGGGATTTGAGCGGGACTTTGCGCTTGGTCAGCTTCGTGTACAGAATGTCGAGCATCTGTTTGAGCTGGAATTCATTGTCACCAAACATCATGATCTCCGCGTCGGTGCGCTCGAAACGGGCATCACTGGCTTTGAAATCGAACCGTGTGGAAACTTCACGGTTCGCCTGGTCAACCGCATTGCTGACTTCATGCATGTTGACTTCTGAGACGACATCAAAGGAAGGCATGGCTCATTCTCCGCGTTGCGTAATCCGGCGGCCCACTGGCCACCAGCGAGGTAAAATTGAGGGAAAGGCACGTGCCCTACCCGCTAAAAATCAACGTGCCAGAAAAAACGGCGATTTCCATCGATTGACATAGAATCACAGAAAAGAACTTGTCAAGTCCTAAATGCGCGCCTGATAGGTATAGAGCTGGTAGTACCGCCCCTGCCTGGTAATCAGCTCATCATGGGTGCCACGCTCGGCAATCTGCCCATCTTCGATCACCAGAATCTGGTCGGCCTGGCGAATGGTACTGAGTCGATGGGCGATGACCAGGGTGGTTCGGCCTTTCAGCAAGCGGGCCAGGCTCTCCTGGATGTACAGCTCGCTTTCGGTATCCAGATTCGAGGTCGCCTCGTCCAGGATGAGTATCTTTGGGTTGGCGAGAATTGCGCGCGCGATGGCCACCCGCTGTCGCTGTCCGCCGGAAAGTTTGACCCCGCGCTCGCCGATGAGCGTGTCGAGGCCATCCTCAAAACGGTCGGTGAACTCCTTAACGTGCGCTGCTTCGACCGCAGCCAGGAGGTCCGCCTCGCTGGCATCTGGCCTGGCAAACAAGATATTTTCGCGAATCGTACCCTCGTAGAGAAAATCATCCTGCAGGACGACGCCCAGGTACGAGCGGAAGGAATCGAGCGTAACCTTCGACAGATCGTGGCCGTCGATGCGCACGGTCCCTTCGGCTGGCTGGAGGAAAGAGGCAGCCAGCCCGGCGATAGTGGTCTTGCCGGAGCCGGAGCTGCCAACCAGGGCCGTCACCGTGCCGGCGGGCGCCTCAAAACTGATATTCTTCAGAACGGTCTTGCCCTGGTCATACGAAAAGGTGATGTTCTCGAAAACCATGTCCCCGCGGATCTCGTCCAGGACGATGGTGCGCCGGCTGTCATCATCCTCTTTCTTTTTGTTGAGAATCTCTTCCATGCGATCGAGGCCGGCAAACGCCTCCGTGATCTGGCTCCCGATGTTGCCCATCTGCACGATGGGGGCGACCAGGAACCCGAGATAAAGCGTGAAGGCAAAGAAATCACCCAGGGTCATCTTGCCTTTCAGAATCATGACGCCTCCCAGGCCCATGATACCGACACTTGCCAGGCCCAACAGCAATGTCGCCGAGCTTGTCACCAGGCTGGTGGAGGTGAGCGATTTTCTGACATTGTCGAAGATACGGGCAACGCCTGTTTCGAATACCTTGATTTCCTGCTTTTCAGCGTTGAACCCTTTGATGACGCGAATGCCGCCCAATGATTCCGTCAACCGTCCCGTGACGTCTGCATTGATTTCGCCGCGTTCACGAAAAATCGGACGAATATACCCAAACGCTTTGAGAGAAATGAAGCCAAAAAAGATCAGCGGCAACAAGGTGTAAAGGGTCATGGGCGTGTTGATGCGCAGCAGCAGGATGAGCGACACGACCGCCGTCAGCACCCCACCGAAGAGCTGCACCAGCCCGGTGCCCACCAGGTTGCGAACGCCCTCCACGTCGGTCATGATTCTCGACACTAGCTCACCCGACTTGGTGTTGTCAAAGAACCGGAGCGGAAGGTAAATGATGTGGCTATGAACCTTGACCCGAAGCTGGGAAATGAGGTGTTGTGCCTCGACACTGAGCAGCCTGGTCAGAAAGAAGGAGGTCGCGGCTTGAACCGTGACCGCCCCTGCCACCGCAATCAAAATCCATCTGAGCAAAGTCATGTTGCCTTTTGCGATGACCTCGTCGATCAGGTACTTGCTTGCGCCCGGCAAGATCAGGCCTGAAACACGGTTGATAATTATTAGCACAAGACCGAGCAGCAGCAGCCTCCAGCGTGGCCAGATGATCTTCTTGAACGCGTAGCTAACCGTGCCGAGCGAGGGTTTCGTTTTGTTCGATGGTTTCATTTCGCTGTCGTCTCTGGTGTGCGCCCGCGCGTGCCATCTTGCCAGCCAGGATAGAGGTCGAACATATCCATCTGGTTTCGCAAGCTCGTCGAGTCGATGAGATGCTGCACTTCAGCGCGAGTCTGCCGCTTCCACGCCACCTCCATGTTGGCGAAGCCGTAGGCCACTGCCGCCACGATTGCGGCGTTCAACCGCACCTGTCGCACATCGACCTTGTCGTAAGTATCCGATTCAGCATGGTAGTTGGGCCCATAGTTGAACGGATCGTGATTGGCCACCAGGTTCGCCACGCCCTGCATCATGAAATCATAGTTGTCCGTGCCAACGACGGGCTCGTTGACCTGCTGAAACGGTCCGAGCCCCTTGACGGGCGCCAGCGCGCGATTCAACGGCTCGAGAATCTCCTGCCGGCCGTTGGTGAAGAATCCAAGAATACGCCCGCTGCCGATGTCGACCGAGCACGCCAGAATGTGCCGGTCCAGCTCTCCGGCATGTCTCTGGGTGTAGCGCCAGGAGCCGACCATGCCCTGCTCTTCCCCATTCCACAAAACAAATCTAATGGTACGTCTGGGCTTGATACCCAGCTTCTGCATTTGCCGCGCGATGTCGATCATCATCACGGCGTTGCAGCCGTTGTCATTCGCGCCCGTGCCCAGTCCCCAGGAGTCGAGATGGGCGCCCATGACCACAATCTCCTCCGGCTCCTGTGCGCCCGGAAGTTCAGCGACCACATTATAGCTTTCATAGTGCGAGCGGTCGTCTACATCGATCTTTGCGGTCAGCATGAGCTGCTTGCCGGCGCGCAGCAGCCGCAGGGCACGCTTGGCATCCTCGCGCGCCATGACCAGCATGGGATGCGTGTTGGCAAAACCGCGTGAGGCATTGTGGCGATAGAGCAGCCCGTTGGGACGGGAGGACATGTAGACCACCCCGGCCACGCCGGCCGCGAACGCGCGCACCTCCGTGCCGACCGCATTGGCATATTCTGCAAACAAACCCTCGATGTCGAGAAGCACCTCGTTCTCAATCAGGACAAAAGCACCTTTTGCTTTGAGGCCCAGCCGCTTGAAATCCGCCTCGCTGCCGCTGCCGCCGTCAACCAGCGGTGCGGTCAGGCCGTCTTTGTCTGTGCCGGTTGAATAGGTCATCGCCGCCACGCGCGCGGAAAAGTTCACCTCGCCGCCAATGTCAGCACTCGCGCTGCGCTCCAACCAGAAGCGAGGCATGACAAACCCCTCTTTGTGCGCCTGCACGCCCGCGTTTTTGAACTTCCTCAGTGCCCATTCGACACCCTTTATATTCGCTTCTGAGCCTGTTGGCCGACCGCCGATCTCATCACAAAGCTCCTGCAGATCTGCGCTCAGTGGGGTGGCGCCCATAAGCGCGCCGAGCAACCGGTCAACTTCTGAAGGCTGTGAATAAGACCGGCCACTGCAAACAAAAAGGAGAAGCAGCGCTAAGACGGAAGATTTATGAGTTTTTTTTGTTGGCATCGCTCCCTCCTGCTGATGATTCAACTTGACTTTTTGGATCGTTACGTCTACTTTGCAAGCGCGTCAGGCAATCTATTAAACTTCAGGAAATAAATCAATTGCAAAAATCAACAAAATGTGAGCCCGGGCTCCGGGGGAGTACCCTGCGCTGGCTCGCAGGTTCAATCCTGCTTCTCTGTTCATGCACCTGCTCGGAGAATGCTGGCGCCTTCGAGAAATCTCGGATCCGTGTTGACAACCAATGGCCATCATTTCGGGGAGCTCACGCCTCAGGAGTCGCGGACGGACAAAGGCTACCCCTGCGGTGGGACGGGGAGTCCATGCAAAACATCAAATGGAAGACCGCCATTTCCGGCTTCGCTCACTCCAGTCCCATTATCTGGAACAACAAGCTTTTCGTGACCACGGCGGTGAGCAGCAGGGCAAACGCGACTTTCAAGCACGGCTTGTACGGCAGTGGGACGGCCTCGGACGACCGCAGTCAGCATGCATGGCAGGTGTGGTGCCTGGACAAAACCTCCGGAAAAGTCATCTGGCGCCGGACCGCTGCTGAAGGCATTCCGCAAGACAAACGGCACATCAAAGCAAGCTACGCAAACTCTACCCCGGTCACAGACGGCAGATACGTCGTGGCGCTTTTCGGGTCACAAGGGGCGTTCGCTTATGACTTCACCGGGAAGTTGATTTGGCAAAAGAACCTGGGCAGACTCAATATGGGCGCTTACGATGCGCCTGACTATGAGTGGGGTTCGGGGAGCTCGCCAATTATCTATGAAAATCTTGTCATCTTTCAGTGCGATACGCAAGACGAGTCCTTCCTGCTGGCGTGCGACCTGGAAAACGGCGAGACGGTCTGGAAAACTTCCCGTGAGGAGCTGCCCTCCTGGGGCACACCGACCATCTACCCTGGCCAGGACAGAGTCGAACTCATCACCAATGGTTCCAACTTCATCCGGGGATATGACCCGATGACCGGCGCAGAGCTGTGGCGCCTGGGCGGCAGCTCCAAAATCACGGCACCCACTCCCGTTTTCTCAGCGGATCTTATCATCGTGGCCAGCGGCAGGCGGCCTGAGAAACCCATTTATGCCATCCGTCCCGGAGCCGTGGGAGATATCACGCTGGCGCACAAACAATTCTCCAACGAATTCGTGGCCTGGTTTGTTCGTGGCCGCGGGCCATACATGCCGACGCCGCTGATCTACCAGGACTATCTTTACGTCCTGGGAAACAGTGGGATTCTTGATTGCTATGAATTACGCACGGGGCAAGAAGTCTACCGGCAGCGGCTTTCGCACACAGGCGGTGGCTTTAGCGCCTCACCCGTTGCGGCCGACGGACTCATCTACTTGACGAGTGAAGACGGTGAAATCTTTGTCGTGAAAGCGGGCCCGACCTATGAACTCGTCGCCAGGAACGATCTTGGCGAACGAATCATGGCGACGCCGGCGATTTCAGAAAACCTGCTCTATGTCCGGGCCGAAAACCATCTGTTGGCCATCGGTACCGTAAAGTAAGATGAAAACGAAAAAGATTGCTCTGCAACCTGTGCCTTTTTCCTTTCCGCTGCCCTTAGTTTCTTTTGGCGGCAAGTTTCTGACGGAAAGTCGATAATACTGGTGACGAAGCGAGTAAGAATATGAAACTGCTAAATATCGAAAATCACTTTAACATTGTCAAATTCATCAGGGTTCACACCGACGAATTGTACGCCGGCTACAAAACGTTTATCCAGATTCTGGACCAAAATGATGACACGCATTTTTTGATAACACTAATCGCCGAATTGGAATCATCCTTTACACGAAATTGATGCCGACGCGGCCTGATGCTCCCAGATACGCCTCATGTCACGACGTTCTTCAAACAGCCGTAATTCCGCTCGAACTTCTTCATTTTCCTCAACCCTTCAAATCTCGACAAACAAGCGGTCCCAAATAAGTAAGCCGCTTCTATCGTCCTGACGGAAGCGGCTCAAAATGGAGTCATCCAACCGGGTATCCTTTCCCTTGGGAGGCATCACAGCCTCAAGTTCCTTCATCGGTGGCACACTCCGAAACTTTAGAATTGTGAAAGCACTTTCATAATTGTCACCGGCTTCGACCTGACGGCAAGACTCCCCCTTCTTTCCGAAAAGTCGCAGACGAGGGACGTCCCGGTCTCCGGTTCGCCTCTGCGCTCAATCAGCGGCGACGTATTCCAGCCCGACCTCCTTGCGTAGTTCGGACAGGTAATCACTGTAGGCTTTTTGCCATTTTGGCGACCGGAGCCATTGCTCGATTTCAGCACGCACCTCCTCGAGGGGTTTACTCTCCTTCTTGCGGCTTATGACCTTGACGATATGATACCCGAAGGGCGTCTCGATGATGTCGCTGATCTCGTTCAGGGGCAGCGCAAAAACTGTCCGGGCGAAATCGGAGTCCATTTGAAAACGGTCCATGTCCACATAGAGCCCGCCCTTCTTTTTTGACCCCTGATCCTGGGAGTACTTTCTGGCAAGCTCAGCAAAATCCTGGCCGCTCCTGGCTCTGGCCAGGATCTCCTCCATCTTCGTCCGTATTTCCGCTTGGGCTGAGTCGCTTTTGTCCTCGAGACTCATGAGAATGTGCCGAAAAGTGGCCGTCTTGCCCTGCTCATATACCTGCTCGATTTCTTCCGGCGTAACCACAGTTTGCGGAGCGAGCACGGTGTCGACGTATTTCTCAGCAATCAGTCTTTTCTCCAGTTCGGACTTGACGTTTTCTACCTTGATGTCCAATTGCTGCAGGCGAGCGAGAAACTCATCTTCACTGCTGCGTCCTTCAAATTGGTCGAGATATCTTCTGTTTATCTCCTCCTCCGTCACAGAAAGATTGGCCTTTCTGGCTCTCTCCAGCAAGTGCTTCCGCAGCACATAGGCTTCCGCGCGGTCCTGGATCAGCGCCTTCAGTTTTTGGGGACTGGAAAACCTAAGCTGATGCAACATCTTGCCCTCGGTCAACGACATGGACTGAAGCAGCTCACCCCAGGTGATTTCAAACTCTTTTGTCCTGACCAGCACTTTGTTTGAATCCGGGTGCAGAACCGAGTACTTTAACGTCAGGGCTTTGGCTAGCTTATACAGCTCAGAGTTTTTTTCGATCTCGTGTTTCGATGAGCAGCTCAAAAACGCAAGACATGTCGCACCCAGCATGACGATATAATGCACGCTTCTCATTCAACCCTCCTTCTTGTTTTAACGTTTTACTATAATAACCTGACAAATTCATAGCCACAAAAACACCAAGACACAACCCCCTATCTTTTGCAAAAAAGTGCAAAAAATGGAACACGGATAAGACGGTTTTAGCGGATCGGATCGGAACGGATTGGACCTAATCATAATTCACGTAATGTGTCGAAGTCAGTGGAATCGAGATCATGTGGCTCATGAATTCTTTGGTTCTCGCCTAAATCAGATCCGTGTAAATCTGTTCTATCCGCCAAATCCGCGTTCCAGA
Organism: bacterium; assembly: GCA_046757165.1. GTDB lineage: Bacteria > Zhuqueibacterota > Zhuqueibacteria > Oceanimicrobiales > Oceanimicrobiaceae > JBHHXT01. The sequence goes on along the minus strand of JBHHXT010000052.1, from coordinate 1,013 downwards.
ATTAGGGTGTTCACGCTTTAGAGCCTGTGTGAAAATGTAACGCAAGCATCTTGCTTGCGAGAATGGATTGCAAAGAAAACAAGAACTTAGATCAAATCATAGACCTTTTTTAACAAGCCAGAGGCTTGTTTTACCATGTTTTCACACAGCCTCTTTAGCGTGTTATTCCCCGCATCCCAGCAAATCCCGATGCCTTAGTGTTATAGGTGATGCGCGGGCAAGCAAACCCCAAAAAACACCTTAGCTCATCGAGTGGCGCCTGGCGTGCGGTTGCGGTACCGGGGTTCTCGGGCAGCGCGGTCTTCCCGGCCATGACCCTGCTCGAGCCCATGCTCGCGAGCTCCGGCGCCATTTCGGCCACCGTCTCCTCGAGATGCGTCGCCTCGCTTGCTAACTCGGGAAATCGAGCTCTGAAATCTGCAACCAACTGCTGAGCTTGCGCGACTTCTCCGGCGCTGAGCGTCAGCCACACCAGGTTGAACAGCACGCCGGACTGCTCCTGCTCTGGCAGTTTGGTGAGCGCCTCGTGCGACAGGGCGATGGCGCCGGACAGGTCGCCGGTGCGGTTCTTCTCGATGATCAGCAGTTGCAGGGCACTGTGTCCCAGAGGCAGGCTGGCGTGGGCGCTGGCCAGGCCTTGCAGATAGCCGGCCGCCTGACTGCGCTCCTTCAGCTTATCCTGCCGGTCGGTGCGCACCAGGCTGTAGTAGGCGCGCACAGCCTCCACCGCTTCCGGAGAAGCAGGGCTGCTGCTGATGGTAGCTTTGTACTGTGCGATGAGTCGCTGTTTCACTTCCGTATCCAGGTCAGGGGATGCGCCAGCGGATGGCGCGCCGAAAGCAGCGGCGGCAAGCGGGGGCAGCTCGCGAAACACCGCCAGTCCACCTGGCGGCGAACCCAGGCAGGGCGAAGTCGTCACCGTGCCAGAGATTTGATTCGGCAAAGGGGGACACGGCGGCGGCAATTCGCCCCAGTAGTTGTTCTGAGCCAACAGAGTGGTCCCCGTGCTGTTG
>JBHHXT010000051.1:0-27870 GCA_046757165.1 bacterium | reverse complement strand
GAGTATCGAGTCTCAACCAGAGGAAGAGATCGAGTTTGAACAGCTCTATGCCCGGATCGATAACATCGAAGATAGTGGCTTCGGCGTTATGATTGGCCAAATTCGCAACCCATTCGGGTTGTGGTCTGATTTTACCTCACACAGAAATTTTACATCAACCAAGAACAATACACTCGTCAACGGTTTCGCACTCAAAAAGATCGAGTTGGGGATTCAGGTAGACAAAAACTTTGACAGCGGCGTGGTGATGAAGGCCGCGCTGGTTCACGGCCGAAGCGGCCGTACTTCGAGCCTGGACCGGGCGGACAACGATAAATCCAAGGATTTCGTGGCCCGTCTGGGATATACTGGCACTAAGTTTGGTCTCGGGGCCTCCGCTTACCTCGCTGAGTTTTCCACCAACAAAAGGTACGCCTATGGCGTCGACTGGCAATTCCTGACCCCAAGATTCTCTCTCTCAGGAGAAGCAGTCTTTCAGAAGAACAACAATCCGAGAAGCATACAGCAGACAGGCGTTGCAAACATTTCGGAGGAACTTTCCCAGGGCATTGCAGGCCTGAACTCACTTTCATCTCTAGGCGCTTATGTCCAGTTTAGTTACTCGCTTGGCACCCGGTTGAGTCTTTATGGATTGTATGAGACCTGGCGGCTGTATGCGGCCGGGGATCTGGTCGAGGACGCGACCTACAAAGTCTTTCATGGATTCAGGCATCAAATCAACCAGCGAACTCGTTGGATGATTCTGGAGTTCGGCTGGATGTTTCACAACAATTTCGATGAGGGCAACCTGCATCTGTCAACACAGCTCGAGGTGACCTTCTGAACAAAATGGTTCAACTTTACTCAACTTAGTTCAGGAATTCGTAAATACGATGACGTATTTAATCTCACTCAAAGACGCCAGGCACGTCGAGTTTGTTTGTTTTTGACCTTCATTTCTCTGCGGACTTTGCGGCTTTGCGTGAGGCGATATGTCATCGAAGTTATGAAAACCAGTACTTAGTCAGACAACTCAATGGAGGGTGTAACAATGGTACCGCGTAAGACCGCGTTTTTGATTGTGGCTCTGACTGTTCTTGTCTGCCTGCCACAAAAAACAACCGTGGCACAGTCGCGCAACAAGAAGGCGCTGGAATGGTTTGAGGCTGGCCATTTGGAAACCAGGAGCAGCAAGAAAATCCACGCCTATGAGATGGCGGTCAAGGAGGATTCTCTTTTTGTGGATGCCTATTACTACCTGGGGATGACGTACAAATCGAAAAAGGACTACCCGGCTGCCGGCAGAGCCTTCCACAAAGCTCTCCGGATTGTACAGGACGGCGGAGATGTGAACACCAGATACAGAATCGTTCGTCAGTTGGCTGAGATGTACAAGAAAGTCAACAATGCTGACCAGTACGAAACAGCTTTGCGGGCTTGCATTGAGTTTGCGCTAACGCCATCCAGGAAGCATGAGCATACGGTTTCGTTGGCGCGCCTTCTCAACGCCCAGAATCGCAAGTCTGAAGCGATGGAGGCTCTAAGAAAGTTACAGGAAGAGGAAGGCGCGTCCGTTTCTGATTCGTTTGTCGGTGCCGCGAAAGTCCTGGAGTTGTGTTACGACGCCGAGACAGCGCTTGCTGACGGTAATCTATCCAGGGCCAGAGGGTTGCTGAACCAGGTCAAAGCGGCATCTCCGACAGAGAATCGTATCAAGGTAAAAGTTGCCTGGCTGGACTCGATTCTCCTGGCGAAAGAAACTGAACTTGCGAACAACCTGGCCTATGACCGCGCACTCGAGCTCGCCGCAACGGGAAACCTGAACGAGGCAATTGCGTTTCTGGAAAAAGTGGAGGAAGCGCCGGGTTCATACAAGGATGCGCAGTTATTGCTTGATAGGTTTAAGCAAGCCAGAGCGGAAAAAAGGAAAGAAGAAGAGTTAGAACAACTTGCAGCATCAGATTCTCAAGACAACCTCCCCGCAACGAAAGCCAGGGCGACCACAGACAACAGACCCGAGGCAGGCACGGAGGCCGAGTCAGACGCTAACACCAACAATAAGAAGGCTCTTGTCTCAACAAAAACAATTCTCCAGAAAAAGCAATCGCCGAATCAAACTGGCAGCAGCACCGCCATGCAGCCTGAGAGCTCGGAAGCGTCGCTGACTGAGAACGATCCTGTCATGGAATCAGGCGAGTTTGAAATCAGGCCAGATAAACCAGAGGTCCTGCATGAAAGCGAAGAGGTCGAATATCTTGGCGATGAGACAATGGGATCTATCTCAGTTTCCCAGCACCGTCCGGCGCAAGCAAACGACGCGGTCTTAGAGCAGGGCGTCCGCTCCAAAAGGACGCGTATGTTTCTGATTTCAGCGCTATCTCTCTTGGGCATCCTGTTTCTTCTTGCTGTGCTGGTCATTTTCATGGCGCCGATGATGCTCGCAAGGATATTCATTCTATTTGGCAGAGCCGAGTCGGCAATCAAGCTGCTCGAAAAAGTCCAGCGCAGATCACCGGGTGCCATGCAGACTTACCCGTTGCTGGCGAATTTGTATCTACAGACTCACAAGACATCTGACCAGGCAATCAAGATCTTCAAAACAGTGTTGAAAAATGGCATCAAGGTTGACAACATGGAGGAAATCTACAAGATCGTGGAAGACCACTATACCAGCGAGGGCGCCATGGATTCCGACATGCAGGAATTGATTCGACGAGGCCCAAATCTGGATTGATCAAGTATGGATAATACGTCCGAAAGGCATGCCGCGATAGATCTGCCCATCCCGCCAGGGACGATTTCCCCGCCCTTTGAAAAATTGCTGGATGTCCCCAAAAGTTCTTTTTTGCTTATCGTGATCCTACACAGTTTGCAGCTGTGTATACCTCCCGAATTTGTGCGCAAAACACGGTTGTCCCGCAAAGGCGGGATGTTGGATCGAGCTTGAATTAATTGTCTCCCCAAAAATGGGTGGGGGCATTCAGCCGTTTGAAAATTGTTATTGAATCATTCCTCGAATTTCCTTTAATTACCGCTTAACCTGATCAGCAGGTTTTTCAACCGATACTCAAACCCCGGAGGCAGCATGCAGTTGCAGGAGAGCGGTGCGCTCATCACCGGCGCATCCAGTGGCATTGGCAAAGCGACAGCGCTTCTGTTTGCAAAAAATGGCGCATTCCTCGAGCACAGCAAGACCACTCATCCCCTGGGCCGGGTTGGTGAGGCCGGTGAAATCGCACACTCCATTCTCTTTCTGGCCTCTGAAAACTCTGGCTGGGTCACAGGCGTGACCCTGAATATAGACGGAGGACGACACCTGACCTGTGCCAGATAGCGATAAACTGTAAAGAAACCAAACGTCGATACAGGCATGCACATCAGAAATCGTATCCTGTTTTCATCGCACCTCCTCTGTATCTTGCTTTCGACCGCGTTTGCAGGCGCTTCGGAAAATGCAAACACGGCCAGCGTCATAGGTCGGATCCTGGACGAGAAAGAGGCCACTCCCCTGGCACACGTGCAGGTCTTTATTGAATCGTTGCAGCGCGGTGACGTCTCCAACTCCAATGGTGAATTTCACCTCGATGGTCTTCCTCCCGGCAACTATCAGATTACATTTCAACTACAGGGGTATGAGACTTTTCGTGCCACCGAGGTGGTGCTGGCATCCAACGAAACCGTCGAACTCACTGTCTCACTCATGCCCGTGATCATTGAGCTGGACAAGTTGCTGGTCACCGCCACACGCAATCTTGACAACACGGCAAATGTGTCGCAGTTGGTTTCCGTTGTCAGCGCCCGCAAAATTCAGCAGCGCAGCAACCAACAGACGCCGGAGTTCCTGCGCGAGGAGGTGGGCGTCTTCGTGCAAAAAACCAACCAGGGGGGCGGTTCGCCCATCATTCGCGGCTTGAAGGCGAACAAGCTGCTGCTGCTTGTCGATGGCATTCGGCTCAACAATGCAACCTACCGCGGCGGCAACACGCAATACCTCAATTCTGTCGATTCCGGGGCATTGGCGCGCATGGAAGTCGTCCATGGCCCCATCTCCGTTCTGTACGGCAGCGACGCACTCGGCGGGGTCGTCAACGTTATCACCAGAACACCAAAGATGAATCAAGGAGTCGGAGTTCGCCTGGCCGGCTCTTTGTCCGGTTCGCTGTCGACTGCAGAGCGGACACAGACGACACACATCAGCCTGAGCGGTGCCGGTAAACGGTTTGGCGTGGTGATAGATGGCTCGTTCAAGTCGTTTGGTGACATCGACAGAGGCAGCAACGGCGGCAAGACGCTGATGCAGCGCCTCAGAAATGACTCCCGCACAAACCGGGACTTGCACAAAAAACAGGCGCCAAACGGTTACGATGCCTTTGACTTGACCGCCAAGGCACGGCTAAAAGTCTCTGACCAGCAGCAGATCACCGTCGCTTATCAGCTCAATCGCCAGCAGGAGGTGCCGCGATATGACGTCGTGGAGGTGCGAAAAGACTCGATTCGCCTCTTTGACCCGCAGGAACGCGACCTGGTTTATCTGACCTATTTCAACAACGCTACAAACCGGATCTTCAATAGCATCACAGCGACCCTCTCCTTTCACAGGCAACTCGAACGTCGCATTCGGCAAAGATTTGGCAGTATGAAGCAGACGCGCGACCAATTTCGGACCTGGACGACCGGCTTGCAGGTGCAGTTCAATAAAGTACTCGAGGACTCTCATCATCTCGTTTACGGTGCTGAGGTGTATCGCGACCGGGTCGCCACGAAGTCATTCAATCTCAACACCGGTTCCAGCGAGTTGGCGCACAAATCGCCCCTGTTCCCCGATGGCTCCTCCTTCCTGAACTTTGGCGTATTTGTTCAGGACGCGTTTGCCCTGTCGTCGCGGTGGCGCTTGACCCCCGGCGTGCGGCTCAATGTGGCGCGACTCAGGGCGCCCTTCAAAGATGATCCGCACAGCGATGACCTGTTTGGCAACGTTGAGCAAACCGCCACCGCCTTGACCGGAAGCCTGGGCTCGCAGTTCCACATGAGTGAAAGTGTGAGTCTGGTCGCCAACCTCGCGCAGGGCTTCCGCATCGCCAATCTGGACGATGTCAGCAAACTCGGGCCGGGCAAGGGCAGCAGCTTCTTTGACATTCCCAATCCGGAGGTAGAGCCCGAAAAATCCTTGAGCGTGGATGGAGGCATCAAGATTCATTCGCGCCGGCTGCGGGCGGACATCATTGGGTTTTACAACTCGATCACCGACTTGCTCGTTCGAGTCCCGGCGGAATTTAACGGCTCAGGGGTTGTCGTGGAGGAAGGGGACTCTCTGCAAGTCTTTCGCAAGGAGAATGCTGGCAAGGCTTTCACCGCTGGATTCGCGATCGCAGGAGAGCTTGCCGTGAACCGTCACCTGGTCGCGTTCGCAAATCTGAGCTGTACCTACGGCCAGAACACCAGCGACGACCAGCCACTCTCTGGCATCCCACCGGTGACGGGACTCGTAGGGCTACGCTGGCGCTCGACGCGCTGTTGGGCCGAGATAAACGCCCGCTTTGCACGAGAACAAAGACGTCTCTCCCTCCAGGACAAGGAGGACCTGCGCATTCCAGAAGGCGGCACGCCTGGCTGGCTGACCCTGAACTTCCGGGTCGGAATCGAGGTTTCAACCCATCTCCTAGTCAAGTTTTCCGCATTCAATCTTCTCGACAGAAACTATCGTGAACATTTGAGCGGGTTCAACGCGCCGGGAAGAAACCTGGTGCTCGGCGCAAGGGTGTCATTTTGAAGACAAGTTCCTGATTCAGTTGCAAATGATGTCTCAATCCCTTAACTTCCCCAAAAGCGGTACATCTCAGGTTTAAGGAGAAAACATGGCTAATCCCCCCCCAACGTCCATAACCGGTGGCTGGCAGAAGGGCATTTGCGGCATTTGCCCGGCCGGCTGCTGGGTAGAAGTCGAGAAAAAAAATGGCCAGATCGTCGACATTCGACCTGACGACTCCCATGCACTCGGCATGATTTGCCGGCGCGGCGAGCATACACCCGAGATCGTCACGTCCGAGCACCGGCTGCGATATCCCCTGAAGCGCGTCGGGCCTAAAGGCACGCATGAGTTTGAGCGCATTGACTGGGACGAAGCGTACGACATCATCGTGGATAATCTCAAGACGATCAAGGCAGAGTCCGGGCCTGAGGCTGTGGCCATCTACACCGGGCGCGGCGCGTTTGAGCTCTCGCTCTGTGATATGTACCAGCCGAAGGGTGTCGCAGTCTCTTCAGCATCGAACATTCTGTTTCCGTTTGGCTCCCCGAATACGATGGGGGTCGGCGCGCTTTGCTATGTCTCCTTTGCCATGATCGCGCCACATGTCACCATGGGTCGCATGCTCGTCAACATGTTTAGCGACATGGAGAACGCGGAGATGCTGGTGGTTTGGGGCGCAAACCCGGCCACGGACTCGCCGCCCCTGGATATGCATCGTTTGGAAACCGCAGCCAAACGCGGTGCCGACATCGTGGTGATCGATCCTCGACGTACGGACACGGCCATTCGAACCGGCGCGCAGTGGGTCCCCATTCGGCCCGGCACGGATGGCGCCCTCGCTCTCGGTCTCATCGAAGTCATGCTCGATGAAGAGCTGTATGATGAAGATTTTGCGGAGAATTGGTGTCACGGCTTTCAGGAATTGCGCACCTACACGCAGCACTTTCGCCCGCAGGTGGTCGAGCAAATCACGGGGGTGCCGGCAGAGACCCTGCGGGAGCTCGCCCGCCGGATCAGCCACGCCACCGGAGCTTGCCCTGTGATGTACACCGGTCTCGAATACTCCAACAGCGGCATCCAGGCCATCCGCGCCGTGCTGACACTGTTCGCCTTAGCCGGGCAACTCGATGTCCCCGGCGGCCTCGGCCTGGCCATGTTGAACACCCATTTCCCGATCAATCGCTCCTGCAACCAGGAGAATCCCGATATCGATCTGGCGGTCGCGCGCGACAAGGTCCCGATCTACAGTCACTATCGCGGCGAGTCACATGCCAGCGGCCTGGTCGACTCTGTGCTCAAAGGCGAGCCGTACCGGATTCGCGGCCTGATCATTCATGGGGCTTCGTTGCTGACCTCCTGGCCGCAGACCCCGGTCTGGCGCGAAACCCTCTCCGGACTCGATTTTCAGGTTTGCATTGACCGGCAGCTGACCGCGGATGCGGCGTATGCTGACATTGTCCTGCCAGCCACCACCATGTTCGAAATCGAGTCCTACATGGTTTACGGGCCCATTTTCCGGCTGCGTGAGAAATTGATCGAGCCGGTCGGGCAGGCGCGCAACGACTACCTGATCATGTCAGAGCTCGCCAACCGGCTGGGTTATGGTCACCTCTACCCTCAAAGCGAGGAGGCACTCATTCGGTTCGCCCTGCAAGGCTCGGGATATACGCTCGAGCAGGTAAAAGAAGCCGGTGGCTGGGTCAAAATCCCCACACCGATGATGGAATACAAGAAATGGCAAAAGGGCGGTCTGCGGCCAGATGGCCAGCCGGGCTTCGATACACCGACCGGTAAATTCGAAATCTGGTCGACTGCCCTGGAGGAGTATGGCTACGAACCGCTGCCTAAATACATTGAACCGAAGGAAGGCCCAAAAGCGAATCCTGAGCTTGCAAAGCAATTTCCGCTGGTCTTCAACTCGGGCGCCCGGCCCCACACGGATTTCCGCTCGCAACACCACGGCATCAAAGGGCTAGCCAGGGACAATCCTGAACCCACTGTGGAGCTCAATTTCGAAGACGCGGCCGAGCGAGACATCCAGAGCGGCGACCTGGTGCAGGTGCAAACCGCGCGCGGTTCCGTCCCGTTCCGCGCACGTGTCAGCGACGACATCGCCAAAGGCTGCATCGAATGCAACATGGGCGGTGGCGGCCCGGTCGGGCCAAAAGCCTGGCAAAGGTGGAACGTCAACGAGCTGACGGACCTCGACAATTACGACCGAATCTCAGGTTTCCCGGTGTACAAAGCGCTCCTGGCCGAAGTCGTCAAGGTAGAAGAAGGCAGCCCGAGAGACAGGCGTATCATCAACCGGCGCGTCGCGGCCTGCGGGCCAGTGCTGGTAAACAACAGGATCTCTGAAAACAAAGCGGCCCGGCGCGTCTATCTCGACAACAATGCCACGACCCGCGTGCATGAGCAAGTTGCAGAGGCCATGCGCCCTTACTTGCAAACCCTGCACGGCAATCCCTCCAGCATCCACGGCACCGGACGTGACGCCAGGGAGGCGGTTGAAAATGCCCGCCGGCAGTTGGCCAGGCTGATCAATGTCCGGCCGCGCAGAATCATTTTTACCGGCGGCGGGTCCGAGGCGGACAACCTGGCGCTCAAAGGTGTGGCGTTTGCCCACAGGGACAAAGGGAACCACATCATCACCACCACCATCGAGCACCCGGCTATCCTGGGCGCCTGCAAATTCCTGCAGAAAATCGGTTACGCCGTGACTTACCTGGAGGTCGACGGCGATGGCTGGCTGGCGCCGGAAAAACTATACAAAGCTCTCACAGACCAGACCATCCTGGTTTCCATCATGATGGCCAATAATGAAGTCGGCACCCTCCTCCCCATCAAAGAGCTGTGCGCGGTTGCGCACGAACGTGGCGCACTTTTTCATACCGATGCTGTGCAAGCCGCAGGCAAGATCCCTCTGGACGCGGCGGATTTGAATGTCGATCTGCTGAGTCTCTCTGGCCACAAGCTTTATGCGCCCAAAGGCATCGGCGCCCTCTACGTCAAGAAAGGGGTCGACATCGAGCCGCTGATTCATGGGGGCAAGCAGGAAGGTGGCTTGCGAGCCGGCACTGAAAACGTCCCTGCCATCGTCGGATTCGGAAAGGCGGCTGAGCTGGCCCGCCAGGTTTTGCCTCATACTGAAAATCTGGCCAAACTGCGGGATAAGCTCGAGCGGGGTATTCTGGAACTTATCCCGGAGGCAATACTCAACGGCTCCGCCGAAAACCGGTTGCCAAACACGTCGAATTTGACCTTGCCTGACCTGCGCGGAGAATCCCTTGTCGTGGCCCTGGACCAGCACGGCATTTCGCTTTCATCGGGCTCCGCCTGCAAAGCCGGCTCGCCGGAGCCGACCCATGTTCTGCTCGCCATGGGAAAGAGCGAGGAAGACGCCCACTGCGCTGTGCGATTCTCGCTATCCCACGACACGACTGAGCAGGATATCGATGAAACCCTACTGGCGATTGCGCAAGTGCTGGAGGAGATGGAGACTACGGTGCGGTTTCTACCATGCAAATAATCAAGGCTCGCGGCTTCCCCTCTGGTGTCCAGATTGTCTCACTCCATCTGTGTTGATTCATGAAATAACATCAGGTTTAACATTGTTCACCAATAGGCAATGGGTACCGTTTGTTTATTTACAGCGACTTGGCTCATGCAACTCAGCGGCCACGCCCTGGCATAGAGTTTGTTAAAGAAAGGCAACAACTAAGTAACATCAGTATTTACGACCAAAGCGGAGTCAGCAATGAAAGAGCTTTACTATTTCTCGAAGTCCGACGTCATGATCCAGGTGCAGCATGCTGGCCAATCACATTCTTTTCGTTATGCCTCACACCGCAAGTTGAGCGATGAAGAGCGAGCAACGATCGAAAGATATTTGCTCAAAAATCTCGCCAATGACACCGAAGGCGACTATGGCGGAGCAAATCTGGACTATCTTGGCATCGATTACAAGTTGATCAGCAGCCTGAATCAGTTTCATGCCGTAAAGCCCTTTAAGGATTCTGAACGGGGCAATCATACGCAATCCAGAAATCCGTTCAAAAGTCTCGTTAGCAAGGACATAGAGAAATCTGTCGCGCATTTGATCAAGACATCCATGTCAAACTACTATTTCGAAAAAATCGGCAATACCATCCTGGAGGCCCGGAGGGAGATGGAAGAAGACCCGCAAGCAGGTGAGCGGCACCAATACCGGAGCGCACTGGAGGAATTGGTCGAGGCATACAACGAATACAGTGACAAAAAGGTGGAGGTGAAAGACGTGCTGCCGGCAGAATTGATTTCCTAACCCCGGGCCGGTAGCTGCGTCTGCGAGTGTTCGGGGGTTTCTCCCGAACACTCGTCTTACCGTAGGCAATTCAGGGGTCATTTGACAGCAACTCCTCTTTCAACCATCGAAGAACTACGAGTTAATTAATCAGCCTGACGTACTTGCCGTGCACCCATCCGGTACGGCCATTGTCTAACCGTATTTTTCTCCATACGCCTTTCTGTTGCAGCATCTCGAGTCTCTGTCCGCTCTTTGCCTGAGCGATCTTCAGGTAGCGGGTTCCGGGTCCAGAGCGCACATTCAACACCCGTGCGGTCACCACCACGAACTCACCTTTTCCGCGATAGCCGGTTCGGCCCGGGTTCCGTTTCTTCTTCGATGGGTAAGCGCTGCCAGAGCTCTCATACGCCGGCTTTGCCTTGCTGCCAAAAGAGAAGACGACCGAGACCCGGTGAATATCTGCATGCAGAATGCGGTCGTTTGAGTACCCATAGTTCAATTCCAGTGTATGATTAGAGAGCGGTAGAGCAAGACCTGCACCGCCGGTGATCTGGTCATCGTTGTAGCCCAGCCTGATGGGCAGCACTTTGAGGGGCCGGATCTCGGCGCCAAGGTGAAGGGTCGGCTCGAGTCCGGAGACTTGACTGACATCAGCCGCTAACATTACGCCGTCGTAAGCCTTGACGGCAGCGCCGAGGCGCAGTGTCATCGGCACCCCCTCGGTCAGGCCGCTATCCCAGCGGTAGTCCGTTCCGATGTCCTGCGCCAGCGCCCCCAGGGAAATCCGGTCGGTTAGCCGCAGCATGACCCCGGCGTCGAACCCCAGGCCGTTGGCGGCGTCCTCGTCCAGGGTGTTGCGGATCAACTTGAGACTGCCGCCGACCGCCAGATTGTACCCCAGTGTCTTACCAAAGGAAAAGAAAAATGCGTTTTGCGAATTGCCAAAAAAATACTCCGGCTCGACGCTGTTTGTGGTTCTGCCTTCGATGTCATTGACCCTGAGTCCGACCCAGCTCGCCCCCAGAGTAAACAAGTTCTTGATCGGAAGCGCAGTACTGATGAAATTGAAGGTACGGTCGAACGGCAAATCCACATTCATAAACTCGAATTGCGCGCGTTCAACCAGATCGAGTCCGGCCGGATTCCAGTAACCAGCAGAAGCATCGTTTGCCACGGCAGTAAACGCGCTCCCCATGCCCAGGGCCCGCGCCCCGACTCCTAGTCTAAGAAACACGCCCGGAGCACCGTTGCTCTCCTGGCTTGCGGCGCTCACCGTGGTTTCTTGCGCCAGCACCCGCCGGCCCGCCGGCAAGGTGAGCAGCAGCGTGAGCCACAAAATTGTAAGGCGCACTGAGTTGCCTTTCATCGGTTGCATAATCATCATTCCTTCGATGTTAGATTATCGGGTTATGGCTATTTTGATCATTGCCTGCTCATTGTCGGTCCGAATATTGCAAAAGTAGACACCGTTGGCAACATACTGGCCATGACGGTTGGTGCCGTCCCACCTGTCTTCGATATGCTCACCAGCGCGCTTGAGCTGGTTCTTGACGATGGTCTTGACCAGATTCGTATTCGCATCCAAAATCTGAATCGTAATTTCGCCGGGCGACAAGAGCTCGTACCGGATGGTTGTCGCTTCCCGACTCACACGAAACGGATTCGGGAAATTGTACGCTAGCGGGCTCAGCGTCCGCGACCCATCGGAAGCGGGATCAGGCGGATCCCCTCCATCGCCATCGCCCTCACTGTCTTCCGGGGTCAGGATGTCCACTTCTTCGGAAAAACCGCTCTCGTTGCCGGCGTGGTCAAGGGCCGTCACCACGAAATAGTAGCGTTGGTTAGGCTCCAAACCGGAGACCCTGTGAGAGGTGACGTTTCCCACGTAAACATCCTGCTGATACTGGCCGGACCTTTCGCCCACATAGACTCGATAGCCCGCCAGGTCATCTTCCCTGTTCGCATCCCAGGAGACGATGACGGATTTGGTGCTACTCGCAGGCAGCATGGAAAGGAACAACACCCCTGCAACGAAAGGCAGAGGCCTTGCGTTCTGCATCCATCCCCTCATTTTTTTCTGCAAGCCAACTGTTTTGTATTTCGTGTTCATGGTCTCAACCTCTTGCAATTTTCTATCACTCAGTCATCTTGTGAACCATCTTCAGAATATCACCGGGTCTGGCGGGTTTCTTGATAATCTGGCAGTCTGCGCCAACCTCGACTTGCGACAAATTTTTCCCGATGTCCACGCCCGTCAAATAGATGACTTTCACGTCATTGGCTATCCCTTTGCATTTCTTCACCAGAGAGTAACCGTCCGTATCGGGTAGCATAAAGTCAGTAATCAACATCTGGTGTCTACCCTTCCGGAATTTCTGTAAAGCTTCCCTGCCCGTCACCGCGACGTCGGCCTTGAATCCTACATCTGCAAAGAACTCCTGTAAGACCAGAGCCGTATCTTCGTTGTCTTCGATGATGAGTATTTTCAATTTCATCTTTCCTACCGGCGGTTAAAAAGGGGAGATGAAAAACATCTTTGGGCCCGTAAAGATGGTTTCACGTCCCCCTCCATTCTCACTCATGTGCGACCTAAGCGACTTCGATTTTGCTGCCGGAACCATTCCTGGCATCGATGCTGTTATCTGCACCGTCATCATCCGTCAGAGACCCAAAATCGAAGGTCGATCGCGTTGTGTCCTCGGTGTCTTCGTAATCGTCTTCAGTGCTGCCATAAGTCGTCACTTCTTCCTCAGTTCTCCTCTTGATGTAGAGATAGATGCCAACAACGAACGCGAGGATCAAAGCAACCACGCTGGCCAGGAGCGTGATGTTCAAAGACGAATTGGTTTTCAGCTCTGCATCTGTCCTCGAGTTCTCCTGCTGCGGAACGGCAATGCTGACGGGGAGGTCGTCCAGTGTATGGTTTGTTGATTTTTCCGCAACCATATCTTCGACAACCGTCCCTTCAAAAGTTGGCTCCTCCACTTCTGCCTTGCCGAAGCTTTCCACGACATCGGCTTTGATTTCCTCGGCAATCTGGTGCTCAAAATCACTCTGCGCCGGCACCGCTCGAGTCCCGGTGCCCGCAACAATCTGTTGTTGCGCTCGCACGAACTCATTCACCGCTGACAGCCTCCGCGTTTGCCTGATTTTTTGAATCACATCGAAACTGGGGACGATGATCTGTTCACCGGGATAAATTTTGTCGCCATCGGGCGCCCGATTGATGAGCCCGAGCTCTTTCCAGTACGAAGCATCGTCGTAATATTGGATCGCGATTTTGCTTAGCCACTCGCCCTCCTGAATTTCATGGATGATTGGCTGCTCGAGCCGGAGCAACCGGCTCAGCAGATTCCTGGCAGGCTCGAGGCAGCAAAGAAACAACACAAACAAGACGGTTGCTAAGATGTACTTTTTCATCTTCAAACCCTCCTGAGTTTGGTAATGAATGATAAGAAGGCTACCCCAACACAGGCAAAGCCGATGCCAGAACAAAATCAGAGGCGCGTTTTACAGTTATGTTGTTGAAAAAATTGAGATTGTGACGTGGTCGAAACCCGGCGGCAGCAGGAAACGAGGATGGTGAAGCTGGTGTAATTCTTACATTGCGGTTAGGGTCCGAACGAAACTCGGCCCCTCTACTGTGTCTGCTCGTCCAGAAAGTACTTGTTGAGCTTATTGTGCATGGTCTTCAAACTGATGCCCAATATCTGTGCTGCCTTCGTCTTGTTGTTGTTGGTCATTTCGAGGGTTCTGAAAATAATTTCCCGCTCGATCTCATGCAAGGGCTTGCCGAGCTCAATGGAATCACCTGACGCCTCTTGCTCCGGGAAAAACATGTGCCGTGGCAAATGCTGAAGCTCGATGGTCTCGCCGCGACAGAGGATCACAGCACGCTCGACCATGTTCTTCAGTTCGCGCACATTGCCCGGCCATTTGTACTTGCGCAGTAATTCCATGCACTCGGCAGAAAAACCTTGTACATTCTTGTTGTTCTTCTGATTGTAACGCTGCAAAAACTCGTTCGCGATCAACGTCAAGTCGCTCATACGCTCGCGTAGCGGTGGCAGCTCAATGTCCATGACGCTCAGCCTGAAATACAAATCCTGTCGCAGCAGGCCGTCTTTCAGCGCTCTCTGGATGTCACAATTGGTGGCCGAAATCACCCGTACATCGACATGGATTTCCTTGGTTCCTCCCAACCGTCTGAACCGTCTTTCTTCGAGCACACGCAGCAGCTTGGACTGCGTATCCGGCGGCATCTCTCCAATCTCGTCCAAGAAGAGAGTCCCTTTGTTGGCCATTTCAAAACAGCCTGCTTTCTCCTTGACCGCACCGGTAAACGCCCCCCTTTCGTGCCCAAAGAGCTCGTTCTCTAAAATATCCCGTGGCAAGGCAGAGCAATTGACTGCGATAAATGGGCCATTGGCTCGGCTACTCTTGTTGTGGACCGCGCGCGCGACCAGCTCCTTGCCGGTTCCGCTTTCCCCGGTAATCAATACGTTCGCCGTGGTGTCGGCAACTGCCGTGATCATGTCATACACCCTCTGCATCCTCTCATCACGGCCAACCATCTCTTCGAATCTGGACAGGTTTTTCACGGTCTGTCGCAGTTTCCGGTTCTGCGCGATCAACTCCTGGCGCTCGAGGGCTTTGGGAACGATAGTCCGCAGTCGATTGGGATCGATCGGCTTGGTCAGATAATCGTATGCGCCTGCTTTCATGGCCTCCACCGCGGTAGAGATGGTGCCGTGCCCGGTGATGATAATGACTTCCACGCCAAGCTGTTTCTTCTTGACTTCTTGCAGCAGCTCGAGGCCCGTGAGGCCCGGCATCAACAAATCTACCAGAACGAGATTGAACGGTTGTTTTTCTAACAGCCGCAGCGCTGCCGTACCATCATCTGCGACCGCGGTTTGGTAACCCTCCTCTTGCAGCATGGCCGACAGCCCTTCCGTAATCGACTCCTCGTCATCGGCAATCAGGATTTTGAACGTTGTGTTTTTCTGCATCTCTCAGTCGCCTCTACAATGAGTTCACTATGATCGTTACCGTCGTTCCCTTACCAACCTCGCTTTCCAATTGCATCTGACCGCCGTTCGCCTCAATGATTCTTTTTGTCACCGGCAGGCCAATGCCACTTCCTTCCTTTTTTGTGGTAAAATAGAGCTCGAAAATCTTCTTCAGTTCTTCCCTGGGAATGCCGCTGCCTTCATCTATGACCGAGAGCAGGATTTTGTCGCGCCTGGCCCACGTGCGAATAATAATCTTGCTGCCATCGCTGCTGGCATGAATGGCGTTGATGATGAGATTGTGCAAAGCTTGTTTGACTTGCTCGCGATCCAACATCACATCGTTGAGTGCTT
The DNA here is from genome assembly GCA_046757165.1 of bacterium. GTDB lineage: Bacteria > Zhuqueibacterota > Zhuqueibacteria > Oceanimicrobiales > Oceanimicrobiaceae > JBHHXT01. The sequence goes on along the minus strand of JBHHXT010000051.1, from coordinate 12,491 downwards.
TGGCAAGGCGCGTCTCAATTTTGATTTTTGTTTTTGCAGCCTTGGCCGCAACCATCTGGCACACTTCCTTGATCAAGTCATTGATTTGAAGGCGCTCTTTTTGTGGCACGCCCGGTCTAACGTAGTGCAGGAAGCCCTCGATAATTTCTTTCAAATGGTCGATTTCACGTTCGATTGTCCTGGCATGCTTGAGCATCTCAGCCCGGGCGCGGCCCTTTTCGATTTTTGTTTTCAGGACATCGATGCTGAAAACCATGGCCTGCAGCGGATTCCTGACCTCGTGTGCCATAGTATCCATTGAACGCGCAGTGGCTTTGAGCTCACTGATGAGGTTATTTTTTCGTTGCACCGCGGTCCGCTGTACCGAATCCAACTGTTCCAGACGCTGCAGCGCCAGGTTGACCTTCTCAAAAACATCCTTGAATTCATGGTCCCGTCTGCCTTTGAGGCGGAACCCATATCGGCGCTTATCGATGCTGACCATCGCTCGTTCAATCTTCTTGAAGGGCGCATGGATAACCCGCGAGCTAACCAGGGCGATCAGGATGACGGACAAGACGCCGGCAAAGCCCGTGAGATAGACCTTTTTTGTGAAATCGTGCCGGATGTCCTGAACAGCATATGTCGCGTTTACGGCGAGAATTGCGATCAACTTCTTCTTGTTTCTGGGGGTCCAATAAGCTTCGTAGTACCCGGACCCGTCTTCGTTGAGCAAATGAATCTCGGCATTGTTGTTGCGGCTTGACAAAAACATGTGCAAGGGATGTCTGGGTTTGAAGCTCTGCTTGTTCAACGTGAAAACGACCTGGCTGTCTGCCTGAACCAGGAAAAAGTCCACGATTTGTTCAAACGGGCTGGCATCTGTTAACAGTCCCTCGCGGAGAGCTTTTTTATCTTTCTCCGTCCACTTGCTACTTCGTAGTCGCTTCAACCGACCCTCAGCCATGGCCTTGAACTTATCTGCCACCAGCCGAGAGGATTCTCGTGCTAATTCTTCCACGACCCGGTCAAGGCTGGTAAAATAATAGTAGCTCGAGGTGCCGAAGACGACGCCCAGGAGCACTGAGAGCAGAATTAGCTGTTTGTGAAATATTCTCATCCTGAACGTGCTATGATGATGAATTCAAGAGACGCGTGAATCGACGAGGCGATTGTTCCAAGTCAGAAGGCCGTCGATTTGAATTTTTAAAATAACACCGAGGCCCCTAAATGTCAAGGGAAAACCGCCGGGAGTTTTTTTGCTTGACTTACCGGGCTACAGTCGGTAATTTGGCGATGGTCTTACCCTATCTGAACACTATCGGGTTGGAGGTGACATGGCACGAATTTGCAAAATCTACACCAAACAGGGCGACCAGGGGGAAACGCGCCTGAGCGGCGGTGAACGTATCCGGAAAGACGCCGTACGAATTCGAGCTTATGGCACGGTTGATGAACTCAATTCTGTCATCGGCATTGCCCTGGCGTTCGATCCTGCCCAACAGGCGAAGACCGCCCTGCTACGTATCCAACATGAACTGTTCATCCTTGGCGGCGAGCTCAGCCTGCTACATGTAGAGAAAGCGAAACGGCACCTGAAGACAATCGAGCCCAGACATGTCGACGCTCTGGAAACCCTGATTGACACTTTGACTCGGGAGCTGCCGCCACTCGATGAGTTTATTCTGCCAGGGGGAAGGCCAACCGCCGCCTTCCTGCATCAAGCACGGTGCGTGTGCCGCCGGGCCGAAACGCTGGTCGTCCGGCTCGCAAAAGAAGAAGCCACCGGTGAGAATATGGTCAAATATTTGAACAGGTTGTCAGATGCTTTGTTTGTGCTGGCGCGTTACGAAAACCACCAAAATGGGGTTCAGGAGACCACCTGGCGCAAGCTAGAGGAATGACAGCTCGAGATTCAAGGCTCGCTCAACAAACCACACCAGACCGAAAAACAGGATCAACGAAGACAAACTGTAGACAATTTGCCTCTGCCAATGCGACTTGGCAATCCAGAGGATGACGGGGAAACAGGCGGCGACGATCGTCACCTGGCCAATTTCTACGCCAACATTGAACGACAACAGGGATGCGACCAGGCCGTTCGTCGGCAGACCCAGCTCGGTCAGCACGCCGGCAAACCCGAAGCCGTGCATCAGGCCAAAAACGAACGCGATGAGCCAACGCTGGTCGTTTTTCCTCACAAAGAAATTCTCCGCCGCAATGTAGACAATGCTCAATGCGATGACCGACTCCACCAGCTTGCTTGGAAGCGTCACAACTTGCAGCACAGCAAGAATGAGCGTGATGCTGTGCGCCACGGTGAAGGCCGAGACCATCTTGACCAGATTGAGCAGGCTCCCCCCAATCAGAATCAGCCCGAGCAGAAACAGAATATGGTCATAGCCGATGAAAATGTGCTCCATGCCAAGCCAGACAAACTGCAAGGATTGCTCGAAAACCGCCCCTGCGTCACCTGCGAAAGAAAAAGCCTGCTCGCGGTAATCGACCGTAAGAATGGCCTGCAACGTCTCCGAACCCCGGGTCACCTTGACCAGGTTCTTGTGCCTCGGACCAAGGTCATCAAAAACCTCCAGCCGCAAGACGAATCGCCATGGTATGCGTTCGAGCGTTTGCCCGAAATTGAACTTTACGAACGTGTTGCCAAGACCATCCTCGGACAGGAGCGGCCGCTGCTTTTCCAGCAGCAGCTCCTCTCCGGCCACGGAAAGATGCACCTTCGGATAGAGGGTATCTCGCATTTCGTCAATCTTGACCTGTATCTCATCCCGAGTGATCTCGCCATCTCCGTTTGCATCCAAATCGAATATCAGGTCTAGATCGGTGACATCAAGGATGAGCGTGCAAGAAAGCGCCCGGTTGTGGGGGTGGAGGTTGATATCGGTGTAGCTGGTGTTGAGCTCATGTGCAGGCAGGGAACCCAATGAGCACAACAGAACAACAGCGCCAACGAGAGCTCGACAAGCCTGGTCACCAAGTCGTGCCGGGAAGGTCAGGGGCCCGGGCGCTCGCCCGCAAGCAGCGCAAAATCTTGCCACAAGGTCGGCATGACCCGTGCTCCAGTCCTCGGCCACTCGCCTGACTGTTGTTTTCACTTGGAGTCGAAATCCGAGTTTGTGTTGAGCTTGAACGCGTTGAACAGGATGCTTCGGACTTCCTCTTTGTCCAGGTCCTGAATCAAGGTGCCGTCTTTGGCGATGGAGATTTTTCCTGTTTCTTCAGATACGATAACAACCACTGCATCGGATTCCTCAGCCAGGCCAATGGCGGCGCGATGTCGTGTGCCAAGGTGAGGCGCAATGTCTGTTGCCTGGCTGAGCGGCAAGATGCACTTTGCCGCCTCGATGACATCATTCTGAATCACGATGGCGCCATCATGCAAGGGCGCTTTCGGGTTGAATATGGAGCAAATCAATTGTGATGAGACCTCAGCCTGGATCTGGATACCCGTCTCAGTGATGGATTTGATCCCCATATCGCGAGTGACCACGATGAGGCCGCCAAATCTGCGGTTGGACAGCTCGACTGCCGCTTTCACCACCTCCTCAAACGTCTTGCCGCTCGAAACTTTCACAAAATAGCGGATGAGTCGGCTCTGACCGAGAAAAATCAGCATCCGACGCAGTTCGGGTTGGAAAATGATCACGAAAATAATGAGGTAGAGATTTTTGAGACTGTCGAAAATCCAGGTCATCGCGCTCATATTGAAGAGACGGCTCAGCAAAGAGAAGATCAAAATGAGAATGAGACCGACAAACATCTGCGCCGCGCGCGAGCGGCGGATGAAGAAGTAAAGCTTGTAAAGAATTGCCGATACGGCCAAAATATCAAGAATATCGAACAGCGTAACTTTTATGAATCCGATATGGAAAAAAACAAACTGAGTATTCATTTCTCCTGACGACTAAGTGTTCCGGATCAAGTAGTCGACGACCTGCGCGGCGCGTTTGGCCTCCTTGACATCGTGAACGCGCAAGATATGAGCACCTCGCAAGAGCGCGATGGCATTGACTGCGATGGTAGCCTCCAGGCACTCTCCGGCTGGCAAGTCTAAGACATTGCTCAGAAAGGATTTGCGGGAGGCCCCGAACAGGATAGGACATCCCAGAACAGCAAAGCGGTCGAGATGCTGCGTGATCTCGTAGTTGTCTCTTAATCGTTTTCCAAACCCAATGCCCGGGTCCAAGATTATCTTGTCGCGGGCAATTCCAGCTTTGCGGGCGGTATTCAGCCGCTCTTCCAGGTACTGATAGATTTCGTGCACCACATCGTCGTATGCTGGATTGAGCTGCATTTCTTTCGGCCTGCCCTTGATGTGCATCAAGACCAACACAGCCTCGTAGGTCGCAGCAATTCTCGCCAGGTCAGAGTCATACTGCAAGGCACTGATGTCATTGATGATTTCAGCCCCACAATCGAGCGCACGTTCTGCGACGCTCGCTTTGTACGTATCCACGGAAATGGGCACGTCGACCTCGCGCGCCAGTTGCTCGATCACGGGCAAGACGCGGCGCATTTCCTCCTCGGTGGTGACTGGCTCTGACCCAGGTCGGGAGGATTCCCCCCCGACGTCGAGAAAGTCAGCCCCTTCGGCCACCATTCGAACCCCGACGTCCACCGCCTCCTGCAGGGTCGTTCTTCTGCTCTCGCCATAAAAGGAATCAGGGGTGCAGTTTATGATCCCCATGATGTAAGTACGGCCGCTCAAGTCGATGGTTCTACTCTGGAGTTTCAGCAGCATTCGGTGGCTCTCCTGAAGCCAAAAATAAAAAAGAGTTGAAATGGCCCTTTGGGCACCCACTTTCAACTCTGACCAATCGAGACTCCTACGTTCCCGGGCCGCGGGATCGCAAGAGAGCATCAATTCAAATCATCGACAACGTCTTTTTCTTTCTTTTTCTCTTGATGTTTTTTCGTTGGCATTGGCTCGAGCGGTTCCCCATTCAGAATTTTATCGATCTCAGAAACATCGAGTATTTCCCGCTCGAGCAGAGCCGCTGCTAGAGCGTGTAACTTGTCGAGGTGCTTCTTGATTAGCTCCATGGCTTTTTTCTCCGCCGTGTTGACGATCAACTTGATCTCATCATCGATCAATTCGGCGGTTTTGTTGCTGAAATCTTGATGCCGAACGATTTCACGACCGAGAAAGATTTCCTCATCTTTTTTGCCGAACGTGAGCGGCCCAAGGCGGTCGCTCATGCCCCATTCGCATACCATTTTTCGCGCCAGGTTTGTGGCACGCTCGATGTCATTGCCTGCGCCGGTGGTCAGCTCGTTCATCACCAGCATCTCGGCCGCTCGCCCACCTAACAAGACGACCAGCTCGCCTTCACACCACGTCTTGGAGTAGTTGTGCTTATCGTCGATGGGCAGCATCGTGGTCACCCCGAGAGCGCGCCCACGCGGAATAATCGTGACCTTGTGCACCGGGTCTGCTCCAGGCGTATATTTTGCGGCCAGAACATGGCCAGCCTCATGATAGGCGGTGGAGCGTTTTTCCTCTTCAGTAATGATCATGCTCCGGCGTTCGGCACCCATCCTGACCTTGTCCTTTGCATATTCAAAGTCGGTCATCTCGACGATTTTTTTGTTGTAGCGCGCCGCCAACAAAGCCGCCTCGTTCACCAGGTTCGCCAGGTCGGCGCCGGAAAATCCCGGGGTGCCCTTGGCGATAATGGCAAGGTCGACATTCTCTTCGAGGGGGATATTCTTGGTGTGGACCTTCAAAATCCCCTCACGCCCTCGCACGTCCGGCCGGTCCACCACGATCTGCCGGTCGAATCGGCCCGGTCTGAGCAAGGCATGGTCCAGCACGTCAGGACGGTTGGTTGCGGCGAGCAGAATGACGCCTTCATTGGAATCGAACCCATCCATCTCCACCAACAACTGGTTGAGGGTCTGCTCACGCTCATCGTGGCCGCCGCCTAACCCCGCGCCCCGGTGCCGCCCCACTGCGTCGACTTCATCGATGAAAATGATGCACGGCGCGCTCTTCTTGCCCTGTTCAAACAAGTCACGAACCCGTGACGCGCCCACTCCCACAAACATTTCAACGAAGTCAGCGCCAGACATGCTGAAAAAAGGCACGCCTGCTTCGCCAGCCACGGCTTTTGCCAGCAGCGTTTTTCCGGTTCCGGGCGGGCCGAGCAGCAAGGCGCCTTTCGGGATCTTCCCGCCGAGCTTCTGGAACTTGTCCGGTTCTTTCAAAAATTCGATGATCTCGAGCAGCTCTTGCTTGGCTTCGTCTGCGCCGGCGACGTTGTCAAAGGTCACTTTGCTCTGGTTTTCGGTGAGCAATTTGGCACGCGACTTGCCAAAAGAAAAAATACCCTTCGCACCTCCACCCTGCATCCTGCGCAAGATGAAAATCCAGAAGACCCCAAAGAGAATCCACGGCAAGAGATTGAAAACATAGTTCCACCAATCATTCGAGATTTCTTTGAACTCCAGAGCAACCTCGTAATCCTTTGACCATTGGGCCGCAGTCTCTGCTTTCGGCGCCTCGGGCAGGGTGACTTTGAACTTGCTGTATGTCACCGGTTTTTCATTGATGACGTCATTCGCCTCGGTTTTCAGCTCACCGAGGAATTGTTTGTCCTCAACGATCGCCTTCCGAATCTCCTTTTTCTCGAGATGTCGGACGAACATCGAGTAGGTGATCTCGAGAGCGCTTCTTTCCTCCAGGTTGAATTTGGACGAGATGAAGATCGAAACGATGATGATAATCAACCAAAAAGTGAGCGTACGCGTCGCTTTACGCCACTGAAAATTCTCGTCCTTTTTTGGCGTTCTGTTGGGCTCGTTGTTGCGCTTTTTTTTTCTTTTATCTTCGTTCATCAACTCAACTGGCTACCTTCTTTAAATTCTTAACTCATAATAACTTGTTCATCCATCACATAAACGGCCGGTAGATTGCGAAATTTTTGAGCATAATCCAAACCATAGCCGATCACAAAGTGGTTTGGGATCTTGAACCCGACGTAATGGATTTCATAGGCGATCTTGGCTGTGCCTTCTTTTACCAACAATGATACAAACTTAAGAGATTTTGGTTTCACCGTCTCGAGCCTCTCTTTCAAATAATTCACCGAATACCCGGAATCAACAATGTCTTCAACCACAAGCACATGGCGGTCTTGCAGATGTGCATCGATATCTTTCTTGAGTTTGACCACGCCGGATGTTTCCATCGCTTCGCCATAGCTGGAGATCTTGATGAAGTCGATCTCACAATCGATAGTGATGGCCCTAAACAAGTCCGCACAGAAAATAAAACTCCCGTTCAAGACCCCGATAAGAATCGGGCATTTACCGGCATAATCCCTTGAAATTTGCGCTCCTAACTCCTTGACTTTTAGTTGTATCTGCTCCCCAGACAGGAGGATTCTGGTTTTTTCGTTGGTTATGAACTTGTGTGTTTCTTCGCTAACCATCTTTTGTTCTGCTCATCTCCATTCTCAAAACCGTACGGGTGTTCTCCGTAACCTTGAACTTGTCGTCGATTTGATAACCGCATATCCAAACAATGCCGTTTGGAGCCACGAGAATCGGAATACGCTCTCGCAGATGTAGTGGAATTTTCATGTCAGAAAAAAAGGCGGCCACCTTCTTTTTGCCTGCAAAGTTCAAAGGGGTGAACCAGGCGCCGGGATAAAAACAGGTCATCTTTAGTTGTGTCCCCGTCTTCTCAAAATCAAAAAACTCGACATTTCTGTGTGGATCAAAAACCACGTGTCTCTCACTGTCTAAAATAGACCATTGGAATTGATAGTCAAGATATTTTATCGATTTTTGTGACAAGAAATTCACTTCAACGGAAGGAGGATGCGAGTCTATCGCGGTTCGAATTACCAGGCCGTCGTGGTCAATTTGCAGTGTCAAGAATGGATCTAGCTTAAATGTCTTCCCGACCTCCCTCTTGTTGATGATCTCTAATAAACTGTTGATCTTCGGGAAGCTGAAAATACGGCGGTCTAGCGATAGCTTCTTACAGCAATGAAACAAAATATACTTTTGAATCAGCCTATTATACTTCAAAAACCCCTCAATTCCAACAATTATTTCATTTTTTTTTTGTAAAGAAACCAAGGACTTAAACGCCTCTGCGGCTGTCACATTCAGAAAGGCTTCCGTCTCACGAAAAATCTCGGCAGTCCGGTTCAGGGTCCCGATGAGATTCGGATTAAAATGTTCTTCAAGGTAGGGAATGAGCTCATGCCGAATGCGGTTTCTTCTGTACTGTAATTGCTGATTCATACTGTCCTCTCGATGGGCCAGATCGCGTTGCTGGGCATAGAGTCGCAGCTCATCACGCCCGAACCTGAGCAAGGGCCGAACGTACGCCCCCCGGCTGGCCGGGATTCCCCGCAAACCGGCTGCACCTGAGCCGCGCAAGAACCGGTCGATGACCGTCTCAGCCTGGTCGTGCGCAGTATGGGCCGTTGCGAGTTTGTCAAACCCTGTTTTTGCAAGGATTTCCTCGAAAACCTGATACCGCAAAACACGCGCACTATCTTCAATCGACAGTTTGTGTGTCTTCGCGTAGTCACCCGCGTCAACTTTTCGGCTGTGGCATGGAAGGGTGCGGCTGAACGCCAACTTCTCCACAAAGGCCAGGTCTTCGTCGGCTTCCTTGCCCCGCAGCCCGTGATGAACATGGACCACCTGTAAATCCAGGTTTCTTCGCACCTGAATCTGACAAAATAAGTCAAGCATGACCACGGAGTCGAGTCCACCCGAAACTGCCAGAAGGATCCGTTTCCCGGGCTTCACCAAATCGGTATGGTCGAGATGATGAATGAGTTTCTCAACAAGCGCTGAAATCGTTTCGCATCCTCAGCTACAAAAAAGATTTATGCCCTTTCAAATACTCCAGCACGAGCATCGTCATGAGGGTGACTCCGAGGGGCAGGGCCCGCTCATCGATGTCAAAATTGTTGGTGTGCAAATAGGTTATCTCGCCGCTGTCTTTTCTGGCTCCAAGCCGGATGAGCGCGCCTGGCGCTTTGGTCAGATACCAGGAAAAATCCTCTCCTCCCATGCTGACATTTCGGATGTCCACAATTCTATCCTGCGACCAGACGGCGGTGACGATTTCCTTCACCCGATGGATCACGCCAGAATCATTGACCACAGAGGGCACAGGTGAAGGGAAGTGGAGCTTGTAACGCCCGCCAGCAGACCGGGTCAGGGCACGAACTTTTTCCTCGATTCTGGCCGTGATTTCCTCGTACGATTGCTCGTCGACGGTGCGAATGGAACCCGATATTTCGACGACCTCCGGAATGATATTGGATTTCGTGCCCCCGGAGATCTTTCCAACCGTCAAAACGGCCGGAACAAAAGGCTGGCTGCGCTCGCCAACAATGTCGTAAAGCGCACTCAGGATGCGTGCGCTGAGATAGACGGTGTCAACGGCTTGATGCGGCCGCGCTGCGTGCCCGCCTTTACCGAAGAGCGACAGGTTGAATTCGCTGCAATGCGCAGTCAAAACGCCGCTTCTGAGACCTATCTTGCCGGCAGGTATTTCCGGGTCGACATGGAAGGCCAAAACGCCATCAACGCCGTCCATCACGCCCGCCTTTACCATCTCACAAGCTCCGCTCGGGACGGCTTCCTCAGATGGCTGGAAAATGAATCTCACCCTCCCCGGGAAGCCCCTCAGGCTTTTCAGGACCTTCGCAACGCCCACCGCCATCGACATGTGGCAATCGTGGCCACAGGCATGCATCGCGCCAGCCACGCGGGACGCATAAGGAACGTCTTTGTCGTCGTGAATCGGCAGGGCGTCCATATCCGCTCGTATCGCAATCGTTTTGCCATCCGCAACTCCTTCGAGATCGGCGACCAACCCCGTGCCACAAACCTCCCGATTGACCGAAAGCCCCTCCTCTTGCAACATCAGGGCGATCCTTTCCGCCGTCTGGAACTCCTTCCAGCTCAGTTCAGGGTGCTGGTGCAAATGACGCCTGAGACCAACGATATCCTCCCGGATGCGATTGGTCTCGGTCTGTATTTGCTCGGCAACTGCTCTGATACGAATGCTCATGAGACGTGAACTTATGTCATTTTGTAAAACGCCAGGACAGCCTGCACCCTGGGTCTCCCTTTCATCTTAAACGCAAAGATCCGGATCCGAATGCATAAACTTTGCGGAAAAGTGAAAAGCTGAAGCTTTTCACTCCACATAAGCGCAGACAATTCTGATGACTTCTACCGGAGTGCAATGCTTCAGCATTGCGAATGAGCCCCTTTCGTTACGAAATTTTCAAAAGACACAGTCATGAAAGCCGCCTCTTTCCGACCGGATTTCTTTGTCCGCTCTGGTTCGATGAGCGGATACGCCGCGCCGCGAGCTCTCAAGTAATAGCTGAAGAAATTTACTCAATCAGCACCACTAAAGCAAGAAAAGAATACCCGCACCGCAGGGCATTTGCGTGCTGGCGGCTTGGGCCACAGAAGAGGGATGGGTGAACATTTTACTTGCCATTGAACCCCTGCACTGCTATCTTTTGTGCTCGAGACCTGACCTGACCAAAGTATTGGAGAGTAAGAAATGTGTGTTAAACGAACCTATTTTTTCGCCCTGTGTTTTGCCGCCTATCAAACGCTGAGCATGGGTTGCAAGCTGGAAAAAGATACACTCCCTGTTTATGTTGAAGATGTGCATTCATTCTCGCGCCCAAACGATGTTGTCGTCAAGCACCTCGACCTTGACCTTGAAGTGAATTTTGAGCAAAAAAGACTGACGGGAGGAGTCAAGTTGACCATTGACAACAGAACCGGCACAGAGGAGCTGTGGCTGGACACACGCGATTTGACCATCAACCGCGTAACCCTCGACGACGATTCTACGGAAACCACGTATACCCTGGGCGAGCCCGTCGAGTACCTGGGCCGATCGATAGTGGTGAAAATCACGCCACATACCAAAACCGTTCATATCGCCTATGAAACTTCCCCTCAGGCAGCCGCCTTGCAGTGGCTGGAACCGGAGCAAACCGCCGGCGGCAGGACGCCCTTTTTGTTCACCCAGTCCCAGGCAATCCTGGCCAGGACATGGATTCCGTGCCAGGACAGCCCGGGGCTCCGAATCACCTACACCGCCACGATACGGACTTCTCCTGACCTGTTGGCGGTCATGAGCGCGGAGAACAGCACCCAGAAAAGCGCAGACGGGGTCTATCATTTCACCATGCCGCAGGCCATCCCCTCCTACCTGCTCGCACTGGCGGTGGGCGACCTGCAATTTCGCTCTTTGGGAGAACGCAGCGGTGTGTACGCGGAACCTCAGATAGTGGACAAAGCCGCGGCCGAGTTTGAAGACACAGAAAAAATGATGGCCGCTGCAGAAAAACTTTACGGGCCGTACCGGTGGGGCAGGTACGACATCATCGTTCTGCCGCCAAGCTTCCCATTCGGTGGCATGGAAAATCCCCGGCTGACCTTCGCCACGCCGACGGTCCTCGCTGGCGACAAATCCCTGGTGGCGCTCATCGCGCACGAGCTGGCCCACTCTTGGTCTGGCAATCTCGTCACCAACGCCAACTGGGACGACTTCTGGCTCAACGAAGGGTTCACGACGTACTTTGAACACCGTATCATGGAAGAACTCTACGGCAAAGAATATGCTGACATGTTGGCTTCGCTCAGCCATCGAGATCTGCAAGAGGCGGTGCGAACCCTGGGCGAAGAGAGCGCAGACACACACCTGCACCTGAGCCTGAAAGGCCGGGACCCCGATGAAGGCATGACCGCTGTCGCTTACGACAAAGGACACTTCTTCCTGCGAACAGTCGAGCAAACCGTCGGACGGGAGAGATGGGATACCTTCCTGCGCACCTATTTTGACAAGTTCGCGTTCCAGAGCATGACAACTGAGAACTTCCAGAGCTATCTCCAAAAGGAATTGCTCAAAGGGGATCGCCAGCTCGAAGAGAAATTACAGCTCGAGGCCTGGCTCTATGGCGCCGGCATCCCGGACAATATCGCCGCCGTCCACTCCGATGCGTTTGCCAAAGTCGAGGCAGAGGTGCAGAAATGGCAGTCCGGAACCGCGGCAAAGTCACTTGCCACCGATGGCTGGACAACCCACCACTGGCTCCACTTTTTGCACACGCTTCCAGACAACCTGTCCAAAAGCCAGATGCGGGATCTGGACGCAGCGTTTGGCTTCTCAACCACCGGCAACTCCGAGGTCCTGCATGCCTGGCTCTTGAACGTGGTCGCCAACCAGTACGCCGCCGCCTATCCGGCGTTGGAGAAGTTCCTCACGTCCATGGGACGTCGGAAATTCCTGAAACCCCTGTACGAAAAAATGGCCGAGAACCCGGCACTGCTGGAGATGGCGAAGCTGATCTATCAGAAGGCCAGGCCCACATACCATGCGATTTCTGTCGGGACCATCGATGACATTTTGAATTGGCGGAGTTAAAGATTTCCCCGGCACTTTGAAAGTGCCGGGGAAATGCTAATGCTTCTTGCCTCTGGTTTTT
>JBHHXT010000050.1:0-27968 GCA_046757165.1 bacterium | reverse complement strand
TTCTCCTTCTGCCCTCACACATATTCTTGATTTATGAGCACGTACTTTCTTGCAGATAACACCGGCATCCCAATTGGGGGTTGCATGTTGCAGTTTTTTCATCTACATTCCAACCGGTCGGAATCCCAAAAAGCCGTTGGGTTCTTGGGATAAAAAACTCGTTCGGTTGGGCTGCGGCTGTGCCGCGCCAGGAGTCATTCAGATTTGAGAAAGGAGAAACCATGCCTAAGAATATAGTCGTCTTTTCCGACGGCACCGGACAGGAGGGGGGCAAGGGGCATAACACGAATATCTACAAGCTTTTCAACATGGTCCTGGATCGAAGTCCGGAGCAGATTGCCTTCTATGACCGCGGTCTCGGGACCGGTTGGCGGAAAGTGGCAGGCAATGTCAGTGGAATGGGAATTTCGAAGAATATCCTCGAATGTTACCGGTTCATCTTTGAAACTTACGAGGTCGGTGACCAGATCTACCTCTTCGGGTTCAGCCGGGGCGCCACCACTGTCAGAAGTTTGTCCAGTTTTATCCACGTGTTCGGCATGCTACCCAAATCCCGGCATGAGCTGATAGAACAAGCCTACGACATTTACAAAACAGAGAATAAGAAGGAACGGGATCGGAAAGCGCAGAAGTTCATCAGCAAGCATCACACGATGTGGTGCCGGATTAAGTTTTTGGGCGTGTGGGATACTGTCGCGGCTCTTGGCCTGCCGTTCAAAACCATCGATGTTGTCCTGGACAAGATTCCCTTTTTCAGACACAAGTTTCAGGACCTGCGTCTCAGTGACAGCGTGGAAAACGCCTACCACGCCCTGGCTATCGATGATGAGCGTTTGACGTTTCACCCGACGCTGTGGCACCGGGGACTGAAACCCTATCAGACCATGAAACAGGTCTGGTTTTGCGGCATGCACACCGATGTTGGCGGCGGCTATGAGGAGCATGAACTCTCCGACATCACCCTCGAGTGGATGATTCAAAATGGTGTGCACCACGGCTTGAAGATCTACCCGAAACACACCATCGAGATCACGCCCAAAGCCAATGGCACCATGCACGATTCGCGTGGCACCCGGCTTACCAGGCTCTATCGAAGGAAGACCAGAACCTGGAGCTCGAAGAATCATGGCAAGCCCGTGGTGCACGAAAGCGTCTTGAAGCGCAAACTCAACCGCTACAACCAGGAAGAGCCGCCCTATTCGCCCTGGATTCTCGAGATCGATTATGACGTGGAGCCCTGGAACCGATTGACTGTTGTGACGGAGGAGGCTGAGCAGGTCACGACATAAGCCCGCGGGCCATTGCGGTTGCAGGAGTGCCCTTCGAAAAGCAGACCCATAATGAACTGTTCATGGAACTTTCCTTACGCATCCCAGCGCAGTCCAGTGTTTGCGCGCAACACGGTCGCCACCTCCCAACCGCTTGCAGCACAAGCGGGAGTGCAAATGTTGCTCAAAGGCGGCAATGCCGTGGACGCGGCGCTGGCCACGGCCATCACCCTCACCGTCGTGGAACCCACCAGCAACGGCATCGGCAGTGACGCCTTCGCTATTGTGTGGGACGGTCAAACCCTGCACGGCCTGAACGGCTCGGGACGCTCCCCCAGAGCCTGGTCACCGGAGCGATTTGCCGGCCAGGAGAGCATGCCCATGGTGGGCTGGGACACGGTCACCGTGCCGGGTGCGGTCGATGTCTGGTCGACCCTGTCCGAGCGCTTTGGCAGACTGCCCTTCCGGGAGCTGTTCGAGCCCGCCCTTCACTATGCAGACGAAGGGTTTCACGTCTCTCCGGGGATCGCCGCACAATGGTCGCAAGCGGCACACTTCTTTGAGGACTCCCCTGATTTTGTCGAGACGTTTCTGCCGGAAGGTCGTGCGCCCCGGGCTGGTGAGCTGGTGCGTTTTCCGCACCACACCCGCACTCTGGCGGAGATCGCTGCCACAGCCGGCGCTTCTTTCTATCGCGGCAAACTTGCCCGGCAAACTGCCGCCCATGCGGCAGCCACGGGCGGTGCCATGACCCTGGAGGACCTCGCTGAACACACCTCAGAATGGGTGGAAACCATAGCCCTGCCCTATCTCGACGTGCAGGTACATGAACTGCCACCAAACGGACAGGGATTGGCAGCGCTGATCGCCCTGGGCTTGTTGCAGCATTGCGAGATTGCCAATTATCCCGTCGATTCCCCGGACTCGATTCACCTGCAGGTGGAAGCGATGAAAATCGCCTTTGCCGAGGCCCATCGCCACATCGCCGACCCCGCTCACATGGCCATCCATCCGCATGCTCTGCTGGACGAAACGTTCCTTGCGCACCGCGCCCGGGAGATTCACCCGGATCGAGCAAGGGTTCCCGCGGCTTCCATTCCGAGGGAAAAAGGCACGGTTTATTTGACCACTGCCGACGAACAGGGCATGATGGTCTCGTTCATTCAGTCCAACTATTGCGGTTTCGGCTCCGGCATCGTTGTGCCTGGAACCGGAATCAGCTTACAAAACCGCGGCAGTTGTTTCACCCTGCAAGAAGGGCATCCCAACCGGGTGGCTGGTGGTAAACGTCCCTATCACACCACCATCCCGGCCTTTGTGATGAAAGCAGGACAACCGCTGATGAGCTTCGGCGTGATGGGGGGGCACATGCAACCGCAGGGCCACGTTCAAGTGGTCCTGCGCATATTTCTCTACCAGCAGAATCCACAGGCTGCGCTGGACGCCCCGCGCTGGCACGTGACCGAGGATTTTCGTCTGGCGCTCGAGCCGGGATTCGACCCGCTTGAGGTGACGGAGCTAAAACGCCGCGGCCACTCGATAGTGGAGAATCCCCCCGCCGGTCTGTTTGGCGGGGGACAAATCATAACCAGGTTGGAAGATGGCTACTGCGCCGCCTCGGACCCCCGCAAAGACGGACAACCGGTCGGATTCTGACCAAACCCGGTTTTCGCCGTCGACGCAACTTTCCGGTCACAATCGACTCCCGCCAATGGTCTAAACAAATGGAACACGGATTTAACGGATAGAACGGATTTACACGGATTGGGTTTTGGATGAAAACCAAAAGAATCATGAGTCACAAGTCACATTCCACTGACTTCGACACATTCCGTTAAGTCCAATCCGTTCCGATCCGCTAAATCCGTGTCATCCGCTTTCTATTTTCTTGCACTTTTTTGCAAAACTTCATTGATAATATCATAGGGAGTCTGCGATGAAATCAAAAACCGCCACGCTCATCTTGAACATGCCGAAAGAAAGGGTCTTTTCTTATGTGTCCAACGTCAACAATCTCCCCAGGTGGGCCACCGAGTTTTGCAAAGAGCTGAGGACCATCGACGGCAAGACCAGGGTCGTGACGGACCATGGTGAGCTTTTCCTTCAAATCGCTGCAGATGAAAACACAGGAGTGGTCGATTTCCTGGCCGGGCCGTCGGAGGACAAGATGGGGGTGTTTCCCTCACGAGTGGTGGCTTTGCCCGACGAGACGAGTGCCTACTCGTTTACCCTGTTTCAGGCGGCCGACATGAGCGACGAAGAATTCGAAAAAGGATTCCGCTCGCTGCAGAAGGAGCTGGAAAACTTGAAAAACGATCTCGCTTAGATTGAGGTCGGGGCTGTCCAAAAAGCAAGCGGTAACATTGTAACATAGGGGCAGGCCCTTACATTCACAAAAAATCAGTTAACAACGGTAACATTGTAACGTTGCAGAAAAACTGGGCTTTGGGGACAGCCCCATGTGTTTAAGGAAAATGTCACATGAAGAACGAACCCTTGGGTCACCTTGTTGAACAGGCCAAACACGGCAGCCGGGCTGCCCTTGAAGAAATGGTCGGCCGGATTCAAGACAGGATTTACGGTCTGGCGCTGCGCATGCTCTGGCACCCGGAGGATGCCAGGGACGCAACCCAGGAAATTCTGGTAAAAATCATCACCCATCTGGCCACGTTCCAGGGCAAGAGCCAGTTTACCACGTGGGTGTACCGCATTGCCTGCAACTACCTGCTTACGGTGCACAAGAGCCGGGTGGAAGAAAGCGCTGTCTCTTTCGAACAGTTTGGTCGCGATCTAGATGACGGACTTGCTGACGAACCGTTCGTGGCTGCCACGTCTGTAGAGCAAACCCTCCTGGTCGAAGAGGTAAAGATTGGCTGTACTCTGGCCATGCTGCTCTGCCTGGACGGGGACCACAGAATCGCCTATGTTCTGGGGGAAATCTTCGAGGTGAACAGCAAAGAGGCCGGCGAAATTCTCGACATATCGCCAGAGGCATTTCGAAAAAGGCTCTCACGCGCACGAGGGGAGATTCGGGCGTTTATGCAGCAGAAGTGCGGGATCATCAATTCTGCCAACAAATGCCACTGTGACCGCAGAATAGACCCCGCTATAAAGAAAGGTCGCTTAGACCGTCGCAATCTGCTTTTTACCGGGCCCGCTGTCATGGTCCGGGCCAGAAAAACCGTGCAACATCATGTTCAAGAGATGGAGGAGTTGGAGCGGATCGCCGCCCTGTATCGCAGCCATCCGGATTATGCTGCGCCGCATGGCTTTCTGCAACATCTCGAGGAGCTGATTCAATCCTCCCGTTTCGACATCTTGAGCTGAACACGGACATCACCGCTGAGACCTGGCCCGAATCGCGCGCACCTGTTCCAGATATCTTTCGCCTTCATTTTCCTGGCCAAGAGACTTGTACAGCCGGCCGAGGATTCTCAGAATAGCGATGACGCTGTTGTGCGCCGAGCCAAACGCTTGCTCCCGAATTTCCAGAGCGCGTTTGTAGTAGGTCACTGCCTCCGAAAAGTTGCCTCGCGTCCGACAGAGTCCGGCCAGGTTATACAGGATGGAGGCGACATTCGGGTGACGTGGACCGTAAGCCTTTTCGACGATCCCGAGCGATCTCTGGTAGAGCGCTTCTGCTTCAGCATATCTGCTCTGCAGGTCGTAGAGCACGGCCAGGCTGTTGAGCGCCACGGCGACATTGGGATGGCTGGGGCCGAAACTTTTTTCGACGATGTCGAGGGCTTGTTTGTAGAGGGCCTCTGCCTCGTTATGTTTGCCCTGTGTTTTGTACAATGACGCCAGGTGGCTTAGCAGAGTACCGACTTCAGGGTCCTCGCGTCCGAGAATTTTCTCATTGACGGCGAGCGCTCGTTTGAGCAGGGGTTCCGCGGCAAAGGTGTTCCCTTGCGCCTTGTACAGCTCGGCCAAACTGGTCAACAGGGCAGTGACCTGGAGACTCTCGACCCCAAAGATCTTCTCCTTGGTAGCGAGGGCTTGTTTGTAAAGCGGCTCCGCCTCCTCGAGCTTGCCCTGGGATTTCAGCAACGCTGCGAGGTTGTTCTTGGCGATGGCGACCTCGGGGTGGTCGGGGCCGTATTCTTTCTGGATGATGGTTAGCGCCCGTTTGTAAAGAGACTCTGCCTGCGCGCTCTTGCCATTGCTTTCGTACAGCACCGCAAGATTGTTCAACGAGGTGGCCACATCGGGATGGTGCTGTCCGAGGGTTTTCTCGCGAATCGCAAGTGAGCGGTTGTACAGCTTCTCAGCATGATAAAGATTCCCCTGCGCTTTGTACATCACAGCCATATTGTTGAGCGAGGTGGCCACTTCCGGATGCTCCTGGCCGTAGACTTTCTCCTTGATCGCCAAAGCCCGTTTGTGGAGAGATTCGGCTTTCTCGAAGTTCCCTTGCTCCTTGCACAGAACGGCCATATTGTTCAACGAGGCAGCGAGATCTGGATGGTTCTCATCCAGCATTTTTTCTCGAATGGCCAGCGCTTTCTTATGAAAGAGCTCAGCCTTTTGGTAATTCCCCTGCGCTTTGTACAATTCCGCCACGTTGTTTAGTGAGGTGGCAAGCTCGGGATGCTCATCCTGGAAAGTTGTTTCCGCCGTTTTGATGAGCTCGTCGACGATCTTTTCAGCCGCGCCATACTCGCCCTGCTTATACAGCCTGGCGAACTTGATATTTAGCTCATTCCACTTGCTTGACATCGCACCAAATTAACATCCTTTAGTACTAGATACTAATTATTTGGCTGGAAAGCAAGATTTGATTTTATGGAAAATGGGAACAACAATCAAGGAGAAGCTTGGTCAGTCCAGAACAAACGGACACGTTCAAGCGGGGTCATCAAGCACCACCTTTTCGACCTCTTCATTGTTCTGTTTGAAAGCCCTGGCCTGCGTTACCGCCTGTTGGCTGATCCGATTATAGCCATTTAGGGCGGCGACACGGTAAGCTTCCGCCATGGTCGGATAGTTGAACGTGGTGTTCATGAAATACGACAGGGAATTCGCTTTGCCCTTTTGCGCCAGAATAGCCTGTCCGATGTGAACGATCTCCGAGGCTTGATAGCCAAAACAATGAATGCCGAGCACTTTCAGGCTTTCGCGATGGAAGAGAATCTTTAGCATGCCGGTGGTGCGGCCGGTGATTTGCGCACGCGCCAATTTCCCGAAAAACGTATGCCCGACTTCGTACGGAACTTTTTTGGTGGTCAGCTCGCGCTCGGTCTTGCCCACGGAGCTGATTTCGGGGATGGTGTAAATGCCAGTCGGGATGTCCTCGATGAGTTTCTGGTCACACTCGCCGTAGAGCAGGTGCGTGCTCGCAAACCGACCCTGGTCATACGCCGCGCTGGCCAGACTGGGATACCCCACAACATCCCCGACCGCGTAGATGTGAGCAACGCAACTCTGGTAATGTTCATTCACCTCGATGGCGCCTCGACTGGTGGTCTTGATGCCGACATTCTCCAGACCGAGTTTCCTGGTGTTGCCGACCCGCCCCTGAGCCCAGAGCAAGACATCGCTGTATATTTGTTTGTTTGATTTCAGGTAGACGGTCACACCGTTGTCATCCGCGACAATCTTGTCGTACTCTTCATTATGTCGTATGATCACACCCGACTCTCGCAGATGGTAGCTGAGGGCATCGATAATTTCATCGTCAAGGAAGGAAAGCAATTGGCTGCGCGTATTGATCAAATTGACTCTTGTCCTCAGGCCGCGAAAAATGCAAGCATATTCACACCCAATGATGCCGGCGCCATAAACGGTGATCGAGTGAGGATTCTCTTGCAGATGGAGAACGGAGTCGCTATCCAAAACTCGTGGATGGGAAAAATCGATGTCAGCAGGCTGTCTCGGTCTGGAACCCGCGGCAATGACAAAAGCATCGGCATGGTAAAACTCCGGCTCCCTGCCAGGCCGCAGAACACCGACCGTGTGCCCATCCATAAAACGCGCGTGGCCGTCGATCAAATCAATTTCGTTGCGCTCATAGAAACTGGACCGCAAAGCCACCTGCTGTCTGATGACCGACTCGGCTGATTTCAGCAGCTCCTGGTAGTTGGCATTTCGGTAGTTGCCCGTGTCCGCCAACTGCTGCACGGCGTGCCGCAGCGCTTTGCTGGGGATAGTTCCCGAGTGGGTACAATTGCCCCCGACTTCAGGGAGTTCATCGACCACCGCGACTTTCAGACCGGATTTCGCGGCTTGCATGGCCGCTCCTTCCCCACCCGGTCCGCTGCCGATGATGAGGACGTCGTACCTTTTCTTTGCGCTGGTTTTCATGGTCACGCTAGTGCTCAGGACAACAAATCGGCAGCGCAGTTGAAGCTCTTGAGACATGTCGCTATTGGTGTCACAATGTTAACAAAACTGGGCAGATCGGCAAGCACGTGGGGTTCAAAACTCGGTCTCACCCGCACGACACGCATCCCGCCTTAAGGGTCGCGGTAGAAGAAACAATGTAACATACCGAATGCCAGGCCCGTAATACTCCTACTGCTGGCCTTCCAAACGCATCCGGGGCCAATTCTAACAAACAAACCACTGTGGGCGGTCTGGATTTCCGGAGTCATCGCAGACTTCCTCCGCTCAAGTCAATCTTGGTCGAACAAACAAACGCGCTGAAAGCCAACGAGGGCCGCGCTGTTGCACCCGGGCTGGCAGCACCGTCCCCTCAGAACACAGCGACAAAACTGTGGAGTATTATCATGTCCAGAAAAAAAGTCATCTTGTTTTCGGCACTGGCCATCGTAGGTGTGGCGATTGTCCTGGCGTTGAACGTGGGCAAGAGCAATAGTGATGAGATCGAAGTTCAAACCGCTAACGTCGAGCTGGGCAGAATTGTCCAGACTGTTGCCGCAAGCGGGAGAATACAGCCGAAAACTCAGGTCAAAATCAGTGCTGACGTTGCGGCAAAGATTACTCGCTTGCCGGTAAAAGAAGGCGACTGGGTTGAAAAAGGTCAATTTCTGCTGGAACTGGATCGCGAACGCTTCCTGGCGGCGGTTGAAAGAGCCGAAGCCAATCTGCGCTCCAATGAATCCAACGCCGACCTGGTCAGGGAGAATATGCTGAAGGCACAAAAGGATTTCGAGCGCACCCGGGAATTGTTTGCAAGGAGTCTCGAATCTCAGGCGAATCTCGATCAAATCAGTGCGGCCTACCAGGTGGAAAAGGCCCGCTACCAGTCTGCATTGGACCAGTCGGCGCAAGCAAAAGCGTCCCTGAAACAAGCGCAAGATGACCTTTCGAAAACCACAATCTACGCACCGATGAGCGGAACGATCAGCGAGCTCAACAAGGAGGTCGGCGAGATCGCACTGGGCTCACAATTCCAGGAAGATGTCATCATGGTCATTTCCAACCTTTCCGGCATGGAGGCGCTGGTCAATGTGGATGAAAACGACATCGTTTCAGTTGCCCTCGGGGACACAGCAACCATTGAAGTGGACGCCTTGCCCGACATCGCGTTCGAGGGCATCGTAACGGAAATTGCCAACAGCGCCAAAATTACCGGTTCCGGCACGGCAGACCAAAAAACCGAATTCGAAGTGAAAATCTCTTTGCTCGACCCGGGCAGCGAGCTGCGACCCGGTATGTCGGCAAGCAGCGATATCGTCACAGATATCAAGGACCCTGTGCTCCATATTCCAATTCAATGTGTTGCGGTCAGAACCCCGGAACAGATTGAAGAGCGGACCACCAAAGACGGCGATGCCGTCGCCGCTGAAATGCCGGCACAGGACTATGTGACAGACAAAGATGGCTTCGTTGAAGTCGTCTTTGTACTCCAAGATGGCGTCGTCACGGCCAGGCAGGTCACGACAGGCATTCAGAGCGAAACACATATCGAAATTGTTGCCGGTCTTTCGGAGCAGGATGAAATCGTGACGGGGAGCTACCGGGCCATAAGCAAAGATCTCCAGAATGGGTCTGCGGTTGTCATCAACAACGACCCGGAGAAAAAGAAATAAGGAACCTGGCCTGAAGGCGGGAATCGAATACATAGTGAGGCGAATTGAGATGGCGTTAGAGATACGTAATATCAGCAAGCGTTATATGATGGGTTTGGAGGAAGTTCGGGCGTTGCAGGATGTCTGCCTGAGAATAGAGGAGAATGAATATGTTGCGATCATGGGGCCGTCAGGCTCGGGCAAGTCAACCATGATGAATGTGTTGGGATGTCTCGACACACCGACCTCAGGTGAATATTACCTGGAGGGCGAGGATGTCAGTACAATGAATGATGATCAACTGGCCGGAATCCGCAACCGGAAAATTGGCTTCGTGTTCCAGATGTTCAACCTCATTCCGCGCGCAACCGTTTTCCATAACGTCGAATTGCCTCTGGTCTATGGCGGTATCCGGCCGACGATGCGCTCGAGACTGACCGACAAAGCCATTGAGCGCGTCGGTCTGCAAGATCGCAAAACGCATAAGCCGAATGAGCTTTCCGGGGGCCAGCGTCAACGTGTGGCCATTGCCCGGGCACTGGTCAACAACCCTGCCATCATTCTTGCAGATGAGCCCACCGGCAATTTGGACAGCGCGACCGGAGAGGAGATCATGGCGATATTCGATCAACTGCATCAGGCCGGGAACACCATCATTCTGGTGACGCATGAAAAAGATATTGCTGAACATGCGCACCGCATCATCAGATTGAAAGATGGCAGGATCGAATCAGACGTCAAGACCGGGAAAGCAAATGGCCAGATGCGGCTCCGCCGCGCCGGGAATGATTCAGCACCGAACTAACATCGGGGTGACATGAAGGCGTTATATGACTCAGCAGAATCTCTGAAAATCGCCCTGGCCGCGATCAGAGCCAACAAGTCCCGCGGCGTCCTGACCACGCTGGGAATCGTGATCGGCATCCTGGCAGTAGTAACGACGATGACGGCGGCAAATGGATTAGGCAACACCTTTAGAGAAAGTATTTCTGCCCTCGGCTCTGACGTCCTTTACGTCTCCAGAAGACCGTGGGTGATCACGGGCAGCTTCTTTCAATTTCGCAACCGCAAGAACATCGAATTGAAGGAAGCCGACAAGCTGGCCCAACGGCTGCAAAACGCTGTTGCCGTCAACCCGACAACGAGCACCAACAAGAATGTCAAGTATCGCTCAAAAACGATGGAGAATATCACGATCATCGGCACCACGGATAAATATATGATGGTCTCTGCTTCCGTGCCGGAGCTGGGCAGATTCCTGACCTCCTTCGAGGTGCAGTTCAAGAAACGCGTCTGTGTGATCGGCGCTGAGATAAATGAACGTCTTTTCAAAAACGTGACTCCTGTCAACAAGCGCATGAAAATTGGCCGCACCAATTATCGCGTCATCGGGGTGATGGAAAAACAAGGCAGCGTCGGATTTTTTGGCGGGCCAAACCTCGACCGGCAAGTCTTCGTTCCCATCACCGCCTTCATGAACTCTTTCGGCAGCAAGAATCGTGATTTTCATATTGCCGTCAAGGTCCCGCCCCAGGTCAGTCTGGCTGATTTTGAATATGAAGTGGTGGGAGAAATGCGCAAGATCAGAAAGCTCAAACCCGCCGAGGCGGATGATTTCGCCATCAATCAGATGAATCAGCTCGTCGGGGCGTATAACAACGTCATGGGGGTGATCGTTTTGATCGGCATCGTGATCACCGGCATCTCACTTTTTGTCGGCGGCATCGGCGTGATGAACATCATGTTCGTTTCCGTCACAGAGCGGACGCGGGAGATCGGCATCCGCAAGGCAATCGGCGCAAAGAAGCGCGCCATCTTAGCGCAATTCTTGTTTGAATCTTCGACCATTTGTTTAATTGGGGGCTTGATTGGACTGGTTCTGGCCTTTGGCGTGGCCGCGCTCATGAGCAAATTTCTGATGCCGGCCAGCATTTCTCTGCCAATCATGGCGGTTGCAATTCTCGTCTCCATCTTGACCGGCGTTCTGTCCGGCTTCATTCCAGCACTCAAAGCGGCAAAGCTTAGCCCGATTGACGCTTTGCGGTATGAATAACGTCACTCTCGAGGGAACTATGCAATTTCTGGAAGCCTTCAAAATGGCTCTGACCTCCATCACAGCCAATAAACTCAGATCCTTTTTGACCCTGATCGGTATCATTGCCGGCGTCGCCTCAATCATCGCGGTCATGACCGGAATCTCGGTGATTCAAAGAACCATGGAAAGCGAAATGAGTGTTCTGGGCTCAACGACATTCCAGGTGCAAAAGTACGCACACGGAGGCCCGGTGAGTGAAGAAGAAAGACGGAAGATTCAAAAGAGAAGGCCCACGACCGTCGCAAATGCAAACGCCATTCGCGAGCGAGTCAAGACTGTCGATCTGGTGGGGGCGGAATTGTGGGATTTTGGCTTCAAAGCAAAATACCGCAGTGAGTCGACCAACTCGAATTTGACCATCTGCGGCGGCACGCCGGAATATCCGGATAACAATACCCACTATGTTGCCCTGGGCCGGAATCTCTCCCATGAAGATGTCAAAGTCGGCAGAAAGGTCGTGGTGATCGGCCACAGCATCGCCGAAGAGCTCTTTCCTTTTACCGATCCCATAGAAAAGCGCATCAAATTGGACGGCCACAAGTACAAAGTCATCGGCGTGTTTGAAGAAAAAAAATCAGCACTCGGCGGCGGTTACGACAATTATTGTCTGATTCCCATCACCCGGTTTCAAAGAATCTACGGCAAGTTTGACAAGCGGGGGCGGGAACGGTCGGTGAACATCACGGTTCGGGCGAAGTCGCCGGAGCTGCTGCAAGACGCCATTGAAGAGACTCGGGCGCTCATGCGTCAAGAGCGCAACGTCAAACCACAGGAAGAGGATGATTTTACCATATTCAGCAACCAGAGCATGATCACCACCTTTAATGAGGTCACCGCCGGCGTCAAAGCAGGCGCTTTTGTCATCGGAATCATTGCGTTGATCGTGGCTGGCATTGGCATCATGAATATCATGCTGGTTTCGGTGACCGAGCGCACACGCGAAATCGGTATCCGCAAATCGCTTGGCGCGAAGAAGAAGAGTATTCTCACGCAATTCCTGCTGGAAGCCGTTGTCCTGTGCAACATTGGTGGCGTCGTCGGGGTGGTGGTTGGCTTCGGTCTGGGAAATGTTGTTTCCATCCTGACGGGCTTCGCCAATGCCGTGCCCCTGGAGTGGGCCATCGGCGGTCTGGTGTTTTGTACCGTTGTCGGGTTGACGTTTGGCGTCTGGCCGGCGATGGTTGCTTCCAGATTGGACCCGATCGAAGCTCTGCGGTATGAGTAACCTGGAATACGCCTTTGGCCGTTAGCTCGTCGGGTGTTCACGCTTTAGCGTGTTTTCCTCCCCGACCCCAGCAAGCTGAAGCTTGAACACCGGCTCTCCCCCCGGTCAGGTGCCGTTCAATCTCGCCAGGAAAACCTTTTAGGTTCCGTCTCGTTCGGCTTAATCCCTGAGGGTGTTCACGCTTTGGCGTGTTTTCCCCCGCCACCCCAGCAAGGTGAAGCTTGAACACCTGGCCGAAATCCAGGAAAGGCGCAATCTCCGAAAACCGAGTGCTGTCCGTAGAATCGTCCCAGATGCCGACGTGTCATTTTCTCCAGATAAACCGCCCGAGAGAGACAAGAAGAACCAGCGAAAAGAGCCCCGCCAGCAGAAGTGCTCCCGTGTTGAAACTCAAGCCCGAGATGGTCAGGGCCCCGGCGCTGAATCCGGCGATCCCTTCTCCCCCCATCACGCCGGCTGCCAGCACCAGCCCGGCCTGGTAGAGGTGCGCATGCTTGCGGTCGATGGTGCTGCGGACCAGGGCGCCGACAGCGATGGGAATGGCCAAACCCAGGCCGAGAAAGAGGCCGATCCCGAGTGGCATCAACAACAGCTTGTTGCGCACTTTTTCAGGGAGCACACGATTGAGCAATTCGCCGGCAAACGCGATACCGAACCCGGTGGCGAACACCTTTGGGAACTCAAAGCCGAAAATGCTGCTGGCCACCAGCCTGGCCTGCGGCGCTGGCATGTCAGGCGTAAACAGCCGGTCAGCAAATCCGGCGCGCATAATCTCGAGCACAAACGGCGCCGCAAACCCAGCAAAGATTACGGCGATGATATCCACTTTCACAATGTCAAAAAAACGGGTGCCGATAATGTGAGCCGACTTGAAATCGTGCCCCGCATCGCCCGCGATAGCACACGCCACGCTGACAAACGTCACGATAACGAACGAAGCGAACAGACTCAGCTCCAGGGCTGCAAGCTGGTAAACGAGGGCGATCAGCAGCCCGACGAAGATGCCGAACTGCTCCAGCGGGTCGATGTTCGTTTCGCCGGTCATTCGGGCAGCAATGGCAACCGTGAGCCAGACACCCAGGACACTCAAAACGGCTGCCAGAAACGGCACCTGCAGCAGACAAAGCATGGCCACACTCAGAACGGCCAGCAGCGGAAAATACCGGAAAGCGCCGGCCCGACTTCGGATAAGGGGCAAGAATATCTGCCGAAACCGTGGCAGTACATAGCTGGCAAAGAAACCCATTCCGGATCCCAGCACCACGCCCATGCCGAGATTCTGGGCAAAAGCGGTGGCAGAGGCGGCCTCGAACCCTTGACCAAACAAGATGGGCACAATCGCCAACCAGCCGATGACAGCACCGGCAAACCAGGAGATTCCGGCGCGTGGCCCCAGAATAAACCCGCCGCCGATGGCCAGGGGCATGGGCAGCAGCGTCAGAAACACACCCGAGGCCGCCAGGGCTGAGAAGGTCAACCCGCCGCGGAAGTAGACATCCCGCAGCAGCGCAAAAACCGCCGCGGCCGCGGCCACCCACACGATAAGAGACAACTGCTTGCCTCCGGTCTTGCCCAGCTTGAGCAGCTCGGCGCCGGCAGTGCCCGCCGGGTAGGGCAGCGCCTCGTCATCAACAAAAGTGTATTTCAGCGGAACGGAAAAAAGAATGCCGAGCAACCCGGCCACGCTGGTCAAGAGGCCGAGCAGCCAGGGATTTGGCCAGGCAATGTTCATGCTCTGGCTTTGATTCAGGAAAAGAATGCCGGGGACGGTAAAGGCGATGCCGGCGGCCACCAGGCCGCCGATGCTGGCGCCAGCCTGGGCCGTGTTGACCTCATGAATGTTGACCATGCCCGGTTTGCTCATCAGCTTGATCAGCCCGCCTGAAACAATGACCGAAAAGATGATCGGCCACGGCAGCGCCCCCAACTTGAGGGAAATGTAAGTGGAGCTCATGAGCAGAAACAGAGATAGACCGACGCTGATGGCGGCAGCCCGAATGGTGAATCCTGGTTGTTCGTGGGTGTCGTGGGCCATGGGGGTCTCGATCGCTCCTTTGGGTGAGTATTGTTGCAGTGATAACACGAGGGGGTGACATCTTCATGCTGCCTAACGGCTGGCCACAAGCGGAATGTTTTGGCCGACAGAGTAGCCCTCTGCCATGGCCGCTTCTATCTGATCTTTCTTTGCACAAAATGGATGAAGCGGCTTCGTGGGGGCGATGATGGTCGTGCGAGACCGGTGCTGTGGGGGAATGCGATGCCTCTTCTTATCTCCCCACTTCTTGAATATCTTACCCTCATGGTTAGATAAGACAATGTAGACGTGTCCGCAACCGGCCTCAAACGCGACTTCGTACGGCACGTTGTCTACAAATCCTCCGTCAATGTAGTAGCACCCGCCAATCTGCACGGGCCAGGAATACAAAACAGGGAGCCAATTGGAGGCCATGAGAATGGCAAAAAAATCCTGCGTCGTCTTGTGATTGCAGAAATAGTGTGCTTCAAAATTCCGCAGCCGTGTCACCCCCACATGGAATTCTATGTTGCTGCTTAGAATTCCATCAAAATCAAGCTGCCGCTTCGGAACCCGATGAACAATGTAGCGCAGATTAAAAATGGTCCGGTTAAAGAAAAGATTGCGCCAGCTCACTTTCGGCAGCGCTGCAACTTGCAGCCAGAAATCCCGCATGAGCCGGATTTGACCCGCCGCCAGACACGCTCCGTTCCAGGCACCTGAAGAAACCCCGACAATAACCTGCGGCCGGAAGTTCCTCGCGTGCAGCGCCTCCAACACCCCAACTTGAAACGCGCTGCGAAAAATACCCCCGCTGAGAACCAGGCCGATTTTTTCTTTGTCAGGGTTGTGGAGGGGCATATTCTTGTTTCCGGCTGACAGAAGAACCCAACGAATTTCTTGAAATCCCGATCGGGTTCGGTTCTTCTATCCCTTGGAAATTCCCAGGAAGTGCCAAATGATCGGTAACGGCAATCAAATCAAAAAACTTGAAAACTCGATCATTAAGCATGATATTTTGAAAAATACTCGCAATAGGAGATATTAGATGCCTACTATGACTACTCTGCAATTAAAGACTCAAATTCCCTTCAATAGACAGTTGACACTTAATCTATCGTTGCCAGACACAGTACAGCCAGGCGAAGCTGAAATCGTACTGATCATTAGTACCACAAAAGAGAACCATAAGATACAGAGGCTGGCTAACCAACAGATTCGTGAAAAGCTCCTCAAGTCCCCCGTCGACCACTTTCGTAAGCAAAATAAAAAGAACACCTTTCTTTGGAAATTATTGAATAGCGATGATGAACTCTGTATCTCTGTCATTACCGAATTTGAATTCTACTGTGGGTGTAAGACTTTGCAAAGAAAGAATGAAGCCAGAGAAGTGCTGGATGCATTTGATAGAATTGTTTTTGATTCATTTCACAGTTTACGCGCAAGCGAAATCTACAATGAGCTTCGTGCAACAAATCAATTGCTCGATATCCTTGACATCTTAATTGCCGGCTTCGCAAGTAACCTTCTCACGGGAGGCCACCGTTTTCAAGAAATCCTCCGAAACACCTTCCCAAACTGCATCATTTCCGCCAGATTGCTGACTTTGATCTTGCCCATCATGAAGGCAGTCTGCGGGTTGGTTTTTCCCAATTCGATATTCAAATAGGTTTTGTCTTTGGTCTTCACCACACACTTCGCCTCGCCCAGCAGTCCGGAGTCCACGGTACAGGCGCCCTCCTTGATGGTCACCGTGTACTGACCGCCGGCAGCGCCGGAGATGTCAAAATGCACGATAGTTTCCCAGCCTCCGGCCTTGTCGGGGCGAAAGCGTTCTGGCAGGGTTTGGAATAATTCAGCGACGGTTTCCGGCGGCGACGTTGCTGCATCATCAGTCTTCGGTTGTCCGGCCGAAGACTCGGATGTCGTTCCTCCGGACTGAGCGTAGGCGGATTCGTACTCGACCTGGTCGATCATGACTTTGGCGATGATATCGCGCATGATTTCCGAAGCGCCGCCCACGATGGTGCTCACCCGGGCGTCGCGATAGATCCGTGAAATGGGATATTCGTCCATGTAGCCATAGCCGCCAAAAAATTGTAGACAGACGTCTGCGGTTTTCTTCGACAATTCAGTCGTCAACAGCTTGACCATAGAATATTCTCGCACGGCCTGCTCACCCTGCTCGTACAGCCAGGAGGTGTAATAGGTAAGCTGTCGGGCGGCTTCCAGTTCAGTTTCGAGCTCTGCCAGGGCATGCCGGATCACCTGAAACTTCGCCAGCGGCCGGTTGAAGACTTCGCGCTCCATGATGTACTTCAGCGTTTGCTCGATGCAAATCTCAGAGGTCCCGACCGAAGTAATGGCAGCCACCAACCGCTCCAATTGGAAGCTTTCCATGATATAGTAGAAGCCCATATTCTCCTGACCGATGAGATTGCCGGCCGGCACGCGTACGTCGTCAAAGGCAAGCTCGCCGGTGTCGGAACAGTGCAACCCCATTTTTTCCAGCTTTTTGGCGGAAAATCCGGGCGTATCACTGTCCACGACGATCAAGCTGATTCCTTCAACGCCTGCGTCGGGATCGGTTTTCACGGCCACGGTGATAAAATCTCCATACACGCCATTGGTGATGAAAGTCTTGGAGCCGTTGAGCACGTACTCGTCTCCGTCTCTGACAGCACGCATGCGAATGGCCGCCACATCAGAGCCGGCGTCAGGCTCGGTCACGGCCAACGCGCCGACCCGCTTTCCGGCAATCGAAGGCATCAGGTATTTTTCTTTGAGCGCTTCGCTTCCGACTTTGTAGAGATGCGCGGTGGCCATGTACTCCTGCACCAAGACCGCAGCGGTGAACCCGGCCAGCGCACAGTGCCCGACTTCTTCCAAAAAGACGACGGTGTAAAAAAAGTCCGCCGCAGCGCCGCCGTATTTTTCCGGGAAATTGATGCCCAGAAACCCCAGCTCGCCCATCTTTTGCCAAATCTCTCTGGGTATCCGTTGCTGTTTTTCCCATTCATTTGCGAACGGGATCACTTCTGTTTGCATAAATTGGCGAACGGTGTCACGGAACAGCTCGTGGTCTTCGGTAAAGTAGGGTGATTTCAAGATTGACCGCCTTTCTTAGAAGTTAAAGTTGTCTGTACTTGCGCCGGTGAGCGGCTCATTCATTCGGTTGGCAAGATCGAATGCCGAAGAACCCGTGGCGACAACTTGCACATGCGCAATTTGGTCGACGCGCTGTGCTTCATCTATCAAGACCATCTTCGCCGGGCCTATCAGGCTCTTCAAGGCTGAAGACGAAGCGGCCCCATAATGAGGATCGCCTCCCCTTTGAAAATACGCGTCTGGATGAATTCGTACAATATTCGCGGTATCATCTCCATAACCCTTGATCATACATTTTCAAGGAAAATGTGGATTATGATCACCAAAAACAATAATAATTTTGGATTATGCCCATCAATATGACATTCTATTGAATCACGAGCATACTCCAACGCCGGATTATCCGTTGGGTTCTTCAATCCGGTGGAAATAAATTTGTCATCTTACGGCCATCAAATGGCCAGACTCGTCCGCCGGATGATCTCATCCTTCATCTCCGGCGTCAAGTCGTTGAAATAAGCCGAGTACCCCGAGACTCTCACCAACAGATTGGGGTACGCATCAGGATTGTCACGGGCTTGCAGCAGGATGGCCGGATCCATGACGTTGACCTGCACCTGCATGCCTCCGCGGCGAAAATATGTTTTCACCAGACTGCCAAGCGCCGTTCGTCCTGTTGTGCCGCGCAAACAGTGACTGTCAAACTTGATATTGAAATTGACGCCATTTGCAACCTTGGTGAAGTCGAGCCGGTTTACCGAATTGATCAGCGCTGTCGGCCCCAGCCGGTCCATACCGTTGCCGGCGGCGATGCCTGAAGCAAAACTCTCCCCCCTTTGCCGGCCGTGCGGCAAGGCGCCCGCAACCTGTCCGAAATACTGATGGGCTGTCACCGAATAGAGACCGGCAATGTATTTCCCTCCTCTCGTATTCAGATGCTCACTCAACCTGTTCGTAAATGCGTTCACGACATAACAGGTCCAGCGATCGACCTCCTCTTCGTCATTGCCAAACTTTTTCAGGCTGCGGAGATACGCCCGCCACTGCGCCTCTGCAAGATTGCGTTTCAACTGCTTTACCAAATCGGCTAACGTTGTTTTCTTTTCCACGTATACGGTTTGTTCTATGGCGTACAGGGCGTCGCCGGTGTCTGCCGGCCCGACGCACTGAACGCCGGAAAAATTGTACCGTGCACCGCCTGCGGTTGAACAGAGACCCGACTCCAGACAACCATCGAGCAGCATGCTGGTTAAGGGCGTTGGATGCAGTTCTCTATTTGCTAGCTCCACCGCTTGAAGATCTGCTATGAGCTGACTGATTCGGAATCGCAATTGCGCCTCAAAAGCGTGCACGACATCTGCCATCGAGGCCATTTTTGCGACCGGCACGGTTTTCGCGCCGGAGCGAATCAAGGAGCCGAACCGTTTGCCTTCATTCAACGCCAGCTCGAGCATAATGGGCACGTTGAACAAAGCCGCGTCTGTGGAGGCAAAACTCTTACCCTGCGAGACCGGCTCGACACAGCCGATCCCGGTGTAATTTCTGGCGTCTTCAATGGTATATCCCTGTTTGCAAAGCGTCTCAATGATAATATCATCGTTGTAGAGGGCAGGCGAGTTGCCGCCCGCTGCCAGGATTTGATTGATTTTGTCCAGATATGCCCCTGGGGAATTTGTATGAATCCTGGCGTGATAATTGGGCTGCCGCAGCCTCAGCTCGTCCATGACTTCCAGAAAAATGTAGCTGATCTCATTGGTGGCATCCTTGCCTTCAGAATCGACGCCGCCCACAGTCACCACCTGCCCGCTCAGCAAGCCGCCATGAAAGCGCGTGAGGCGCCTCGAAAAAGCCGGAATCAGCTCCGACATCTTGATGGAAAAAGCGGCGATCAGTTCCTTCGCCTCTGCTCTGGTAAGGAGGCCATTTGCGATATCTTTTTCATAATAAGGAAGAAGGTGCTGGTCCATTCTGCCCGGACAGATGCCGTTGTCCAAACTTTCGAGATTGATGGCGATTTGAGCCAGAAACAGGGACTGTATCGCTTCATGAAATGTCCTGGCCCCCTTTCCCGGCACGCGCCGGCAAATTCGTGCGATGGTTTTCAGCTCTTTTTTGCGAGCGGGATTCGGTTCTGCCGTGGCCATCTCTCGTGCGAGGTCGGCGTACCTTTCACCGAATCGAGCCAAAGCCTCGGCGATGATCTTCACCGCCTCATAAAAGAACCACTTTTCCGAATCGGCCGGGACACGGCTCTGAAAGCGATTGGCTTCTGCAATGAAGCCGTCCGTGCCGCATTGAATGAGTTTTTCATAATCCGGAGCTAAATGTGCGATGCCGCCTCCTTCATTGATCAAATAATAAATACCTCGAAGTTGATCCCTGATGAATCGCATCTTTTGGAAAGGCGATTTGTAGGCTTTGAAGGTCAAGAAGCGACCGAGCCAAAAAGGAACGATCCGGAGCAACTGCCAGATTTCCGACCTGGATATTTGCAACGGGTTGACCCCTCTGCCGGAGAATCTGAACAGGTCTTCCAACACCGGAATTCCGTGCAGCTCCGGATAAATCGAACCGCCCACTCTTTCGGAAGAAAAATTGCCGACAATCAGCTCGTCGGGATAGATTTTGATTCTTTTCTTCAAAAGAACACTTCTCAGCGCTTCGGCGATTTGAATGGCTGCCGGTTTTTTTCTGTTCTCAGGGCTCTTGAAATAGGCTGTCCAGATGAGCGCGCGTTCCACACAGATGCCGGGCTTTGCCCGCTGCACGGCATCTTTTAGATTTTGTATTCTATCTCGCATTTGTTACCAATCACTCTAGTCTCAGTTGAAAACCTGACCATTAATTTTCACCAGATAGAAAACCCAACGGATTGGACAGTTGGGTTCTTTGGTCCGTTGCAAATTCCCTCAATCATAAACGACGGCATGGATCCCTTGCTCTTCAAACATTTCTTTAACCGGCTGAATATCTTTCGATGTGATGCTTTGCACCTGCAACGGTTCCACACCGGAATTAATTCGGATTAGTTTTGACTGCCCCAAATTATGGTAAGGGAGACAGTGAATGGAATGTTGGCCGTTCCGTTTGAGAAACTGTGCAACCGCGAAAATATTTTCCCGGTCGTCATTGATCCCCGGAATGACCGGCATTCGCGCCTGCAAGTTTGGAAACACCTTTGCGAGTTTCTCAAAGTTGCTGAGTATGATTCTGTTATCCACCCCGGTATGTTTTTTGTGTATTTTGGGATTCATGTGTTTGAGATCATAATAGATGAGATCCAGAAAAGGAATGACCTTCGCCATTTTTTCCCATTTAAGAACGCCGCAGGTTTCTATGTTGACATGAATTCTATGGCTTTTCAGCGAAGGCAAGAATTTCTGCAAGAACTCGACCTGCATCATGGGCTCCCCACCGGATAACGTCACACCGCCCCCGGAATCGAGAAAATAATCTTTGTCTTTCAGGATTTCGCCGATCAAAGATTCACGACACCATTCCCGGCCGATGATTCGCAACGCACCAAAAACACATGCTGAAGCGCATTCGCCGCAACTGTTGCATTTTGCATAGTCTACCCGGTGCTGCTTTCCGGTCAATACCGCATCATTCGGGCAAACCTCCAGGCAGTGGTAGGATTCTTTACACTGCTCAGCATAGAAGGCGATCTCCGGCCTGGTCTGATGCGACTCAGGATTTTGACACCAGGCGCAGCGAATCGGGCAGCCTTTGAAGAAAATCGTCGTACGAATGCCGGGGCCATCGTGCAGAGAAAAGCGCTGGATATCAAAGATGGTAGCATAACTTCCATCCTTTGTACTTGCTATGGTTTCCATTTTCTCATTCCGGCGCTCCCCGGCGCAAGACATAAAACGTGCCCGTTGCTTTGGCAATCAGGCGACCCTCGTTGCTTATTTCCGACTCTATGATCGCAATGCGCTTACTTCGGTGCAGAACCGTTGATTCGCACGTGATGGCGCCGGAAGTCACGGATTTGAAGTACATGATCTTGATCTCTATTGTCGCGCAGGATTCATTCTCATCTAAGTCCCCATAAAGCGCCACGCCCATGCCCGTGTCAGCCATGGCGTAGATGACGCCCCCGTGCACGAGATTGTGAGGGTTCAACAGTTTTTTGTCGACTTCTAACGTGCAGCGGCTGGTCCCCTTTTGGGTGCGGGAGAAGCTCAGGCCAATGAGATCGCCGAAGGGATTGAATCCTTTGTCATTGAGGGGGAAATCATCTGGCATCGGTTCTTTCCATGGTTCTACCTAGATTTCTCAATCTAGGAAACATCCTCGTTAGGTTGTGTTTCACTGTTCCATTGTTTCATTGCTCCAAGGTTCCTTCTCTCAAGCATTAAGCCGGAACCACTTGCTTCCGAATCCATTCCAGCGTCTCGGCCAGGCCCTCTTCAAAAGACCGCGCTTTCCACCCCAGCTCCTTCTCAGCTTTTTGAGAAGAAAAAGCCCAGTTCGCCTGAGTGGTCATGGCAATGGCTTCTCGGCTCATCGGCATTCCGCCGGAGACGATCTTGCCGCCGGGAACGTTGTCATGAATCCAGGCCAAAGCGCGCAGTACTCCGGACGGGATGCGAAGTGCAGGAGGCTTCACCCCCGCCTGCCGGGCAACGACATGGTGAAATTCTACCATGGTCAGGGCCGGGCCGGCAAGAACGTATTGCTCGCTGACGCGACCCTCTTCAGCCGCCAGCCAGATTCCCGCGACCACATCATCGACGTGTGTGTAGCAATAAATTCCTGGGGCCTTGGGCATGGCCGGCACTTTTTCATTTACGATGAGCCGCATTTGCCGGGTGATCAGACTGGTATCTCCCGGGCCGTAAACTGCGCCGGGCAACACCATGACGATGGGCGCGCCCTCTTTGATCAAACCCTTCACCGTTTGATGCGCTTCCCATTTGGTTTTGGCATACAGACTCTGAAACCGCCCATCGTGCGGGTGATTTTCATCGCCGATCCGATCCGGCGGGCCGCTGGACCCGAGCGCAGCCACGGTACTGCAATAGACGATGCGTTTTGCCCCGCTTTTCCAGGCCGTCTGCAGTACGTTTTTCGTCCCGGTCACGTTGGTCAGCCGCATAGCAGATTCTTTGCCCGAGCGCACGCCAATCTCGTACCAGGCCGCAATGTGGAAGACCAGATCGTGGCCTTGAATGGTCTCGGCGACGCGTTCTTCATCAGTGATATCGCCGGTGACGACTTTGATGCCCAGCGGCTTCAGGTGTTCGATCTTTTCCGGCGACCGCACCAGACAGGTGACTTCCATTTGCTTTTCAACCAGTAATCGCACCAGCCTGCCGCCAATGAAGCCGGTGGCGCCGGTGATGTAGGCTTTTTTCATCTCAATCTTTTCAAAAAGGGGTTGCTCATCGCCAAATCTTTGGTGATATGATTGATTCATATCACATCCTTTGCCCGCAACTCTTCGATCTCCACTTGGCTGTACCCTAGTTCGGTTAGAATCTCCTGCGTGTCCTGTCCCAGCGTTGGCGCGGCTGTACGGATACTCCCCGGGGTTCGCGATAACCGCACCGGCGTCTCTATGATGGATACCGGATTCTCGATGCCGGGATAAGTGACGGCTTTGAGCAGTTGGCACGCCTGCACCTGCGGATCATCCAGTGCCTGCTGTATGTCATAGACCGGCCCGCAGGAGATTTTGGCCTGCTCCAGCTCCTTCAGGGCTTGTTCTGTGGTGCGTTGCCGGCACCAGGGGACCATGATTTCATCAAGCAGGTCGGCCTGCTCAGCGCGGGCAGCATCATTCTGCAAGTCCGGATGCTCAAAGAGTTCGGGGCGTCCCACCAATTCTGTCCAGCGTTTAAAAAAACCATTGCCCACGACCGAGACCACAATCCAGCCATCTGATGTTTGGTAGGTATCCGCCGGTGCCGCCCAAAAGGCGCGGTTGCCCTGCTGTTTGCGCATGATGCCGGTGATCTGATGCTCGATGAACAGGCTGCTCATGAAATTGAGGCCTGTACTCAGCAACGAGGTTTCCACCAACTGGCCTTTGCCGCTTTTCTCTCTTTCCAGCAACGCACACATGGCGCCGTATGCGGCAAACATCGCGGTGCCGTAGTCTTCAAACAAAACGATATTTCGCGTTGGCTGGCCGTCAAATCCGGTCAGGTGCATGGCGCCGGACACGGCCTGCGCCACGGTGTCGAATCCCACTCTGTCGGCGTAAGGGCCTTCTGTACCGTAGGCGGTCGCCGTCACCAAAATCAGATCCTCGCGAATCGCCTTCAGACTGTCATAATCGATTTTCATCTGCTTTAAGGCGGACAGCGGCAGATTGGCAATCACCATGTCGGCGGTGGCGACCAGTTTTCTTACAATGTCCTGACCTTCCGGCTTCATGGGATTCAGCGTGATACCTTTCTTGTTGCGATTGGCCGCCATGAAGAGCGCGCCGCTGCCGTCGTCCGCCACCGACGCCAGATAACGGTCTTCGCCGCCATGCACTCTTTCGATGCGGATCACTTCCGCGCCCATGTCAGCCAGCAGCGCCGCACAAAAAGGCCCTGCGATGTAACGGCCAAAATCCAACACCCGAATCCCTGCCAACAACATATTTTCAATTGCTCCTTTATTTCTAGTGTTGTATTGTTTCATTGTTTCAGGGCTCTATTGTTGGAGAGGTGGAGCAATGCAGCAATAGGGCATTGGTCATTCCTCCTTGTCACCTCGTCGCTACTTCTTTTTCGTCGCCAATTGTTGCAGCATCTCGCGTGCACGCTGCTTGACTTCAGGTGTGGTCCACAACAAACTCTGCTGCAAGACTTCTTGCTGCATGGATTCTGCAAACGAAAGCCGGCCGATCCGGTTCAGATGCGACTTGGTGAACGCCATGGCCGGGCCGGAACGCTTCGCCAAATTCTCTGCCGCGGTTAGCGCCTCATCCATCAGTTTCCCTTCCGCGCTCAGGTGGTCTACAAGACCGAGGTTGCTTGCCTCACCTGCGGTGATCGTTTGCACCTGCAACAGGAGTCGCCGAGCCGCTTGCAGCCCAACCCGCTGCGTCAAGACGAACATCACGCACATGTCCGGAATGATGCCCAAATCCAGAAAGGGGAAGATAAAGCGGGTGGTTTCTTCTGCATAAACAAAATCGCAGGCAGCCACCAGCCCGCAGGCGCCGCCCACGACCGCGCCATGTACCGCAGAGATGGTAGGCTTGGAGCAGTTGTAGAGCTGCTCGACGGCGCCAAAGGTTTCCGTGAGGCTAACGTAGTTGCGACCAGCGCTGTCGTCACACATCTTTTCGATGGAGTTTAGATCTCCGCCCGCCGAAAAGATCGGCCCCTTGCCGGCCAGCACCACCGCTTTCACGCGGTCATCCCGTTCCACTTCGGTGAGACATTCCTGCAACCGGCGACAGAGGTCACCATTGACGGCGTTGCGGGCTTGCGGGCGATTGAGCGTCAGCCGCGCCACCGCTCCGGTTTTCTCAAACAACAGCGTGTTCGTTTCCATGCCGGTTAATCCTCGCTTAGACAACTTCTTCTCTCAAAACGCGTTTCAGCACCTTGCCCGCAGCAGTGCGCGGCAGCGGCTCTTCGGTGAGCACGAGTTTCTTCGGAATCTTGTACTTGCCCAGTTTACCTGTACAGTACTCTGCGACCTCCTTCAGATCGAGCGTCTCGCTTTCCTTCAACCGCGCGACCACACACACCGCCTCGCCCCACTGCGGGTCGGGAACGCCGATAACGGCCGCCTCGGCGACCTGCGTCATGCCGGCCAACACGTTCTCGATTTCAGCCGGATAGATGTTCTCGCCGCCGGAGATGATCATGTCCTTCTTGCGCTCGACAATGTAAAGGTAGCCCTGGTCGTCAAGCCTGCCGAGATCGCCTGTGAAAAGCCAACCGTTTTTGATGGTTTGGGCCGTGGCTTCCGGATTGTTCCAATATTCACGCATGACGTGGGGGCCACGAATCAAGACCTCGCCTATGGTGCCAGCGGGGACTCCCTCGCCGTTGTCGTCCACAATGCGAATATCGGTATGGAACATGGGCTGTCCGGTGGAGCCCGCCTTTGGCAGAGCGTGTTCTGAATCGAGCACAGCTACACCGCCGGCCGCCTCGGTCAGGCCGTATACCTGTTGGATGGCGATGCCACGCTCGCCCCACGCCTGGATCAACGGTACCGGCACGGGTGCCGTCCCGGCCAGAGCCACCCGCACACTGGAGAGATCGGCATCTTTGTACGCCGGCACCTGCACCATGAAATTCAGCATCGCCGGCACCGACAGGAAGGCGTCAACCCGATGCCTCTCGATGGTCTGCAAAAAGTCAGTCGGGTCAAAGGTTTGCTTCAGCACGGTCGTGGCGCCGATGTGCACATCGATGAGGGTGTAGATCAGGGCCCCGATATGGAAGAGGGGCAGCGCCACCAGGACACGATCGCCCATGCGCCAATCCATGCTGACGCTCACCGTACACGAGTCGTAGAACAGGTTATTGTGCGTCAGCACTGCGCCTTTGGGACGGCCGGTGGTGCCCGAGGTGTACATGATGACCAGCGGGTCATTGTCCGCCCCATCTACTTCCGGCTCGCCAGAAGCTTGTCCCGTGAGCATGGCTTCATAGGCTTGATCGCCATTCGCCACTTTGCTTCCCAAGCTGACAAACGTTTTGGCCGGGATGTCCTCTCGAACCGAATCGACTGCTTCGCCGAACTCCTGCCCATAGACCAGCACGCTGATTCCGGCATCATTGATGATATAGGCCAACTCAGCAGCCGCCAGCCGCCAGTTGAGCGGGACAACGATAGCGCCGATCTGCGCCAGACCGAAGAAAGATTCGAGTAGCTCCGGCGAGTTCATCATCAGCAACCCCACGCGGTCGCCAGCTTTCACTCCGAGGCGCGCGAACCCATGCGCCGCACGGTTGGCGCGCTCGCTCCAGTCGCGATAAGATATCTCGCGGCCTTCAAAAATCAAACCGATCTTTTCAGGGTGTAACCGGGCGCGTTTTGCGAGAAAAAGGCCGATATTGGTTTGCATGGCATGTTTCCTCCTCCTATGATTCTTATTTTCACCAACACATAGAAGAGCTCAACGGGTTGCTGTTGTCCGGCCAGTTGGGGACTCCAGTCCGGTGGAAATGTCTACTGGTCATTCTAAGCTCACGACATATCTCGCATGCTCGGCCCTGCCCTGCTCGAGATTTTGCAAGGCCTCATTGACGGCGGCAAACGCAATGGCCTGTGTAGCACCCTTTAGCTCCAGCTTGTCTTGCGCAACCAACGCCACGACGTCCTTCAAGTCCTGTAGATCCAGTCCCATAGAACCTTTGAGCTCATATTCGTTCCCGACAAACGTCCGAATAGCGGGCAGTTGAATCTTCTCGACACCAATCCCAACAACCACTGCGCGCCCGCCGCGCCGCAAACTGCGCACGGCGCTGTCGATGGTTTGTTGAAGTCCGACAAACTCGAAAGCGACGTCCACACCCAATCCGTCGGTCAACTGACGAACTTGCTTGTGGGGCGGTGTATCGCTATCGGCTTGCACCGAATCTGTCGCACCCGCTTTCAGAGCATTTTCAAGGGCAACGACATTGCGGTCAACGGCAATGATGCGCGAGGCGCCAAAGAGCTTACAGAAACGAATAGCCTGACTGCCCAACCCACCGCAGCCAAAAATAGCTACGCTTTCTCCCTGCTGCACGCGGCCACGCTTGACCACGGCATGGTAGGGCGTGGAAACGGCATCTGTCAGAATTGCGCCAATCTCAAACGGAATTTTGTCGGGCAGTTTCACCAGGGCGCGAGCGGGCGCGGTCATCCGCTCCGCCATGGCGCCGTGGCGGGCCAGACCAAAAATCTGCGTGTTGAAACACAAGCCTTCCCGGCCATTCCGGCAAGCGGAGCACTCGCCGCAAAAAGCAGCAGGGTAGACTGCAACCCGGTCGCCCACCTGCCAATTGCTGACCTGCGAGCCGACTTCGGCGATCACTCCCGCCGGCTCATGGCCGACGACGATGGGTGAGAAGGCGGTGGGAATGCTGCCTTCGCGAACAATATGCACATCGGTGCCGCAGAGGCCGCACGCTTTGAGCTGCACCACAACTTCATCCGGCTCCGGCTCCGGCTCTGGTAGGGCACTCAACTGCAATACCTTC
Organism: bacterium; assembly: GCA_046757165.1. Lineage (GTDB taxonomy): Bacteria > Zhuqueibacterota > Zhuqueibacteria > Oceanimicrobiales > Oceanimicrobiaceae > JBHHXT01. The sequence goes on along the minus strand of JBHHXT010000050.1, from coordinate 131 downwards.
TCACCTATATGATACAGGAGGGCGCGCATTTATTTTCCTTTCAACGCTTAGAAGTTTGTCTCCAGCGGTTTTGTCGTCGAAGACATATCGCCTATTTACAACAAAGTAGCAATCAAATACTTCTTTCCGTT
>JBHHXT010000049.1:0-28239 GCA_046757165.1 bacterium | reverse complement strand
CCGCTCCCCTCCTTGGAGGGGACAGGTTCAGACTCGTTCAGAGTCTGAACCAGGGCTCTGGAGGCCGGGAACGAGCAGACAGACCAAGCTTCGTTTCAACGACCAGAGAGATTTTGCTGGATGAATGATTCAGTGGGTTGTCGACAAGACCTGCGTGGCGATAGGTGCCTACCGGAGAATCTTACCCTTGAGCTTCTTTTTCAACATTTCACGCGCCCGAAAAATCCGCGCTTTGACAGTCCCCAGAGGAATATTGAGAATCTCGGCGATCTCTTCGTAGGACTTCTCCTGGGTGTGTCGCAAGATGATGGCAATTTTGTAGTTTTCCGGTAGCTCGTCAATTGCTGTTTCGATGAGCTGGGTGCGTTCTTCGGACAAAACGTGTTTGTCCGGGCTCATCGAGGTGTCCGGAAACTCACGGTCCAATTCGCCATCTTTTGACTGCACCGGTTTGTTGATCGAGTACGTCTTCAGCTTCTTCCTCCGCATATGATCGATGCAGTTGTTGATGGCGATCTTGTACAGCCAGGTCGAAAAAGCGTAGTCCTCGTTGAAAGACGGCAGCGCGTTGAAGGCTTTCATAAAGGCCTCCTGCACCAGGTCTTCGGTTTCCTCCTTGTTGCGAACCATTTTATAGAGAAGATTGAAGATGGCGCCGCGATAGCTTTCCAGAAGCTGCTTGTAGGCCGCTTCATCACCGTCAATGGCCTTTTTGATGAGGTCTGAACTGGTGCTTTTCACCTGCGAAAACTCTGGCTGTATTATTCGTGATTAAATAGCAAGTTACACCAAAAAACGTAAAGTGTCAAGGAGAAATTATTTGCAACTTCGCCCAATTCATGATATATTGGTCCCGAGCCTTTGGCCCATTTTGTTCGTGCCAATTCGTGTAAATTCGTGGCTGAACCAATAGCGCTTGATAACTCCGCCATGAGCACCGCCAATCACAATCTGTCAGATTTGGTCTTCACGGCCAGGGAGATGGCTGAAGTCGATCGCACGACCATCGAGGATATTGGAATTCCGGGGATGGTGTTGATGGAGCATGCCGGTCTGAAGGTGGTTTCGGTCATTCTAGATGTGCTTGGCGACAGTGAGGGCAAAAAGATCGTTGTCGTGTGCGGCAAAGGCAACAACGGCGGCGATGGCTACGTGGTGGCGCGTCATCTTTTGAACAGGGGAGCGCAGGTGAAGGTCGTGCTGGTTGCGGACCCAAAAGAGGTGAAGGGAGATGCTGCACAGAATTTGCGCATTCTCACCCATCTGCAGGCGAAGGTCGAGACCTTCAGTCGCAACAAGCATGGCCGCGAGATTGCCAGCGCCGATTTCATTGTCGATGCCTTGCTGGGAACAGGGGTCGCCGGTGCGCTCAAGCCGAAGTTTGCCGAGCTGGTCGAATTGATCAACAACAGCCCGGCCCCGGTCATTTCGGTGGACCTGCCGACAGGCATGGCAACCGATACCGGCGCCGTGTTTGGTGGTTGCGTGCGGGCGGACCATACGGTAACCCTGGGACACCTGAAGCGAGGGTTGCTCTTTTCGCCCGCGAGAGAGCACGCTGGCACGGTTCATGTCGCCGATATCGGCTTTCCGCCTGGCGTCTCCCGGGGAAGCGGCGTCACGTGTTTTCGCACAAGTCGAGAATATATCAAGCAGGTTCTGCCGGTTCGCAGAAAGGACGCCTTCAAGAACCGCTGCGGCCAGGTTTTGCTGCTTGCGGGTTCCGCCGGGATGACGGGCGCAGCCACGTTGAGCTCGGAGGCGGTCCTGAGAATCGGCGCCGGGCTGGCCATGCTCGGTATTCCAAAGAGCTTGAATCCTGTGCTGGAGCAGAAGCTAATCGAGGTCATGACCTTGCCTTTGCCTGAAACCGATGACCAGAGTTTGAGCTTCCAGGCGACTGAATTCTTGCCACCAAGGCTAAAGTGGGCCGATGTTCTGGCCGTGGGCCCGGGCCTGACCACCCACCCGGAATCTGTGAAGCTGGTCAACTGGCTTCTGGCCAATTATGACAAGACAACCGTGCTGGACGCCGATGGCCTGAATTGCCTGGCCACCGACCCCGACGTCCTGAGCACCAGGAAATGCAATTTGATCCTCACCCCGCATCCCGGTGAGTTATCGAGGTTGGCGAAAATTGGCAGCAAAGAAATCCTGGCTGACCCGCTCGAGGTCGCCAGGAAGGTCGCAGCAGATCTGGATGCTGTCATGGTGCTAAAAGGCGCGCCAACCGTGGTGGCAGCCGCGGATGGCCAGGCGTTCGTCAATTCCACCGGAAATCCTGGCATGGCCACCGCCGGCATGGGCGATGTCTTGACCGGAGTCATCGCCGGACTAGCCGCCCAGGGCCTGTCCCCCCTCGATGCCGCCGTCGCCGGCGTTTATCTGCATGGGGCTGCCGGCGATCTGGCTAAATCGAAACTAGGAGAAGCCGGTCTGCTTGCCGGTGACGTTTTACACCAGCTCCCACGGGCTATGCAACAGTTTGAGGCGCAAAGTGAGTCAGACATCGTTTTCATTTAGGTATGCCCTGCCTGCCATTCTCTGGGCACTCTTACTCTTCTTTCTTTCCTCCCTGCCTTCCAATTCGGTTCCTTCTCTCGGCATCGAGTATGAAGACCTGGTCGCCCATTTTGTTGTTTATTCGGTGCTCGGCTATTTTTTGGCTATAGCCTTTCTGCACCAGCCGGAGCGCATCACCCGCAAAACCATTGTGCTGGCAGCCTTGCTCGGCATCCTTTACGGTGCTTCCGATGAGATCCACCAAATGTTCGTTCCCGGGCGAAATTCCACGTTGAGCGATTTTGTCGCGGATGGTTTGGGCGTGCTCGTTGGCGTGGTCGTCTTCCTCCGGTATCCGGCAATATTCAAGATGCTGCGGGACAAGGTTTTTGCCTGAGCCCGTGCTTTAGCGGGCTGCATGCAATCCCAAAGAATTCTTCGCCACCGCCGCTGCCACCCTTGGGTTCTCCTTCAACCGCCGCGTCGAGTATTCGTACCAGTGCCGGCCATACGGTACATAAACTCGCAGCTTGAAGCCATCGTTGACAATCAAGTCGCGCAACTGCTCGTCGACTCCCAGCAGCATCTGGAACTCCAACTTGTCTTTGGAAAGGTTGAGCTCGTTAATGAGCTTGTAAGTCGCCCAGACCAGCTTCTCGTCGTGTGTGGCCACGCCGACATAGCTGCCGTTTTTGAGCGCTTCTTCCACCAACAAGTTGAAGTTTTGGTTGATGATCGTCATGTCTTGGTAGGCGATGTCGCGCGGTTCAATGTAGATGCCTTTACAAACGCGCACGTTTATCTTTTTGTGGCTCTGCATCTGCGTTTGAAGGTCTTGCAGGCTCCGGCGCATGTAGGCTTGCAGGGCAAAGCCAACATTGTCGAACTCCCTTCTCAATTGACTGAAAACGTTGAGGGTGTCGGTGGTACATGACGAATCTTCCATATCGATGCGCACGAAGATGCCGAGGTCCCGCGCGTGCTCAACCAGCCGGCGCATATTGTCGAGACAAAAGTCGACATCGAGCGCCAACCCCAACATGGTCAATTTGACGGAGATGTTGGAATCGAGTTTCTCTTGTTGAATTCTGTCGAGTGCGCGCAAGTATTCCTGCACGGCCGGCTCGACTTCTTCTCGTTTGGTGATAAACTCGCCGAGCACATCCAGCGTGGCACAACACCCGTGTTTCTTCAGGTTCTTGATAACATCAACAGCATCATCCAGCGTTTCTCCGGCAATGTAACGAGAGGCCACACGTCGCATGAGGAGTTTGGGAACAAACGGAATTGTCCATACTACCAGCTTATCAAATACGCCCACGACACAGCCCTTTCTCACTTTGAAGGTTTAGAGGTGAAGTCAGTTGTTTTGGAGAGATTCGTGGGTGAGCCCCGGGACCCCCAAAGTTTGAACAGCAAACCTGACCGCATTTATTTATCGAGAACTTCCGGATTGAGTAGATTCGCTGGCCGCTCGCCCTTCAAGCCAGCCACCAGGTTGGAGGCGGCCATGGTGGCCATTTTTGAACGTGTTTCAATGGTGGCGCTGGCGATGTGCGGCGCCAGAACAGCGTTGTCGAGCTCGAGCAGCCCGGTGTGAATTTTCGGTTCATCCTCATAGACATCGAGGCCCGCTCCGGCGATTTCGCCGTCTTTGAGCGCGCGCACCAACGCTGCTTCTTCCACGACCGGACCACGCGAGGTATTGATCAGATACGCTGTTCTTTTCATGAGCTTGAAGGCCGTATCATTGAACAGGTGGTGCGTGCTCTCCAGAAGCGGCACGTGCACAGAGATGAAGTCAGATTCTCGCAGCAGCTCTTCAAACCCGACCTTCCTGGCGCCGATTTCCTTTTCCAGCTTGTCATTGCGAAATTCGTCGCAGTAGAGCACGCGCATCTTGAAGCCAGTGGACTTCGCTGCCATGGCGGCGCCGATTCTACCCGCACCCACAACACCGAGGGTGCGGCCGGTGATATCGCCGCCGAGGTACATCATCGGTCCCCAGCCTTTGTAGTTGAGCGCACGGGTGAATTTGTCTGCCTCCGCAATGCGGCGCGCGGTGGCGAACAGAAGGGTCCAGGCGAAGTCAGAGGTGGCGTCCGTCAGCACCCCCGGGGTGTTGGTCACCAGAATGCCGCGTTCGGTAGCAGCAGGAAGGTCGATGTTGTCGAAGCCCACGGCGTGGTTGGCGACGATCTTGAGCTGCGGTCCTGCGGTCTCCATCGCCTCTGCATCGACACGCTCCGTGAGCAAAGAGAGCAACCCATCGAGTCCCTTGACGTTTTCCAGGAACTCCTCTCGACTCAAAATGTGGTCAGCGGTATTGACTTTGACGTGTTTCAGACTCCTGGTGAGAATATCCAATCCAGGCTGCGGAATCACTCGCGTCACAAAGACTTTGTATCGCTCCAGGGACATTCCCACTCCTCTCTCCACGCTTAGACTGATTGGGTTTCTATGAGATTCTTCAGGATGACCGCGTGATTGTGCCGGGGGTCTTTGTTGCCGTACAAAAGGGTGATGGTGTCTTCTTTTGCTTCTTGCGCAAGCTTGCGCAGCAGCTCCTTCTTGCCATCGCTGTGTAGCACCTCATACTTGTATTTCTCTGCGTAAGCTGCCCACATGTTTTTGTCAAATTCAAAGCGCTGCAAATCATAGGATGGCCCCAGGTCTTTGAGCCACTCATCGATGTGCGCCAGGTGTGTGCGGACTCCCTCGGGCCAGAACAAATCGATGAGATAGCGTCGGCCGTCCTCTTGTGCGGGTGTGGCATGAATGCTTTTTGTTTTTATCATATTGCTGAAATCTGCGGAATCTTTGCACGGCTGTCGGGACGAGCTTGTCGAGTGACGTGTGGATGGCGCCCATGATGTGTCCGGCCGCGAAATCCTCGGGAGCTGAAACATCGACCAGCTTGAATCGTTCACCATTTTCGATCTTGGCGAACAGCGTCCCGGGCGTCACCTCCACAACCATCTCATTGAGCTGACGCAGCCGTTTTTCACTCAGTAAATCTCGATTTTGCATCAAGAAATAAGAGCTTACTGAATATTGCTGTCCTAGAGACAACGGCAGTCAATATAGCGAAATTAGATTACTTGTGCAACGAAAATCGTAACGCTTCAGCCTGGTAAAAGGGATGCTGTAGCCCTGACCCCTTGTGGGTCACACCGTGCGCTGGATTCCCCACAAGGGGGAATGCTACAATTTTCACGTGCCCGGCATGCGGCGTGCCGACACGCGGCAGTTACCGAAAATCAGACCTTGATTTTCATATTATTTAGATGTAAGTTAAGCATATTCCTGAATGGAGCACTTGGAACACGTTTGAGTATGAACAGACCCTCAGTACGCGTTGCCCTGGCACAGACCAACACCACGGTCGGCGACCTGGACGCGAACTGCAACAAAATCGTTCAATTCATCCGCAAAGCAGAGCAGGCCGGGGCCGATATTGTGCTTTTCCCTGAGCTGACGATTCCGAGCTATTTTCCGGAGGATCTCCTACTCAAGAGAAAGTTTATCCAGGACAACAAAAAGTATCTCGAGCGGCTCGCTGCTGAGAATCGTAAGCTCGTTGCCATCGTCGGTTTTGTGAATACCATCGACCCTGGCGACGATATCACCAATGCTGCGGCTATTCTGCAGAATGGTCAGGTGGCCGCCGTCTACCACAAGATCTGCCTGCCCAATTACAGCGTCTTCGATGAAAAACGCTACTTCGTTGCTGGTGACCGGCCGCTGGTGTTTGATTACATGAATATCAGGTTTGGCCTCAATATCTGTGAAGATATTTGGGTGCCCGACGGCGTCGCCGAGTGCCAGGGCCTGACGGGCTGTGCGGAGGTAATTTTGAGTTTGTCGGCTTCTCCGTACTATATGGACAAACGTCAGGACCGGCTGCAGGTCGGCGTCGAGCGCGCCCGGTTTACGCGTGCCATGGTCGTCTATCTCAACCTCGTCGGCGGCCAGGACGAGCTCGTATTCGACGGCAACAGTTTCATCGTCAACCACCATGGTGAGGTCCTGCTGGAGTTGAGACAGTTCGAAGAGGACTTCGCTGTGGCAGACCTCGATGTGGCCGCTGTACGTGGATTTCGTGAACGCAGCGAATCTTTCCAGAGGGACAAGCGGGAATATAAATCCCTGTACAGGCCTGCGTTCTGCACGCTGGAGGGCCCTGCTGCCCGCCACCAGAAAGGGACGGTCGCCACCCACACTGCACGCGCCCTGGGGCACTACGAGGAAATCTACCAGGCATTGGTTCTGGGCACGCGGGATTATGTCAGAAAGAATGCCTTCCAGAAGGTCGTCGTTGGACTCAGTGGCGGCATCGATTCCGCGCTGACTGCGGCCATCGCGACGGACGCCCTGGGACCGGAAAACGTTGTCGGCGTGCTGATGCCGAGCGAGATCACCTCGGAAGAGAGCATTCGAGACGCCCTGGCTCTGGCCGGCAATCTCGGCATTCGCACCGAGACCATCGCCATCAAGGACGTTTATGACGCCTATCAACGCTCGCTGGCCACGATATTCAAAAACACAGAGCAGGGAATTACCGAGGAAAATCTACAAGCGCGCATTCGTGGCAACATGCTCATGGCGCTGTCCAACAAGTTTGGCTGGCTTGTCCTGACCACAGGCAACAAAAGCGAAACCAGCGTGGGCTACTCGACTTTGTATGGCGATATGGCAGGCGGATTTGCCGTCATCAAAGACGTGCCCAAAACCACCGTCTACAAGCTGTGTGAGCACAAAAACGAGACCTGCGGCAAGGACGTCATTCCTGCTGCGATCCTCACCAAGGCCCCCTCGGCGGAGCTGCGGCCGAATCAGAAGGACGAGGACTCCCTGCCGCCCTACGACCTGCTGGACGCCATTCTGGCAGAATTTGTCCAAAACGACAAAACGGTCAAGGAGATCATCGCCATGGGCTATCCACGCGAGGTGGTCAAAAAGGTCGCGCGCCTGGTCGACCTCAACGAATACAAGCGCAGGCAGGCGCCGCCGGGAATCAAGATCACGCAGAAGGCCTTCGGCAAAGATCGGCGCATGCCCATCACCAACCGGTACCATACGTGATAGCACTGCATCACGGGAACTTCAACTCGAGACCAAATCGTGGCAGCACCCGCACATCCAGCTTGAACGGGTCGACATCCTCTTGAATCTCCTGCCCAATCTGAAAGCCGGATTTCAGCTTGTCGGTAAACTCAGCGCTGACTCCGGCGAAGATGTGGACTTCCACCGGCACGCCGGTGGGAAAGCCGAAGCCGAGGCCTGCAATCGGCTCGAAATGATCGGCCAGACGAAATCCGGCTAACAGGTGAAACGAGCTGGGGACGGTCGGCTGTTTGGTGTCCACGGGTTGGAAATGGTAGTTGAGCACGCCGAACATGGCAAAGTCGCCGTCCGGTTTCGGACGAATCACAATCTTGCCCTGGTCGACAATAAAATCCACGTCGTCTACCGTGGTAATCGCGGTTGCGATCCCGAAGCTCCAGCGCTCTTTGGCGGTGTTGTCGAACTGGGCGCTAGCCAGGAAGTCCTCCGCGTCCATGCTCTTTTTGATGATCACATTGAAATCCGAGTTCTTTTGAAACTTCTCCGGAATCTCGAATTTGCGCACATCAATCCACACATCTGGCGGCCCGGCCAACGCTCTCGGAATGCTGGGCAGCGGAATGAAAAGCGAGATGAAATCCAGCAAGCTGGCCTGGAAAGGAGAGTCTTTCCGGGTTAAAGTGACTGAGAGGAACGAATTGGCGTTTTCTCGTTTCGAGATAAAAATATAGTACAGGTTGGCGTCATGAAGACCATAGAACCGCGTGTCGGCAAACTCCGAGCCGGCGTGCAGAAGACCGATGGGAGTCATCTCATCGGTGAAATTCGCTACCACCATGTGATAATCGTTTGGGTTCATCTGAAAGCCGGAGGAGTTGATCAGCTTGGCCAGGCTGTCAGCGGCCCAGGAAACCTCCCCCTCGAGAAACCAGCGATAGGCCTTGCCGAAGAGGTCGTCCATGTCATTGACGCGAAATGGCGCGCCCTGGACAGGCCTGGGTACGGTAATGATTTTGTCCTGCGCGAAAAGATGTGAGCAAACTGAGAGGCAAAAAAGCACGAGCAAACCGCTACTGAACATTGATTTCCCCATTGATATCTCCTTATATGCTTAATGAATAAATGATGGGATTGGGTGAGCTCTAAACCTGGCCAATGTTACTGTTTAGGCAACAAAAAAGCAAGCAAAATATTAGAATGATGAAACAGTTCTGGCTGCTTGAATTTTTCACGGTAAAACGCTATATTGCACTCCATCCAATCTCGAGGTCCATCATGTTCAAGAAGCTATCCATTCCATGTGTCTTCATCATTCTTACCTCCTGTAGCGATACGAGGCCCTTTCTGAAAGAAGGCGGTGGCGCCACCTTCGGCCAACACGCGGACAGGCCAAACACAACCGACGTCCTGACCTTTTACGCGCTCGGAGACTGGGGGACTGGCAATCAAAATCAAAAAGCTGTTGCAAAAGCGTTGCGCAAGAACATATCTGAACTTCCACCCGGGAGAAAAGTGCCCCCTTTCGTGCTTGGACTGGGAGACAATGTTTACGAGGAAGGCCTGCCCGAGGGCTTTGACAATCCCGGGGCACTAGAGAAACTGCGCCGGTCGTTCGGTGAGATTTACTCCGAAGTCGAGTACGGGGATGAAGCGGTCATGTTTCACATCATCCCCGGCAACCACGATCATGCCGGAAAGGCCGGCGGCAAGCACGGCGTCGGTGACGTGATTCACCAGGAGACGACGGCGGAAAGACTCTACGATACCTGGCACTACTACCCAATCGACCCGGAGAAGAATTCTGACTCGGAAGACGCCAGGAATTACCGTGACTTGAAAAGTGAGAACATCCTGAGCCTGGCAACCCCTGAGAAAATTGCCGCCGTCTCGAGCAAGACCCTGGCCGTTTTTGCGCTCGACACTCAGGTGCTGCTCACGCTGTATGAAGAAAAAGATGCGGAACGGCTGGCCCTGCACTGGAGAAAGCTGAGGGAACAGGTCGAAATCAGCCCGGCTGTGTGGACGCTCATCATTGGACATCACCCGGTCAGAAGCCACGGCAAACACGGCGGGTTTCGAAATTGGGTCTGGTATGTCCCGCCTGTGATTCTGGTCACCCTGGTGGACAAATTCTTTCACAAACGGGTGCAGGACCTGGACCACCCGGCCAACCGCGCCTTTCAAAAAGACTTGATTGACTTCATGGCGCAGCATGAGGTCGACTTCTATCTTGCCGGACACGAGCACAATTTGCAGTTTCTCACCATGGAGGCAAACCGGTTTCAAATTGTGTCCGGCAGTGCCGGCAAGCTATCGGGCGTGACGCACAAGAACGACACCCTCTTCTCGCACGCATCCTTTGGGTTTGTGCGGTTTGATTTGACCGGACGCGAGCTGTGGGTGGAGTTTTTTGAAGTGGCGCCGGACCAGGAAACGTATCGATCCAGCGGGCTTTTCAAGCTTTTGAAGACGGGGGAGAGACGGTGATTGCTGATACACTGATAGGGTTACATTGTTTCATTGCTCCATTGTTGGTCCTGACAAACAACTAACGCCCTGAACCTATTGAATGGCATAAAAGAGAGTACGCGTAAAAGCAGACGATCTCGGCAAGAAAGTATGATCTCAGACGAAGCGCAAAAGCTGCACGCAGAAAGTATTGTCGTCGACCTGCATGTCGATCCCATCATTCAGCAGTTTCTTTTTGGCTATGATTTGCGCGAGGAGCACACCGCTCGCTGGCGGCCCCAAAAGCGACGCTGGCTGTTTTACCTCACCCAGGCCCTTGCCAAATTGATGAAGCTGCACCGCCCATTTTATAATCACATTGACATTCCTCGCATGGTGGCGGGCGGTTACACCCTCGGCGCCTTTGGCATCCATCACTGGCCGGCTCAGACTGAAAACGGTTGGCAGAATATTCAGAAGCAGCTACACTCTTTGCACACACTCATCGACCAGGATGACCGGGTGGAATTGGCAAAGGGACCGGAAGCCGTGCGCCAGGCACACATGCACGGCAAGATCGCAGCCTTTGCCGGGGTTGAAGGCGCGCACTGCCTGGGGGAAGGAGGGCCAGCGACCGAACAGCAGCGACTGGACCGCCTGGAGTTCCTGTTTCACACTTATCACGTTCGTTACTTGACCCTGGCGCATTTTTCGAAGAACGACGTGGCCACGCCAGCATTGGGCCTGGGCCGCAACACAACGGACGGCTTAACCCGGTTCGGGAAGACACTGATTCGCAAGATGAACGAGATCGGCATGCTGGTGGATGTCGCCCATGTCAACCATCAGGGGGTGCTCGACGCCTGCCAGGCCAGCGACAAGCCGGTCATTGTGACCCACGCCGGTTTGTCGGCCGTTCACGACCATGCCCGCAACATCAGCGATCAGGCTTTGCACGCCCTCGCCGACACGGGCGGCCTCGTCGGGGTCATTCTCGCGATGGACTTTCTGTCCGGCGACCGGGAAAAACCGGACTCGAGAATCGTCGTGCAGCACATCGACCACATTGTTCGTGAAGTCGGAGAAGATCACGCCGCCATCGGCACTGATTTCGACGGCTGGATCTCGAGTATTCCACAGGACATGCAGGACGCAACAGACTTGCCAGTGCTGACGCAGAGCATGCTGGATCTGGGGTATTCTCCTGAACGCATCAAGAAAATTCTGGGAGAGAATTTTCTGCGTGTGTGGCAGGAGACGCTGGGGGACTCTCATGCAAGTACCCAAACTCCGGTTTGAGAACCTGCTGGGCAGCTAAGCTCCGTTTAGCATCTGTTCAGCTGCTCCATCAGCCGCAGACGTCTGGAAGCAGGGAGTCGAAACGGAGTTGCTCCGCTCATCCTGGTTCCCCAAACTGGAGTTTGGGAACCAGATGAAGCACCGATCCCTGCACGGTCTCCATGCCCCCTTGTGGGGCATTTATCGATATGAATCACCATGCGGGGACATAACAGCCACCCACTAAGGGGTGGCGGCTACAAGTAATGAATTGACACCCATCTGCGAACGCGCTGACAACACAGCTCAGGCTTGAGCGGTTGTACAAGCCGCACCTGGGACAGAAAACCGCAAATTATTAATTGAATTGGAGCTTTGCTGCGGCTTCGCCGCGTAAGGACTAAATGAAGAAGGGCCAAACATGCACAAAAAAAAGGCCGGGGCAATACCCGGCCTTTTTCCAACCCTCAACCATATCTAGTCAGTCACTAGAAACCCAACTTGATTGAGAATATGTTGCTTGCGTCGAAGAAATCGACAGCGCGGTAGGCATAGTCGATAGAGATTCCGATGTTCGGAAAATCATAGTGCAAGCCGGCGCCAGCAGTGAGACCGTAGATAAAGGCATCGTCCGACGCGTCTGGAGACACAACGTAGCCGCCGCGGACATAGAACAGATTGTCGTAGTTGTACTCGACACCGAATCTGCCATGGTCATCGTCGAAGTTGTTGTCCTGGAAGGTGGAGACGAACTCCAGATTGCTGGTCTCACCCACCGTCACATTGTAGGATGCGCCGATGGTGATATACGATGGCAATTCGTCATCTTGCGAGACCAACTGCAACGGAGTCGGGCCACGGTCCACGCCATCAGGCTGTGAGCGCCGCAGCAACCCGGAGCCATCGAATGACATGCTTGGTCCCAGGTTCTTGATCGCCACAGCCAGGCTCAGGCCATTGATGCTGGCAAGATCACGGTACTGCACCCCAAAGTCAAATGCGACACCGGAGGCGCTGACGCGCGCTGTTTCCAGGTCCTCGCTGATGAAATTGACGGTTGCGCCAACAGAGATTCGGTCGGTGAGGGCACGCGAATAGGTCAGGCCCGCAGTCACGAATTGCGGCGTCAGGGTTGCGCCTGTGCCATCCGGAGCCAGCTCCGTTGTCACCGCAATATCGCCGATATCCATCGCCTTGACGCTGAATCCAAAGGTTCCGACATTGCCAAAACGGACGCTCAAAGCCACGTAGTTGATATTGATATCCGCAATATGCTGCACGTGGGTGAACATGGCATCGGCCGTATAGTCTGATCTGGCCACGCCGGCAGGATTCCAATAGATCGCTTCTACGCCTCGAACCGTAGCTATCGGAGCCCCCCCCATGGCGAGGTACCGAGCGCCAACCGGAATCAACAATTCAGAAGCAGCGTTCGTTCCGATTCGGTTCTCTTGAGCGATACCATCGGTACTGACCAGCAACATCATGGCCAGACAGAGGACCACCATTTTATAAAGAACAGTTTTCATTGTCACTTTCTCCTGCATTAGTTGGTGAATTTTCTGTTCAACAATGAAAGCAGCGATCACGAAGGTGGTCCCCACCGGTGCCAAGACCGGTGAGGGTCCACTTCATTTTCTCGTTAGAATCGCCGCAAGAACTGCTGCTCCTGAATAATTGCCAGCTTCAGGTCTTTGGTTCCCAGACCTGGCATTTCGATATGGGCGATGTAGATACCGCCGGCAACCGGCAATTTGTTCTCGTTTTGCAGATCCCAGGTCACAAACTGGGAGGCATCGGTTTTCTCCAGCGTTCTGACCAGGATGCCTGCCAGGTTGAAAATCCGAATCGTCGCCTTTTCGGGCAAATGACTGAACGTCATGAACCGGTTGAACTGAGTCGGCTCGAAGGTGTTGATGCCGAGGTACGGATTCGGGTAGACATTGACCAGATTCAGAACATCCTCCTTTGCCTGCGTCGGGCTGCTGGTCGCGGCCACAGAGCCGGTGCTGAACGTGAACTTATCATCCAGCGAGTTCGGCTTGGTGGTGAAGATGCGAATGACGTAACCCGGCCCGGCAACCGCGCCGTTTCCGTCGAAGTCACAGATGATCATGCGCGCGATGTATTCGACTTCGCCGAAGGTGCCGTCATCGACAACGCCGTCGGCAGCGTCCGCAGCGTAGGCATCATACCCGCGTGAATCGAAATAGTAGTAGGTCCAGTCTGAACAGATAAAGCCAAAGGCCCCATCTGTATAGCTGATATCCCAGGCGTCATCGGTGCCGCCACTGAAATGGATCGGGATGAGTCGAACATCATCACTCGGATCATCCACCGTGCCGATGCCGATGCGCCAGAGGGTGAAGGGAACGGGCTCTGCCGTGCCGCTGGTAAAGGCCCACCAGCCCAGACTGCCTTCTTCCGGCGTGGTAAAACGCATCTCGAAGTCAAACGGCACCGCGTCGGCAATGCTTCTCGCCAACCGCGCGAGCTGGCCGACGCCGCCTCCGGCGCTGACATAATATCTGTCTGAGAACCCGCTCGCGTTCAGGCTGTGCCACACCTTATTGCCGCCGAAGGGGGTGCCAGCACCGTCGAAGTTATCCTCGGTCAAGGGCACACCGTCGGCCATGACCTCCACCATGCCGTCGGCTTCTGAGCCAGGCGCGGTGGCGATCTCGGACGGCGCCCCGAGGACTTTGACTTGCAATCCTTCGGTGATCAGGTAATCGGCATCGCCCGACTGATTGAACTGGTTCTGCAAGATGGTATCGCCACTCGAGGTATTGAACAAATACCACCCGATCTCGGTCACAGGATGCTCCGGATCGGAATTATCGACCACGACATCCTGAAATCCGACTTCATAACTGTCTCCGGTGATGGCGGACGGGTCCACCACAACGGGCACAACGCGACCGTCACTCAGGGCGCCGCCCGCCAGGTTGACATGGTCCACCGCGGGAACGGTATCGCCGATGGCCGCCTGAAACCGGACACCCGGCTTGGTGGTTTGTGGCACGACGGTGACAATCGTCGGCGTGCTCTCGAGTGATTTGACCGTTAGCGCGCCATTGAAGTTGTACGCTGTGACGCCAAAGAAGTAGGACTGGCCATTGATCAGGTCGAGCTCGCGGATGGCGTCCGTGGAAACGGTCAACGTGCGGGAAATGCCGCTGTTGGTGCCTTGCTGCACCGGCAGATTCAAAACCAGACCGGAGGCCTGATCAAACTGCTCTTGTGAAATCACCGTGACCTCGTTGATGACATCAAAGGTCGCCAGCAGCGTCGCTTGATTCAGGCTGGCACCTGCCGAAGGCAATTGATAAACATTGTAGCCTTCAAAGGCATAGCCCTTGTCCACCGTTTGTTCGGTGGCAACCACGCCGCCAGGATTGAAGCCCCAGTTGAGCAGGATTTTGCCATCGAATTCCGAAGCACTGACGATCGGTTTCGGCGGCGCTTTCGGCAATTCGAACAAATTGTCAAACGCTTCCTGTGCGAACCGGTCGGTAAACTTCAACACCGCCACACTTGAAAGCCTGTCGGAACCGAGCGAGGCCATGACCGCGATGACCGTCTCCTGCGTATCCCCGACTGCCATGGTGAAAGGACCGGAAGCTGCCAGGATTCGGCGGTCGCCCGGGTTACTATCAATCCAGCCGGTACCGGCAACCGGATCGCCCGTCAGGACGAACTTGGTGACCTCACCAGTGAGCGGATTGATCCACGGTGTGGCGGGCGTTTCCGGGCGC
The DNA here is from genome assembly GCA_046757165.1 of bacterium. Lineage (GTDB taxonomy): Bacteria > Zhuqueibacterota > Zhuqueibacteria > Oceanimicrobiales > Oceanimicrobiaceae > JBHHXT01. Next base: position 13,186 of record JBHHXT010000049.1, on the reverse strand, counting down.
GGACGAAAGCCGCGCAGGAGGTTCCACCACTGCAGCGTGCCGTTATAGTCACCGCCACGCGTCGGGTCGGAATCCTGACCGCCGGCGGCAAAGAATCCCGCCGTCGTCATCGGAAGATTCCGGAAGCCAGCCCGCTTCTCCAAACCAAAAATCGCCTCCCCTTCCGGGTCCGGAACCAGAGGCCCGGCGAAAAAGTCGTAGCCGGAGGCCGGTGGCGGCAAACCTGCTGCCGAATAGGTGGCATCGTTGGAGCTGGAGTTGTAGGCATAGACCAGGCTCAACCCGACATCAGAAGCCGCAAAGTCGTCGCCAAAACTGCCCAGATCCGGATCCGACCACTGACAAAAATGCAAGCTGTCGATGGTGGCATTCTCCGGAGTGGTGGCGGTTCCCTTGTAAATAAAGCGGAACTGCTTGAAAACGATCTGGCCGAGTGCATCAGAACGGGCATAGGCCCACAAGGTGGTCTGCACTTCCATCCCGATCGACGGCGATCCGTACAGAGTCTGAACGGCCTGCGGATCCAGGTCATTGGAGACCAGCCAGACAACCTGGTCGGCATCCGCAACCCCGGGCTCGTCTGCATGGACCGCCGGGTCATAGACTTCCTCCCCTTGCGGCGCCAGTTTTGGCGAGCCGTCGGCGTTAAACGCGGGATTATAAGCACCGTCGCCATCGGCATCGTAAAAGGGCGCACCCTTGTGGACTGGCCAGTCGATCCAGTCCTGCCGATAAATATCGCGAAGCTGCTTGATTTGGGCATCTGTGACACTGCTTGCTGAGATGCTGTTGAACTCAGCCGCATCCTGCCTCAAATTCGCGTCTAAAAAGTCGCGGCGAATACGCCAGATGCGGTCGACATTCTGCTGGTCGTTTTTGTCTTCCGCAACCCCCCGGCGGACGATGGCGCCGGCGACGGTTCCCTCACTGTAGGTTCCGCCACCCACGCGCAACACCGGCTCCGAGCCGTCATTGACGAGACCGCCCCAGATCGGGCCGTCCTCAAAAATGGCGCCCGTCACCGGTGAGCTTCCGCGCGGGAAGATCAACCCGCTGTTGCCGGCCGGGGTAATCGATGACCTGCCGGTCGAATAAATCCACATCGCCACCTGACCCACATTGACCAGGGTACGATTGGTGACAGTCTGTTGTGTTGAACCACTGAATAAGTGATCGACGCTGTCCACCCCTTTTTCCTTGGCCAGCATCGGATGACTGAAACCCAACGCCAGCACCAGAAAAACAGGTAGAATCATAAGAATTCGCTTCATTATATCCCATGCCTCCTAAGTTAGTTAGCCATTTACTGCTAAGGGATTGAGATGGGTCCCGCAAACATCAGTCAGTGTCCAGGACCCATCTAACAGGCGTCCACATTAGAATTCAAATCTGGCCCCGAAACGGATCTGGCGCGGAAAGCCGAGCACTTCCAGACCGGAGGTGTTGCTCTGGTCCTGACGATAGTTCAAGCCGTTGCCGCCCAGGTTGATGGCCCGATACAACGCCTCATACGCCTGCCGGCCAATCGACGGATCGAGACCATTCTGGCTCGCCAGATTCTCCCGCGCTTGCAAAACCGAAGCGCTCAATGCCGGATCGTCCAAGAAGCTGTCGTTGAAAGCATTGCCGCTTCTGTTGAAAACGTTGATCACGTTCTCGCGATTGAGCAGATTCAGGACGTAGACATAGAAATTGGTGTTGAACTTGCCAAAATTAACGGTCTTGTCAAGCCGCAAATTGATCTGAAAGTTCCACGGCGTGGTCGAATCGTTGATGCTCTCCAGCGGCTCGCGTGAGCGCGGGTCGGTGATCTGTCCGCCCAGAGATTCGTCTTGCTGGCCCAGGTCCCCCTTGGACAGGGTGTAGGGGTGACCACTTCTAAAGGTGAAGAGCATATTTGCACCCAACTGCTCGAGAATCGGGCCGCCATCGCCGCGACCAAAGCGGTAGTCCAGGGTGAACGAGCCTGAAATCGAGCGGTGGAAATCCAGCGGAGAAATGATCGTCGGCAGCGTTTCCTCCGTTTCAATAGCGGAGATGGTGGAGCTTGGCACCGAACCTGTCCCCAGCGCTCTGGAGAAGGTGAAGTTCATCTGCCCCTGCACGCGGCTGGTCCGTCTCAACGTCAACGACATTTCAACCCCGGCGGTGGTGGCGAAATCGCCATTGGTCAGGATATTGTAATCCCTGGCGCCGGAGGTGGGGTCTGCCACAACCCTCAAGAGGGTAATCTGATCTCTGATGTTCTTGTAGAAGGTCGTGACATCGAAGGCAGCATTGTCGGTGAACTGCTGGTTGAAGCCGATTTCATACTGGGTCGTCACTTCCGGGTCCAACCCCTGACCGGTGGTGTTGGTCTGGAATGAAGTGCCGCCAGTGAAAACCGCATCATACCAGATCGAGCCGTTGTACAGGTCGGTCAGACGCGGTGCCTGCACGAAGCGGCCGTACTGCATATGAAACACCGTCCGGTCGGTCACCGGAAAGGCGATTCCCAGGCGCGGACTGATTTCCACATCGGCATCGGTTTCGATCAGCTTGTCTTCATCCAGCCCGCGGAAATCCCGGTCCCACGGCGGAGCGCTATTGTCGGTAAACTCGAAGTCATCGTTGTCGATCACGTCGACGCGGACACCGGCGTTGATCACCAGATCGTTGGCTTCGAACTTATCCTGCAAATAGGCTGAAAAGTACTTTGGATGGCGCGGGCCGTCGACGCCGTCGACATCGATTTCGTTGCCGAAGACATCATAGCCAAAGCTCAAGCGCGGGCCTCGGACCAAAACAGCAAACTCTCGCAGCGCTTTGGCATCGCCGTCCAACGCAGCGCGGTAGATATCGGGGTTATTTCTCGCCCCGACCAGAGCACGGCGAGCATCAAAGGAGCTATACTGCATGTTTCTCGCCGTCCAGCGCTCGTAAGAGGCCCCGAACTTGACTTCGTGCTGTGGCAACTGGGTCGTGAAGTTGAACGACCCGCCTACATAGCCGCGCTTGTTCTTGATCATGTTCGAATTGGCGGGGGAACCCGGAGCCTCAAAATCGAAACCATAGAGCTCCATAGGCAGCGTGCCGCCCTGCCAGGGATTGATCAGGCTGGTAAACTGAATGCCTTTTTGGGCACTGGCCGTACTATCCCAGTAGGCCCAGAAGTTGTCTTTGAAAATGGGATCGTACTGAAATTCCCGGCGGTCAAAGTAGTTGAAATTCACTTCATAGAAGGATTTCGACCCCACCAGATGGGTCAGTTTGGCATTCACCAACGCCGTGCTCACTTCTTCCTGCTCGATGCGGTTCTGATTGAACAGCATCTGCGAAAAATTGCCGACCACTTCGTCCTGTTGGCGCCAGGAGAGCGAGCCACCGATGCGGAAGATAAACGGCTTGGCATCGTAAACGAGCGTGCCGTTGCCAATCCACTCTTCGCGCTCCGCGTTGGGGACATTGCCGCTTGGCATGAAAAGGCCTTGTTTCTGCAACCTTCGCTCGAGCGGGCTGTAGCCATCTTCATCCAATTCCTCCCCTTGAGCCAGACGGTTGGTTTCCAGAATGAAGGGAAAGCGGTTGTTGGCAAAGTCCGGCGTATCGGAATGCTCGAATCTAAAGCCGCGGTTGAAGCGTTGAATGCGGTCATCCATCAGCCGTCTCTGGCCGGCAACAAAGAATCGCAGCTTGTTGTCGGTGCCCGGCACCGGGCCGCTGAAAGTTGCCGTGAAATCCTTGTAGCCAAAAGAATTGGTGCTCAGGAACTCGTCGCCCTGGCTGGCAACATCATCGGTTTCAAACTGCACGGTCAAGCCGTATTCGGGCCCCCCGCTCTTCAGGGTCTGGCGAACAATCCCGGCATTGGCGCCGCCAAACTCAGCCGTATAGCCGCCGGCCTGAATTTGAAACTCTTCCAATGCTTCCGGAATCACGCCCACCGGATTGTCACCGCCAAGGGCACTGGATGCGTCGCCCATTTTGTCACGGACGCTTGCCCCCTCCAGGTAAAAGCCGGTATCGTTCTCACGGCCGCCCCGGATAAAGATGGCGTTGTTGACGGTGACGATGCCCGGTTGCAGCGCCACAGCGGCGGCCACACCACGAATCGGCAGATTCTTGAAATCTTCATACCCTTGAATCCGAACCGCATTGGTGGCGTTCCTGTTGACCAGCGGGCGCTCTGCCACGATACTGATTTCGCTGACTTCCAGAGCTTCGCTCGGCAACCCGAAATCCAGGGCCGTGGTCAAGCCGGAACTGACACGGATATTATCAATGGTTACGTCACGGTAGCCGATAAACGAGGCTTTCAACGAATACACGCCTGTCGGTACCGACAAAATGACGAATTCGCCGCTGACGTCAGTGGCCGCACCCAGGGTCGTTCCAACGACGACAACGTTGGCTCCAGGCAATGCGTCACCGGTCTCGCGGTCGAGAACCTTTCCCGAGATCTTTCCGCTCTGGGAAAAAGCCAGGGAGGACAAAAGGAGCACGGCGAACAAGGTCATAAACGATTTATGAACCATTACAATTCCTCCTTATGCTTCGTTAGAGATTTCATGGCTGCTAATTATCATCGAGCCCCACCAGAGCCAGCGTGCCGGCTGCAGAGCTTCCCACCAAAACGCCGGTATGGCGCATGTTGGACAGACTAAGAGAAGTCGTCAGCGTATCACCTGACGCAGTCGTCACAGTCAGCGTATAATCTCCGGCTGTAACACTGAGATAAGGCGAGACATCCTTAAAGCTGGCGGTGCCGGAAACCGTATCCGCTCCGGTAACGGTAAATTCAATATCGCCGGCATCAGGAGACGCATGCACGCCCCGGAACAAAGCCGCACTCGTAGTCGCCGGATCGAAAATACGGCGTTCGATCAATTTGATGAACTCACGAGTCGCACCCGTTTTGTCCATCAGCATGACAGTGGCGCGCTGATCGCTCGTCATCGCGACACGCAGGGTGTCACCCGAGCTCAACGTCGCCACGCGGTTGCCGGACGGATAGGTCTGGTGCGTATTCGCAGTGCCAAAGCCGAGCCCGTTGACGGCAGGGCCGGTATCGAAAACAATACTGACATCTGCGAGGTCCCCGGCGGCGTTGAGAAAACGAAATTCAGAATTGAATTCCGGGGTTGGTGGCCCGGTCGAGGGCACATCCGTACAACCCACCAGCCATGCCACGCACAATAATGTCGTCAGCATAACTGTCGCTGTTTTTGGTTTCATAGAGACACCTCCTCTGTTAGATACCTGTTGATCAACCTGAGACTTTTTGATACTTCAGCGTGAATGAAGTGGCAGCTCATTCAAATTTCTTCCTCCAAACAAAGAGTCCTTTGCGCCATACCCCAAAAACACGCAACTGACCCACATCAGTGTGTCGTCCCACCTCCTTTCATCATTCTTGATTTATGAATAATTGTTATTGTTTTCGTTTGTCATCAAGTGAGGCTGTTAAGGAAATGTATCATTTTGCAACGAACTAATCGGTCAGCAAAGACTATACCAGCGATGCAGGCCGAAATGAGGCGAAGTGAAGACGGCTCTAACTGTCATTAAATCAATGGAATACAAAAGGCCTGAAATTCCTGGCGCTGGCACTGAGATAGGCAGGGTGCAATTTTTTTCACAACTGAGCACAAAGATTTGCATAGAACGGCGCAAACAGCTTCGCCTGCAAATGGCTGGTCTCCAAAACCACAGCCGGAGACAGGTAACGCTCCAGCTTGCGCGGCCGGCGGCGCCGCCTTACAGTCCGCCCAAAGGGCGAGTTGTCGGACGGTGCCGCAGGCGCGTCTTTTCCGTGTTTCCAATCATCTCAATTTGCATTTTCTCTCAAAGCAAACACGAGAGGAACCACAGTTTCCCGCAATGTCGGCCTGACAACTACCGTTTTTGCGCCACCGACCGTTTCATATCCTTTGCGGACGACGTTTATCCGGTATTCGCCGGGTGCCAGCGGCAGTCTCGCGTATGGCGTTGTCTTTGCCGTGCTGCTGCCGTTGACCCAGATGGTGCCCCAGATGGGGTCGGACGAGATGCTGAAGTAGCTTTCAAAGTAGCAGGTGTAGGACGGTTCCGGATTCCTGGCCAGGTCCACTGTAATGGTGTGGCTGCCATATCTGGGATGTTGAAATCGAATCGTGTGCGGGCCAACCAGCACCGGAACGGTGGTGGGCGACTGGCTCACGCCCGGGACCGGTTTCCCATCGACGAAGATCGACCCGTTCGGCACGACGGCGAGCTCGAGATAGGCCTTTTCTTGCACAACGACAGGAGGAGGGACCACTTCTTTTTTGGCGGGTTTCTCCGGGCCGCCATCCACCTTACCGGCTGCAGAGGCGGCCGGCGGCGTGACCCGCACCGAATCTTTGCTTTGGTCGGATGGCTTGTCTCTATCATCCTGATTCGTCCCGGGTAGGTCCACCCTGTCGGGGTTCTTCGGAGAAACTACCTCTCCGGACTCTCCTGGTTCCTTTGGTTGGTTCGACCTCTGGAGCATGCCCGTCTGAACGGCAAGGTAAGCGATTGCTGCCACGGCGAAAACAAGGAAGGAAATGGTCAGCACCGGCCCGGCTTGCTTTCGTTTCTTCGCCACCGGTTCCGTCCGCACCACCTGTGTGGTCCTTTCGAAGCCGCGCTCTTGTTCAAATTGCTCGATGGCGTGCAACATTTGTTCTGCGCTTTGAAAACGCTGCCCCGGGTTCTTTTCGATCGCCTTTGCGATAATTCTGGATAGGCTTTCGGGGATGTCCGGTTTCAGGTGGTGCACGGGCGTGAATTTCTCCTTGTCATGGAGGATGCCGGGGATGGTGAAGTCACTGTCGGTTTCCCTGAACGGTGTCTTGCCTGCCAGGACTTTGTAGAAGGTCATGCCGAGCGAATAGATGTCGCTGCGTTTGTCAACCTTGCCGAGCGCGTCAAATTGCTCCGGTGGCATGAACTCAGGCGTCCCAATGGCCTTGCCGCGTGAATGCGTGCTGGTGGCGCGGCTCATGCTCTTGGCCAGCCCGAAATCGGTCAGGAGCATGTTGCCGTCTTTGTCCAGCATGACATTGCCGGGTTTGATATCGCGATGGATGACGCCCGCCTGATGCGCGTAGCGGATGGCTGACAGGAGCTGCACAAAAATGGGCAGCGCGCTTTGCCACGGGACGGCGCCGACCTGCTTGACCTTCTGCGCCAGCGTTATGCCATCGATGTATTGCATGACGATGATCCAGCCATACTCCGTCTCGCGCACGTCGGACACGTGCACGATGCTTTGGCACGCTTCTAATTGCGACAGGATCTTGGCTTCCTGCTGCAGCCGCTGCAAGAGCGCCTCGTCTGAGGAGAAGATGGGGTGAAGCATCTTGATGGCGACGGTCTTGTCGAGCCGGATGTGCGTCGCTTTGTACACCACCCCCATGCCGCCCTCGCCGAGCTTTTCGGTGATTCGGTAGTTGTCGATGGTTTTCCCGATCATCATTTCACTTCTGTGCTGAGTGTGGACGCATTTCGCGTTTGAGCCCTCTGAACAGCATGAGAAACTGCGCCGAATGCTCGTTCGGGTCCGGGTCGAACGTGGGATCGAATTTTATCAGAAGTCTGGTGGCTTTCTTGGCACGGGCGTAGTCATTCTTCTTGATATAGATTTCCGGCAGCAGAATGAGCGCTTTCTTGCCCACCAGGGTCCCTCTTCGGGTGCATCTGTTGAAGTAAAAATTCAACAAAGCCAGGGCGTTGCTGAACTCCGCATTATAGTATCGTTTTTCAGCCTCGACAAGAATGGTTCTGCAGCTTGATGCCTTCGCCTGAGGATGCTTGCTGCAATTGCTGAGGTTGAAAGCGAAGAAGAAGAGGCTGAGAATGATTACCGCATGAACTCTTTTAGCGAAGATAATTTTCACCTGTTCGAGAACTGTTTGCGACCCCGCGTGGCGGTCAATTCGTCAGCGGCCGGAGGACAAATTCGAGCCGGGAGTCGCTCCGGAGCGTAACCGGTTTTTTCGCTGAAATATACCCTCCCTTTTTCACCTCGATGGAATACACGCCGATTGGAAAATCAAACTGCTGAGGGGTGGTAAATCCCGTATAGCGGCCATTGACATAGATCTTACCGACCAGATACTTCCCCTTCGAGTCTTTGGCGGTGATGCTGACCTGGACCTTTGGCAGGGCCTCCAATTTCAAATAGAAGTAGTTGTCCCTGTTCTCGAGCACGTTCACGCTGGCTGACGAGGTCTTGTAGCCAGGCTTCCTGAGCTCGATCTTATGTCTCCCGGCTCGCAACAGGTTGAGCGTCAGCGGCGTTGCCGATGCCATTTTCCGGCCATCAAGCCAGACAGAGACGGCGGCAGGCTCCGTCGTCACATGAAGTGTCCCGGTTGCGATAACCTTGTCCACCTTCCTGACGGCAGTCGTGGCCAGATGATACTGCAACGTATCCCTGCTGCCCTGGCTCAACAGAATTTTCTCCTCGATGGTTTCGTAACCCGGGCTTGCCACTTTTATGGTGTGGAATCCCGGCTCCAGTTTGAGCCCGGTGAGCTGGGACGGGTCCAGGATCGCGCCATCGACCGTGACCTCAGCTTCAGGAGGCGTGACGTCAAGAACGAGTAACGCGATGGGCTCGAGCGTGTAGGCAAGCGCGTGTCTTTCGCCCGCTTCCAGCACCACGGTTTCCCGGATCGAGTCAAACCCCTCGAGCGAAACCTCGACCGTGTATTCGCCCGGCCGCATTTCCAGGTTCGAGAATTGGCCGGGGTCGATGGGGGTGTCAGCAATCGCAACCCGTGCGTCCGCAGGGTCGACTTCGATGGCAACAGAAGCGAATCTTTGCAGCCCGGGGTTGAGCGTCAACGCCTCGCCTGCCTCGATAGTCAGCAAGGTGTCGAACGGCACATACCCCGCTTTTGTGAAATGAACGGCAACCATTCCGGCCTCGAGGGGGAGCCGGTCGAGTGGCGTCGTGCCAACGCGTTCGTTGTTGATGGTGACCGCGGCGCCGGCGGGCCGCGAAGTCACGGACAGACGGGTCTTGCTCGCCGGGTTTTTGAATATCGCGAACAGAGCGACGAGCAGTGTGACGGCGGCCAGAGAAGCAGCGATGGGCAGCCTCAACTCTTTGAGCTTGCGACGGATGCCTCTCTTGTGATGGGTGCTTCGGGTTTTCGCCCCGGTGGTCGCTGTGTGAGTGGTGTGCGCGCGCCGTGTCCGGTGCTCGCGAATCTTGACCGTGGTCCTCGAGATGACATTGAGCTTGTCATATTTCTCGAACCGGTGGATTTCCTTCAACATCTCCTCCGCCTTTTGGAAGCGGTCTTCCGGCCGCTTTTCGAGTGCCTTCATGACGATCTTGTTGAGCAGCTTGGGCACTTTGGGATTGATGGCGCCGGGCACGGGAAAGGTATCCTCCACGATCGCCTTCATAATGGCAAAGTCCGTGGTGGTATCGCCGAACGGCGTTTCGCCGGCGAGCATTTCGTAGAAGGTCATGCCGAGCGAATAGATGTCGGTGCGGTGGTCGAGGTTGTCCGGCCGTTCCACCTGCTCCGGCGACATGTAGCGAATCGTGCCCACGCCGCGGAAGGTCAGGGTGCTGTCCGGCCCGTGCTGCATGCGCGCCAGGCCGAAGTCCATGACCTTGACCACGCCCTCGTGTGTGATCATGATGTTGTTCGGCTTGATGTCGCGGTGGATGACGCCGGCCGCATGGGCATGGCTCAGGCCGTGGAGAATCTGCTTCACAATCGGCACGGCCTTGTGGAAGGAGATCGGGCCGTGCGCATCGATCAATTGCGCCAGGGTCTGTCCCTCGACGTAGCGCATGATCATGAACACGCCCTCTTCCGTCTCCCGAAAAGCGTGCACGGTGATGATGTTGGGGTTGTCCAGTTTCGCCAGCGTGCGCGCTTCATTGCGAAAGCGCTTCAGAAAACGCTCGTCGTTTGCCAGCAGCGGATCGACCATCTTGAGCGCGACTTCTTTTTCCAGGGTCAAATCCAGGGCTTTGTACACCACGCCCATGCCGCCTTTGCCGATCCTGGCGAGGATTTTATAGTTGTCGATAGTTTTGTTGATCAAGCTCATTTGGGGCAGTCCAATTTGCTGATTGTTTTTTACTAAAGAGCCTGGATGACGGGAAATTCTCTTATCTTATGTCCGGATTGTTTCTCTCCTCCTGATTTGCAGTGAGCATTTTTTGCTGCCGAAATCCCGGAGCGCGAACTTCAAACAACGGTTTGCCTGGCTGCAAGAGAGCCAATTCAATCGCAGCCGCAGCGCGCTGGCGCTGCTTACCCCTGCGCAAAACTTGCATCAAGCTATCTGCCGTGATCGGCTGGCCGCACAAGTAGCGCTTGCCTTTCTGAAATCGACTCGATTGTTCTTGCCACCAGCGGTGAATCAGCTCCTGTTCTGGCCAGGGCAAATCTTCGTCACCATCCATTTCGACGTTTTCGTCTTCGGGATTTTCCGTTGGGCCGGCTTCAAAGCCTGCCGGCCATTCGCCTTCGAGATCGTCATAGGCAATGTCCACCCCCGTGATCATGGAAAACGCCTCGCCCGCCACCCGCGCCAGCTCCGGCACGCTCATCTGGTCAATCAGCCACGGGACGCAGGAAGGCTCGCCGATGGCGCCGCCAGCGATGAGCGCCAGACGCATGTTTTGGGGACTTTGTGGCAGTCGTTTGAGCCAGTCGAAGGCCGCGGCCGGCTTCATCCGGCGTACAGCCATCCGGGCGGCCTCTTCCCGAAACGGGACATCCTGCTCCGCGACGGATTGCAGCACGGTTGTGGCCCGCGCGTCGCCCAGCAGAGCCGCAGACCAGGCAGCGGAAAATCGACACAGCTCATTGTCGTCCTGGAAATGAGGGAATAAATGCGGCAATAAATCTGCTCGTCCCAGCTCACCGGCAGCTCGCAAAGCCCGACTTCTCAGCCTTTCATCTTCATGGGAAAATGCGTCCTTCAACGGCGCCCCAGGATCTTGGCGGTGAACTCCGCACCCGGCAATGCCAGCATGACGCAATGCCGACGAGTCAGTCGACAAAAGTTGCTGGATTTGTTTGGCAACGTGCTCATGGGGCAGCCAACCCAGGGCAGAGACTAAACCGCCTGAAAGTCCAATTGAAGTACTTGCTACTTCAAGAACTTTTTGAATGCGCTCCTCCCGGCCGGTTTCAAAGGCTAAAACCGCCGCGGCGAACACTTCGCCGGGCTCCTGCCAATCGAGTGATTCGTCGCAAATTTCCCAGCCAGCTTCGCCGGCGATTCGCAAGCCGTCGATATGGGTTTCCACACGGTTATCGAGTTCAGCCAAATCTGCCAGAGAGTAGTGCGGCGCATTCACAGCCTGGTCGCGTAGCAGCCAGAGGAAGGCGGCTTCTTCGGCGTGTTGTTGGATGATTTCGGGGATGACTTTGTTCATTTTTCACTCATCCGGGATTCGATGTCCCCAAAAATAACGGACGCCGTGTTCGTACTTTTGGGCATCAGGGCTTTCGAGGAATTCTTCTACGATTGCAGCAGCTGTCAGAGGCTGGAGAACTCCAGCTTTGTAGAAATTGGTACAATCAACTCCAGTCGAAGCCTCAAACTTGCGCCTCAAAAAACTCTGAAAGTAAGGATTCCTAACCTCATCCAATATCCTTTTAGCTAGACAATTCACACTAAACTGTTCGCCGACAAAAATCAGTATGTTCTCGGTGCCAAACCTATCAACAAGACGATTGTAAAAACCCATCACTTCATCACAATAGTCGTTAAACGAAGCAAAACATGACGGGTTTGAAAGTCTGTCTACCTTTGGCTCCAACAAACGGGATAAATAACTTGGAATAATATCCGCATCTTCAACGAAGGCGATCTTTTGGTACACCTTTAGAAGAATCGGTACATCTGCAAGCCTGCCCCGAGATTGAAGTACGTCGCAGAAGTCCATACTGAGTTCCGTACTGCTTGTAGTCTCTAATTCATCTATGACAGCCTGAAAGCAAGAATTAGGACTTGCATCTCCAAGCAATGTTGCGAACAATTCCTGAAGAATAGGATGTTCAATCTTTTTGTAAACCTGCGGAAATTCTCCCAAGAGATCAAAGCTACCGCACTTAGCACGAAACAGAGCTGTTAGCCACGAATGCCACACCTCGGTAGGAGTGCCGAATCGAGATCTAAAATCTGAAGGAGGCTCAGGGAAGCCACAGTATCCCCGGCCATTCCAATCAATACTGCTTATTTCGTAATTGACATCATTGTTCATTATATATTCTCTGGTTGCAGAACCTTACGAAAACTTAATTCTGTAGATCGCCAAAACGTTTATCAAGCTTTCTACAAACTGAACACAATTCTCCGTTTGGCTGAAGGTTTTCATCCCCGGTTGGACAGCCTCCAGCCGTCTTCGGCACAAGATGGTTGACTTTTCTTTCGTTTTCGACTTCTATTTGCGTCGGTGTTATGCCTAGCTTATTTGTTAAGTCTGCAATTACTTGGGCTTCGGATAGTATGCCTTTTTTAAGTTGATAAGTTTTACGCTCGTTCTTCCAGTCGTTCTTGATTTTGTCGTATTCAGCAGCGCTTACGGGTTTACGAAAAACGTTGCATGGTGCCTTTGGTAGAATCTCGCCGTTACACGTACAAGGTGGCGAAGAGTTCTTACGATTTTTGGCATCTTGCATCAGCTGCCCATATTTCACTACCTTTGGATCGTTGTCGGGAAGAGGATTACCATGCACGTCGGTTGTGTACCAATCATCCATTTTCATTGCTTTGCCAGTCGAATGCCTCGGTTTTTTCTTACAACATACACATTTATCCAGATCGTCTTCTATGGAAGCCATCAGCATGGCGGCTACATTCGGACCCGGTACTGCTGCGTTGGCCATTGGACTTGCATGATTAGAAGTCGTCATGTCAATGTGACGATCAACATTCTGACCTTCAATCTTCACATCCATCGACCACATAACAAAGTAGGTTTTTCCAGTTATGGTATGCGTAATGACCCCCTGTCCTAAACTTTTCGTCGCTGCCTCGTCCCCTAGCGGAGAAGTCTTATAAAACGACTTGTCCTTGAGCATAATTTCCTTGCCTTTGATCTTGACCGTTCTGCTGCCGTTTTTCATGTCCTTTGAAAAAGACGTATCCGGATAGGGAATCGGAATCGGTCCGGCAGGCGGCGAAGGCGGACTTAAACAGACATCCGGAAATGCTG
>JBHHXT010000048.1:0-28488 GCA_046757165.1 bacterium | reverse complement strand
TTCGGGGGGCGGAGCGTTTGAAAAAATTGTTCAAATGCGTTTGCTGGGACGTTTATCTGTTGATTTTTTTTTATTTTCTTCTACATTGCTACTCAGGGGATGATAAAACGGGCGGACGGTTGTTTTGCCCCGCAGTAGAGCCTGCCCTCATTCCTTGGCATTCATCTGTTACATCTTCAGGAGGGGATGGTTAAATGGACTTAAGGAGAGCTTTCCTTACGGCAAGCCGTGCCAATCTTCTACTCTCCCTCGCCTCGACCTGCATTCAAATTTTTCTGGCTCACACCCTCTTCGGCCAGGCGACCTCTTCTGTTTCCGGCACAGTCGTCGACAGCCGCACCGGGGCCCCGCTGACTGGCGCCAATGTCGTCGTCAAGGGAACACGGCTTGGAGCCGCAGCCAGGCAGGACGGCTCCTTTCTCATCGCACGCATTCCGCCTGGCAACTATACATTGACCGCCTCGTTCATCGGCTATCACACCGAGAAAACTGAAATCGAGATCAAACTGACCGGTGCGATTTCAGGCAAGATCGTTGATGACAAAACCGGCCGGCCGCTTGCCGGGATTCGGGTTTCCATCAAAGGGACGAGTCGCATTGTGAAGACAGGCAGGGATGGCTCCTATCTGTTCGCCGATCTCTCCCCGGGTGAATACATCCTCCAAGTGATGAAGGAAGGGTACCGGCCGCTGGAATCAAGTGTGTCGGTCAAAGCAAACGAGGTTGACTTCGCCCTGAGGGAAGATATTCTTCGGGGCGAGGAGATCGTTGTGACCGGCATCGCCTCGACGACCTCGAAGGCCGTGGCAGAAGTCGCCGTCTCGCGCATCCCGGCCAGCGGCTACACCAGCCAGAGCAACTACAGAACCACGTCGCAGCTGATCCGTGGCAAGCTCGCGGGTGTACAGGTCAAGCGAGCATCCGGCAATGTCGGCGCAGGTTTCAGGTTCACGATGCGCTCCGGCGGAGGCTTGAATGGCGATGAGCAGCCGGTTATCTACGTTGACGGCGTGCGCGTGGACAACGCTGAAGTGCTCGGCTTTGAAGTCGGCGGCCAGGGCATCAGTTTGCTGGCCGACCTCAACCCGGAGGAGATCGAAAGCATCGAGGTGCTGAAAGGGCCGGCCGGCGCGGTCTCCTATGGCACCGATGGCGCCAACGGTGTGGTCCTGATCACCACCAAACGGGGGCACTACCGTGCCGGAAATGCGGGCGGGGTGTTTTTCAACTATAAACTCACCGCCGGTTGGAACAAACAATCCTTCGATTATAGCCGCAAAGATTATCTCTCCGCGCGCGACGCCAACGATATCTTCCGAACGGGCACGATCGTTCAGAATAGCCTGAGCGCCTCCGGCGGCTCGAATTTCATCCGTTATTTTGCAGCCCTTGACAGCCGGGTGGAAGAAGGCATTCTCGAACCCAATCGTCTGGACCGCAAGAACGTTCGTGCCAACTTTGATGTCGTTCCGAACGACAAATTGACGCTCAGCCTCAGCTCGAGCTACACTTTTAGTACCGTGGAACGACCTTCCAATGACAACAACCTGTTCGGCTATCTGATCAACACGACCATCAATCCCACGTCCTATTTGTTCGTTGGCGGCGGCCGCTCTGCCATCGAGAATATCGAGGACGAGAACGAATCGAACCGCTTTGTTGCCTCGGTACGGGCGGAATACCAGCCGATTCCCATCTTTTCAGCGCGCATGAGTCTCGGCATCGATGATCACGACTTGCGCCAGGACCAGAACTATCCCGTCAATGAAACTTACCAGCAGGAGCGCTTCGATTCCGGGCTGCGCAACCACTTCACGCGCCAGGGCCGGCTGGTGACCTACAGTTTCGATAGCAGACTCGACCTCCACCCGCTGTCTGATCTGCACCTCTCTCTGGTGGGCGGCGTGCAACTTTTCGACCGCAAAGTGAACACCTTTTCAACCCAGCGCTATGATTTTCTGACCCAGTTGGTCACCACGATCAAGGCTGGCACGCAACAGGCCACCATCGATGAGACCACGCTGCACGAACGGCAGGCGGGCCTCTTCGGGGAAGCCAACCTCGCCTTTTCCGACCGATACTATCTCTCTTTGAAATTGCGACGCGACTACGCCAGCCGTATCGGGCGAAAGGCGTCTTCGATTTTCTATCCGGGCGCCAGTTTTGCCGTGCGCCTGGACAAATTCCGGCACGTGCCGGCTTTCTTCGGGCTGTTCAAGCTCAGAGCGGCTTATGGCGAAACAGGCATTCTCCCGAACTCCCTGGATGGCATCAATCTGCATTTCCGGCCGGAATCGGGTGCTTATGGCGCTGGCGGTGTGCCCGGCACGGGCGGCAATGACAAGATCAAACCCGAGCGGGTAAAAGAGATCGAGATCGGCTTCGATGCCGAGTTCTTGAACCATTTTGCGGTGGAATTTACCTACTATAAACAAAAGGCAAAAGACAGCATCTTTGAATTCATCAACTCGCCCTCGACCGGACTGCCGCCCACGCCGGTGAACATCGGCGAAATAACGGGGAGCGGAATCGAGACGCTGCTGCATGCCTCCGTCGTCCACCGACGCGATTTCGATCTCTCCCTGACGCTGATCAACAACTGGCAGGAAAACGAAGTGGTCGATCTCGGCGCCGCCCAGCCGGTGTTCGACAGTTTTGCGTTGAACGTGATCCAGGAGGGGCTGCCGAAGCATGAATTCTACACCGAGCCCTTTCTGGGGGCGCTCTTCAATGACGACGGCACGTATTTCGGCCCGGATTTTGGCGAGGCACCTGTGGCGCTGGGCAATCCTGTGCCCCCTTACACCGGCTCGCTTGCTCTCAATCTCCGTCTCTTCAAGAACCTGAGCCTCTACGCTCTGGCTGACTGGGCGACCGGTCACAAAATCTGGAACGGCAGCAAATCGCTCACCTACCTGGCCGGGAACAACCCGAAATACAACCTGCTCGCGACTCAGCTCGGCCTCGCCGGAACCTTTGAGGCGGACGGCGTCGCTCTGGATGTCGAGCCGGTCGAGGACGTCATTCCGTTCACGCCGGGCACGCCGGAGTATATCGCCGCTGCCGAAGAGTTCGCCAGAATGGATCCCCTGCTGGATGCGAATTTCATCGAGCAGGGCGACTTCGTCAAACTGCGGGAAGTGAGCCTGCGTTACAGTTTCAAAGGCTTGCTGTCGAAAGCCCTGCGCGGTCGCCAACTGGTTCAGGACATCGCCATTACGCTGTCAGCGCACAATCTTCTGACCGTCACCAGGTACAGTGGCCCGGAAGTGGAGGTCAACTGGTCCGGCGCACGCGATCTGGAGCGCGGGCAGGATTATTTCACCTTGCAGAATCCGAGGACGTATGCCATGACCTTGAGCGTTTCATTTTAGCTGGTACTGAGCTCAGATATGACCTGCTCCAGCACGGCTTGCAACCGTATTTTTGAAATCAGAAGTTGAGACTCGAAAAGATCGATGTTCAGACGACAAGAAATACATAGTTACAAACTGTGTAAGATCGCGTTCTGTCAACTAGCCTAAGGCGGCGCACGTATTATGAAGCAATCAATCCTCATTTCTGTTGCGGTTTATCTCCTCATCGCGATCTCCCTGTCCTGTAGCGACTTTGTCGACAACGTCACCCCCCCGATCGACGAGATCGATAGCGACAAGCTCACGGACGAGAGTCAGATGAGTTTTCTCATCGCCGGGGTGCAGCAACGCTTCGCGACCACCTACGATCAAACGATCCTGCTCGCAGATGCCTTGTCCGATGCATTTTTCTTCGACCCCAACGTGCCTGGCGCGACATTCGTCAGTTTCGAGGATATCGATTTTGGCGAGATCGAGCTCGACAACAGCGCAGTCGAAGCGCAATTCCTGCAGCTCGGTGAGCTGAGGTTCCTCGCCGATGATTTGCTGCGACGGGCGCGCCAGATTGAATTTGTCGATTTGGAGCTACGGCGACAAGTCTTCTTCACCGGCCATCTCTATGGCGGCATTGCCAGATATCTCTATGCCACCTACACCGGCTTGTCAGAAACGGAGGGCGGCGGAGTCATCGACAACGGACCGTTCATTCCTTCCGATGAAATGTACGCCCTCGCCCTCGCATCCCTGCAAGAAGCGCTCGACCATACCAACAGCGCCTATGAGCGTCGAATGCTCAACTCCCTTATTGCCCGATGCCATCTTTTCAACGGCAATCAATCGGCAGCGCGGTCTTCTGCCCGGGACGGATTGCAAGAAGGAGATCCCCCTTTTCAGGCCCTTTACAACTCCGAGTCCGCCAACTTCTACTGGTCGCAAGCCGGGCGCGGACAAACACAGTTCGTGGTCGACTCTCTCCTGGTCGACTGCGTCACCACGGACCCGGCCGAAACGACACGAATCAAAATTGAGCCGATTCTGGGACTGGACGAAGAGACGGTTTTTTGGCGACAGGCACGCTATCCGCGCGTCGATTCCCCCATTCCTTTCATCTCGTGGCAGGAAAATGAGCTCATGCTGGCCGAGCTGGAATTCAATACCGGCGGGGTTCCATCTGCATTGGGCCGGGTGAACAGGGTGCGCGCCGCTTTCGGCCTCTCTTCCCTTCAGACGCTGCTTCTCGAAGATATCAAGGCCGAGCGGGACAAAACGCTCTTTGCGCGAGGCCTGAGGCTGGTCGACCAGAGACGATTTGGTGAGTTTCACCTCGAGGGGGTCTGGCAGTACTTGCCCATTCCGCTGGTCGAGCGCATCAATAACCCAAATCTCGACTGAGCAGATCGATCTGCTCGAGGGCTTTCCTGCTGCGATTGAGGTTGATTAGGCGATACTCCTCACCGAACTGCGCGGCCTTCTGCTCAAAGAGCGTGCGGATATTATCATCCATGGTAAAATAGATGATCTGCCAGCCATCCTGCGCCAGCTTCGCCGCCTGGTCGACCAACCACTGGCGCCGCTGCCAATCGGAGTATTGGAAGGCATCATCGAGGATCAAAAACAGGCTCTCCTCTCGCATCAGTTTCTTGCTCAGCCCAATGCGCAGAGCGAGCAGAATTTGCTCCTGCGCTCCCGTGCTCAGCTCGCTGAGGGTGAAGATGTTGTACCGGTCGGAAACGACCAGCCTCTCCGACTCCAGGGTCAAATGGTCATAACGGCGAGTCAGCTCGTAGATGGGTTTCTGCACGATTTCTGATTGCAGGTTTTCGAGTATCTTGCTGTCCTCATCTTTTCGCAGCTCCTGCACCACCTCGTTGACCGCAATTTTCCCCAGAATCTCAGCGGTCCTGGACTGGTACGCGGCCAGAGTTGTCTGTTGCATTTCCCGCAATCTTGGAATGATCCTGTCCCATGAGGCCGAGATATCGTCCCCGGTCTGTTGGCAAATCATATGCTTGAGACTGTCGAGCTTGTGCGTCTCGTCATCGAGCCTCTGCCTGGTGCGCATTAGTTCCTGTTCCGCTTCTGCCAGCTTTTGTTTGCTGAACTCCACCCACGGGTCCGTCTCCAGGTAATCGGAAGCATCCACATTCAGCTGCGCCAAATCCAGCTCCTTGTCGCGAACACGGGCCTCCAGAGCCCTGGCCCGGGCTTCGAGCTCGCGCAATACATCATCCCACGCCTCAGGCTCCGTCTTTTCTCCCGTCAATTGGTAGATTTGCTCGGAGAGCTTCAATCTGGCGGCTTGCAGTTGCACCTGGTCATCTTGCAGTTGTTTGTCCAGCAGTTGCGCCGTGTTGTAGTCCTCTTCCATCCCTTGTAGATGGTGCACAATGTCTGCGAGTCCGGTCAGCTCGGTCTTGAAATAGTCGAAGAATGCTTTTCGGATCGTCTCGAGCTCCTGATTTTCAGCGGCGTGCTGCAACAGGTCACGGTATCTTCTGAAATAGAATGTGCCGGCTGCCAGGGCGCCGGCCAGGCAGATGACCGCGTAGAGTGGCAGGCGCAAATACGAAAGAATCCCGGCCCCCACGATCAACGCGACCGCAGCCACGACCGGGGTCCGGGGCGGCTGTGCCACCACGCTCGCCAGGGTTTCTTGATAAACTCTCTGCGCGCTCTTGAGCCAGTCGTAATGCTCGCTCCTGCGCGCCGCCTCCTTTTGGCGGCTTTGTTTTTGGCTATGCTCGAGACGTTTGTTCCTGTAGATGGACAAATCGCTGCGCAGCTCGATGATCTTGTCCATTGACCGCTGACTCAGCTCCCCGTTCAACTTGCGAACATCCGCATCTGTTTTGAAGGCCAGGTGCCGGCGCGCCAATTCCATTTGACTCTTTTTCGCTTGCAGCCGTTTCATTTCATCTTCGAGCTCTTTTCGCGTTCCGCCGGAGTAGCTGTCGTCCAACTGCGCAAATAAGCGTTCGAACCTCCTGAGCCTTTCTTCGAGCTCTGTTCTTTCTTTCATCTCACCCCGCCTGGGGCCCGTCAGAATGCCGTTCTCCATCGCCGACTCTTGAATCGTCTTGGAAATGGTTCTCTGGATGCTATCCAGGACGGCCCGGTTGGAGAGCAGTCGCTTCAGGACGTTCTTGTCAATACCGCCGGCGACTTTCGCCAGGTCGACTTCGGCGCCCTTCACCACCAGCAGCCTGGAAAAGTCTGCCGGCAAGCCGGGTTGCGCCTCTTGCCAGTAGTCCTCCAGCTTGTTTTCTGAGGCCGGCGAAAACTCGACCAGCCCGCCTGGCTCCAGACCTGCGACGCTGACCTTGCCGCGACCTTCATTCTCCCGCAGGCTCCATTGTTTCACGTGTTTGAAGAGAGAGCGAATGATGAACTCCACCAGATAGGTTTTGCCGTTTTCGTTGTGGCCGTAAATGAGATTGAACCGGCCGAGCTGGAACGCCAGACGAATATGGGGTCCGAGATTTTGTACACTGACCTCCTTGATAAAAACTGCCATGTTACTCCCCGTAGATGGCATGAAGCGCTTGCAGCAGGATTGCGGCCTTTGTCGGCGGACGATGAAATGGCGCGAGGTTCATGCGCTCAATTCTTTCGGACACGCGCCGGGCGATCTCGGCGCGGTTCGGATCGTCGGCGACAAACACTTCGGACAAATCTGGCTCGCCGTCTTTGTAGAAGTGAAACTTTTGCAAGCTCTGCTGAACAGTGTCCAGCAGGGCGCGCTTGTTCGAGGTATATCCTGAAAACTTGACCTGGATGCGCACTTTGTCGATTTCGGAGTCTGCAAGCGACCAATTGCCGATGCACTTCTCGATCTGACCTGTGACATACTCGAGCTCGTGCTCGCCTGGCACAACCACGAACGCTTCGTTAAAGTAAATGAAATCCGAAGTTACCGCTTGCAACTGCACGTCACCGCTGTCGGCATCGATGAGCACAAAGCGGCGCCGGCCGGTTTCGCGAATGTCCAGCCCGCACGGCGAGCCAGGATAGATAACCCTGTTGCTGTCCGTCGGCTTGTGAATGTGGCCCAGGACCACCAGCCGCGGCTTGAACTTCTCGATATCGACTCGCGTCAGGGGCATGTAAGTGCCTGGTTCAACCGGATCCGGTTCGTGCATTCCTGCGGTCCAATCCCCGTGGCCGACCAACACCCAACGGTTGGTTGGGAGGCCGCCGGCGTGGCGCGCAATTTCCTCGCCCATGGTTTTGGCCGGAACATAGGGCAAGAGCAGGAAGGGCAGCCCGTCGCGGGAAAACATCTCCGTCCGCCCCTCGGTGATGACCTCGACATTCTCTGCCGCCAGCGCATTGGCATCGAGGTCGTGGTCGTGGTTTCCTGGAATCAGGAGGAGACGAATGTGCCTGAACTCTGGCTGCTGGCAAACCCTTTCAAACTCGGCATAATTGCGGCTTGACTCATCGAAGGTATCGCCAGCGAGAATCAGCACTCGGACGGCGGATTGCACCAACCTCTCCAGAATGGCTTGCAAGGCATGAAATCGGTCCGGATTTTTCTTCTGCGTGGTCAGATGCAGATCCGCAGTGATCGCAATTTTCAAACGTCCTCCTTTTCGGGGTCAGGAATTGGCTAAAAATAGGGGAATCACCGCAAAAAAGCAAGACCCTTTTCTCTGTTCGTCGTTTGCATGTCCCTGACTTTTTCGCTTGATTTTTCAGGGGTGATTGGCTATAATTAAATGACGGCAAGAATTGCAGCTTACCTCGCCATAGAAAGGGAGGGAGAGTCATGGCAATCGAAAAGCAATTCTCAATCTTTGTTCAGAACAAGGTGGGAAGTCTCGGCGAGCTGTGCACAAACCTGGCAAGCGCGAAGGTCAACATTCGAGCGCTCTCCGTCGTCGATGATCTGGAATGGGGCATCGTGCGTTTGATTGTTGATGATACTGAAAGAACCAAAACCATTTTGCAGGATCTGGGCATGATGTATGGCGAGAGCCAGGTTCTGACGGTTGAGTTACAAAACCATCCGGGCTCGCTGGCGGACATGTCAAAGAAGTTAGCCAAGAAGAAGATCAACATTGAGCAAGCCTTTGCAACAGCCACCGGTTCCAACACCATCGTCGTCCTTTCCACGACAGATGATAAGAAGGCAAACAGCGTCCTCAACGGGTGATGTCGTTGCTGCCCGAAGAGAATCATGATGGATTCTGCCCATCCAGACTCGAAGATCCTCCAGGAGATTCAACAGCGCTTGCAAAAAGGCGAGCACCTGTGGCGTATCATCGACCAGTATGACCTGACGATGGAGCAGAAACTCGAGTTTCTGCGGTTGTTCGATGATCAAAAGTGGGACTAGCCTGTCATCCTTTGCATTTTTTTGCAAAGCTTTTTGATCACGCAAAGCCGCAAAGGACGCAAAGAAGAAATAAAACAAAAAGTAGAGAGCTATTAAATGATCGTTGGTATGGATAGTATAACTTCAATCTATTTGAAAGCTTCGTGCGTTCCGGCCCACTGTGGCGCCTTATCATAATATAGAAATCGTTAGCCCCGCGATTTTGATGGTCCTGTGACCCTCACACGACGTGTACTTCCAATTCCGGGATTCCCTTCTCCCGCCACCCTTTGTTAGAGGCCAGCAGCTCACGAAATCTGGCGGGGGACAAGGCCGGGCTGAAATAGAAGCCTTGCACTTGCTCACATCGAATGGACTTCAGGAACGAAAGCTGATCTTTCTTCTCCACGCCTTCCGCAATCACTTTTATGCCCAGATTCTGAGCTAGCGCGACAATGGCCTTGATGATCGAAACATCATCAGGATTCTTGGGCACATCCCTGACAAAACATTTGTCGACTTTGAGAAAATCAATTGGAAGCCGTTTGAGGTAGCTGAGAGAGGAATACCCAATGCCAAAATCGTCCAGTGCAATTCGGACCCCCATCTCTTTCAGCGCTTTTAGCGTGGTAATGGTGAATTCGATGTCCTCCATGGCACTGGTTTCTGTGATTTCCAGCACCAGATGGCTTGGGCTCAACCTGGTATCACGGATTGCACTGGCAACGGTCTCTACCAGGCTGACCTCGCGAAACTGGCGTGCAGAGAGGTTGACCGCCACGGGAATGGGCGGGTATCCGGATTCCTGCCAGCGTCTGTTCTGCAAGCACGCTTCCCGCAAGACCCACTTCCCAATCGGGACGATCAAGCCGGTGTCTTCAGCCATTGGCATAAAGTCCGCTGGCTGCAGCATCACCAGATCATCCAGCTGCCAGCGCAGCAACGCTTCCATTCCGATAAGGTTTCCGCTCTGCAAAGCAACCTGCGGCTGGAAGAAAAGTCTGAGCGATTTATTCTCAACCGCCTGGCGCAAACTGCTCTCCAGCGAAACTTGACGGCCGGAGTCGATATTGACGAACATGTTGAAGAGCTGGTGCCTATTCTTACCTTTGCTCTTGGCCCGGTACATGGCGAAGTCTGCCTTCTTGATCAGGTCTTCGTTGTCTGAGCCATCGTAGGGAAAAACACTGATGCCAACACTGGCAGTCACTTCAATCTTCTCGCCAACGATCGAGCACGGTGTCGAGACAGCGCGCAAAATTTTGCTCGCGACTTTGGTGACGTCCTCCACTTTCTTGATGCCTTTCAGCAAAATGATGAACTCGTCCCCGCCCAGTCTCGCCACTGTATCGCTTTCCCGCACGTTGTGGGTCAGGCGCCGAGCAACTGCCTGCAACAGCTCGTCGCCAGCAGCATGCCCTTTGGTATCATTGATCTGCTTGAGTCCATCCAGATCCATGAAGAGGACGGCCAGTAAGCTATCGTAGCGTTTGGCATAAACCAGGGCCTGCTGTAACCGTTCCATAAAAAGCAGCCGGTTCGGCAAGCTGGTCAAGGCATCATGGTAGGCCAGGTGCTGTTCCAATGCCCGCGCTTTCTCCATCTCAACCCGCAGCCGGTGTCGCTCGATGGCGTAGCGCGTCGAGCGCACGAGCAGCTCACTATCGAACTTTCCCTTGACGAGATAGTCTTGTGCCCCCCGGTTCAGGGCTCTTGCCACCAGCGTTTGATCATCATTCCCTGTCATCAGGATGATCGGAACGTTCGGCGCCTGGTCGTGCACGCGGCAAAAGGTGGTAAAGCCGTGGCTGTCCGGCAAAGATAAGTCCAGGAAGACCACATCAAAGGTGAATTTTCTCAATGCTTCCACGGTCTCAGTCAGCGTTTCGACATGGTGCAAGGAAAAGTTGAGATGCCTGACCTCTGAAAGCATTTCACGCAGGAGCCGGGCATCTCCGCAGTCATCCTCAGCGAGCAGTATCTTGGTTTCAGTCTCTTCCATGATGCAATGCCTATTTCTGCGGTAACTTGACTGTCGTAAACCAGAAGTCTTGCAGCATTCGAACCACGCGCATAAATTGCTCGAGGTCTACCGGCTTGGTAATGTAACAGTTAGCATGGAGATCGTAGGAGTTGATAATGTCTTGCTCCGCTTTCGATGTTGTGAGGATCACGACTGGAATCCGCCGCAGGTCCTCATCGTTCTTTATGATTTCCAGGACCTCGCGACCGTTTCTCCTGGGCAGATTCAAGTCCAGCAGAATGAGGTCCGGGCGCGTGGCGCTGCCGAAGGGGGCGTCCTGTCTTAGATAGGTGATCGCTTCAATGCCATCTCCCACAACATTCAAGCGGCTTGGCACATGACCCTCTTTGAAGGCTTCCCTGGTAAGCCGCACGTCGCCCTGGTTATCTTCCACCAGGAGAATGTCCATCGCCCGGCTATTCATCCAGAATTGATATCCTCCCTATCCACTGCTGGCAGCGTAAAACAAAAGGTCGAGCCTTTACCAACTTTGGACTCCACCCAAATCTGGCCCCCATGTCTCTCAACGATCTTCTTGCAGATCGCCAGTCCAATTCCGGTTCCCGGATAATTTCTTGGATTGTGCAGCCGTTGAAAAATGACAAAAATGCGCTGCAGAAATTCCTGTTCGATGCCAATGCCAGTGTCCTTTACCGAGAAGATCCATGTGCCATTTTTCCGACGGGCCTTGATCGCGATGTCCGGGGCCTTTCCTTTTCTGAACTTGAGCGCGTTGGCGACCAGGTTTTGGAATAATTGCACAAGCTGGATTTCGTCGGCCAGGACCATTGGCATCCGGCTCTTCTGGATTCTGGCTTCGCAATCATCGATAGAGAGTCTGAGGTTGTCAAGCGCCTGCTCCACCACTTTGCCGCAATCCGTCGGCTGGAATGGCTGGCCGCAGGTGCCGACGCGTGAGTATTCCAGCAAGTCGTTGATCAAGGTTTGCATTCGCTTGGCGCCATCAACGGCAAATTCGATAAACTCGTTGGCATCGGCGTCGAGCTTGTCCTGGTATCGCCGTTTCAGAAGCTGACAATAGCTGGAGACCATGCGTAAAGGCTCCTGCAAATCGTGCGAGGCGATGTAGGCGAATTGCTCCAGTTCTGCGTTCGAGCGTGCCAGCTCATCCGCTCGCCGCGCCAGCTCTTGCTGCGCCAGGTTTTGCTCGGTGACATCGAACATCGCCAGCAAGATAAGATTGGTTTGAACATCCTTCTGGTTGATCCGCCGGGCACTCAGCAAGAGCGTCTTGGCGCCCACGCCGTTGAAGCTTTGCGTCACCTCATAGTTCTCGAGCAGTCCTTCTGCGGTGATGATTTGCTTCAACTGTACGAGCAGTTCCGGCTCGTTCCATTCACCATGGCCCAAAGCGCCCAGGAACTGGTTCAATGTTTTCTCTGGTGCCAGACCAAACGTGGTGTAAAACGAGCGATTGGCGCGAATAATGCGCAGCTCCGAGTCCATCACAAGAAGGGGCTCGCGAATCGACTCGACGATGCTTTCTGCAAACAATCGCGATTCCTGCAACAGCTCCTCGGTCCATTTTCTCTCCTCGATCTGATCCTGAACTTCCTCGTGAGCGAGAAAGAGATTCTGAGCCCGGCGGGCTGCATGTTTCAGTGAAGCATAAAGCTGGCCAATCAAGCTGCTTAGAACGCCAACATAAGCAAAACAGTTCAGCACTTGCAGGAGGGAGGTCCCTGGTGGAGTGCCTGCCACCCACGGCGAGAACATGCGTGCAAGGTTTACGGCCTGCACCATCTCGAATACCGCGGCAGCGAACAGGATGATCGCCAGGCAGAGATGAAAGCGAGATTTGTTGACCACAAAGCTCAAAATAGCCAGGACGCTGGCAAACAAAACCGCATTGGCCGAAATCCACTGCAGCGCGATAAGCAAGTCTGAACTTGCCCGACCGTTGCTCTGCACAACCATCGAACTGGCCAGCCCGACAGTTGGCAGGCCAATCAACACCCATCTTGCCGTTTCTTTCCTCGTCATTGTTCAACTTCCGCGAAAGTCTGGGGGACGTCATCGAAAATGATCCGCTTATCCGTTTCGAGCATGCGGGTGATCTCGTTGGCCGGCACTGGCCGGCTGAAGATGTATCCCTGAAACGAATCACACTTGAGAGATCTAAAGAAAGCAAGCTGCTCCGGCGTCTCTACGCCTTCGGCAACAACCTCGAGCGCCATGCTTTGCGCCAGGACCACAATGGCCGTCGAGATGGCCATGTCGTGACGGTCCGCCGGGATGTCCATAACGAACGAGCGGTCGACTTTCAGCTTGTCCAGCGGAAACCGTTTCAGATAGTTCAGCGAAGAATATCCCGTTCCGAAATCGTCCAGTGATAACTTCAAACCGATTTGCTTTAACGAGTCCAGAATTGCAATGCTCGCCTCCACCTGACGCATGACGGAGCTTTCGGTGATTTCAAGACAGAGGTTCTTTGGCGAAAACCCGGTCTGGGCGAGAATGCGGTTCACCAATTGTGGTAAACTGCGGCGACGAAACTGTTTTGCCGAGAGATTGACCGACAGCTCGAGATGTTCGGTTAAATTGTCCAGCCAGTCTTTCACCTGCGTGCAGGCGTGGGACAAGACCCACTGGTCAATGCTGACAATGATACCCGTTTGCTCTGCCAGGGGAACAAACTTTGCAGGTGCCATGAGACCGAGTTCTGGGTGATGCCAGCGCACCAGACTCTCTACGCCGATTATTCTGCCTGTTTGCAAGTCAACCTGTGGCTGGTAGTAGACGACCAGCTCGTTGTTCTCAATGGCTCTGCGCAGGTCACTCTCCAAACTCAAATGCTCTTTGAAGCTCGCATCCATCGAGTGCTGGTAATGTTGGTAGTTGTTTCTGCCACTACTTTTCGCCCGGTACATGGCGACGTCCGCTTTCTTGAACAATGTGCTGGCGTCGTTGCCATCACCGGGATACACACAGATCCCAATGCTGACCGTCATGAAAATCTCGTGCTGTTCGACGCGGAAGGGGGCAGACAGAGCGTCCAGAATCAGTTGCGCGCGCGAGCAGACCTCTTCGCGATCGTCAACGCCATCGAGAATCACCGCAAATTCGTCGCCTCCGAGACGGGCTACCGTATCCGTCTCATGTACCACTGATTTGAGGCGCTCAGCAACCAGAACGAGAATGCTGTCGCCTGTATCGTGACCGAGCGTATCATTGATACGCTTGAACTTGTCCAGGTCGAGAAAAAACAGGGCAACTTTACGATGACTGCACCCCGCCTGCTGGACCACGCGGCTGAAAATCGTGCGAAACAAGACCCGGTTCGACAGGCCGGTCAGGAAATCATATTGCCTGGACGATTCCAACTGCCGAATCAGCCGATGTCGTTCCAGGGCATACCGGATCGTGCGCATTATGGTGTTCTCATCGAGCTCGCGCCGGGTGAGCAAGTCCGACGCGCCAAGCTGTTTCGCCACAACCTTGCTGTTCTCATCGCCATCGATCAAGGCGATGACCGGGCAACATCTGGCCACGGTCTTCATCTCGTTTGCGAGGCTGCCGAGACGTCCGGTTTGAGAAGTCAAATCGATAAACGCAACATCGATCTCGCCACTTGCGACACGGGCCAGACCGAGTTGAAGCTGGCCCGAGGTCTCGATCTCGATGGAGCAGCCCTCCTCCTGTAAACTCAGACTACATAAGATTTCTTTCAGATCAGGATTTGAGTCAAACAGGAATGCCGTAATCTTCTTGTTGCTCATTCAGCCAGTTTCGTCTCATGCTAACCACGTCGGGAAAAAATCGGTCTCGCGCTCTTAACCCTTTTATCGGGAAAGAATCAAAAATCACAAGGTGTAAATATATGATTATTTGCGAAAAACGTCACGACCCTAGCGTAACATAAATCAGAATTTCCGGATCGACCTGTCTGCCCGCTTTCGCAAAAAAACCGGAAAGACAAAGGGGAAGCCTGGGAGTGATTTTATGAGAAGACCTAGAAAGAGGAGCAAGGAAGCGAGGAGAAGGAGCTGCCAGCGCAGTCGCATGGTTTTTGTTTTGATGAACAGTGATGACCTCTTTGGAACCTCCATATTCCAAGCTCCTTATCCTGCCGGAAGATTCCGTCCTTTGTAGGCAAAATAGACATCCTTTCCAAATAAACCAAATTAAATGACCTCAATACATCTTAATGGTGTGCAACGAATGAGACGGGGCCGCAAAGCAGCGCTATTTCAAACAGGACTCGATCCGGGTGGCGAGCTCGAAATCAAAGGTGCTCAGGCCACCGAGGTCATGCGTTGTCAACTCTACCGCAACTTTGTTGTAGACGTTTTGCCACTCGGGGTGGTGATTCATCCCTTCAGCTACGAGCGCCACTTTGGTCATGAACCCAAAAGCATCCACAAAGGTGTCAAATTGAAACATCTTGATCAGCTTGCTATTTTGAATGGACCAGCCCGGTAGCGTAGCAACTCTGGCGGTAATTTCCGCTTCGGTCAGTCTTCTTCGAGTCGTCATTTGTCTCTCCGGTTATTGAAATAAAAAAAAGGCTTAATCGTAAGCCTTTTTTGGCAAGAAGCCCGTCGTAGCGGTGCAGGGACTCGAACCCCGGACTCGCGGATTATGATTCCGCTGCTCTAGCCAACTGAGCTACACCGCCGATGATGTTCATGTTTTCGAAGAATCAAAAACACTTCCCCTGGCCACTTTTTCGCGCCCGGGAAATTGCAGTCCCAATATAGCAGAATTCACAAAAAAGTCAAGTCAATTTATCCCGGCAGAGTTTAATCCCTGACGAGTTCTTTTCTGTCACTTTTTTGACAAGACTTTTTGGTGGCACACTTTTTTTCGAGTTTCGAGTTTGAGTTTCGAGTTTAGGATTTCGGATTTCCGGTTGTCAAATCCCGCGCCTTCTGCGGGGCTTGTCCGGCTTAGGGTTTTTTGAGATAGATGAACTTTTTTTCTATCAGAGCGGAGCCGTCCGGGCCGAGGACTTCAACCCGCCATTCGCCGGTCCACTCAGGGAGCAAATTCTTGCTGGAATGCACCCGCCACCTGGCCCCGCCGATGTTGAACGAAACCTCGGCTTTGCCTTCCGAGCCATGCAGCCAGCGATGCATGATCCTCTGGCCGGCCATATCTTTGACTTCCGTGAAGAAAAATATTCTTGTGACATCCGTATACAAGGTGTCGACCGTGTTCACAGGCTCCCGGTCGACAATCGCGGTGGCAAATGCGGCTCTCTTGATATGGCTGGAGGCTGGCGCGCTTTCTGCCCTCCCGGTGGTTTCTGCGCTCTCCCGCGCCCGCGCTTCGGCCGTCCGTGGGGCGCTTGTATGCGCAGGTGCAGGTTCGGGAGGTTGGCTATCGATGGCTGCACCTCCTGGCTTTTCCGCAAAGAAGAACCGGTCGGTATGGAGAACGGTACCGGCCTCGTCGACGACCTCGACCGTCCATTCGCCCAGCCAGTCCTTGATCAGATTCTTGCTGGAATTCACCCGCCATCTCGACCCTTTGATCATAAAGGAGACCTCTGCGAGAGTTTTGTCGTCAAAAAGCCAGCGATGTTTGATGGTTTTGCCGCTCAGACCTTGAAGCTCCGTAAAGTAGTAGATTTTGGAGGCTTCGGTGGTGAGCGTGTCAATGTTGTCCACGGGCTCGCGATCGACTATCTTGGTGGTGAACCACGCGCGGACGACGGATTTTTGAACAGGGGCCGCTGCCACCATTTGGCCTGGGCTGACGACAGCGCAGCTTAACAGGGTGATTGCGATCACGGTGAATCGTGCAGGGTGGGATTTGCATAGCAGCATAACCATTCTCCATGTTTTGCTGGGTTTGACATTCAGGTGCCAGGCCGGTTTGTCCCCACAGATGGCGTGCGCTACCCGGGTTCTTCCTCGTTCCCCCCAAACTTTTTCAGCACGGATAAGACCTCCATCGAGTATTCCACCCGGCCAAACGGGGCGCTGACCTGAAAGCCTCTAACATGCTCGATGCTCTGTTCCATCGCTTCCTGAGCGATGCGAATGCCTTCGGCGCGCGCGGCTTCTTTGGAGATTTCCTGTGCCTGACGCATGCGCTCCATGTAGCGCTGCGGGACTGAGGCGCCTGGCACTTCCGTGTTCATGAATTCCGCATTGCGCAGGCTGACCAGCGGCCAGATGCCGGCGATGATGGGAATATCAATGTGCTTGATCTTCGGCAGAAAATCGAGCAGAATATCCGGATCGAAGACCGGCTGCGTGATGGCAAACTCGGCGCCAGCATCCACCTTCCATTCAAAACGTTTGATTTCGCGCTCGGCATCGATGGCGCCAGGATTGAGGCCAACGCCGATGTGGAACGCAGTGGGGGCGTCAAGTGACGTGCGGCTCAGATCCAGGCCATGGTTCATGTGGTTGACCATGTTGGTGAGGCCGATGGAATCGACGTCGAAGACCGCCGTGGCGTCCGGATAGTCCCCCATTTTGGGGGGATCGCCTGTGATGATGAGGATGTTGCGCAAGCCAACCGCAGCCAGGCCCATGATATCCGATTGCATGCCGAGCAGATTGCGGTCCCGGCAGCAGTAGTGCAGGATGGTTTCGATGCCGACTTGCTGCTCGATGATGATGCTGAGATGTTGTGCGCCCATACGGCACATGGCCCGCGGGCCGTCCGGCACGTTGATGGCATCGACGCCAAACTCCTGCAATTTGCGCGTGGCCGCGATGATCTTGCTGGCATCACTGCCACGTGGAGGCACAATCTCGACGCTGGTGACGAGTTCTCCCTTGACCAGCTTTGCCGCAAATTTGCTCTTCTTGACACGCGGCAAGGGTTCTGCTTCATCCATGGCCACTCTCGGGACGGTGATGGTAAAGTTGTGCTGGCGCGGGCTTTGCATCCGCACCGTTTTCTCCACGGCCTTGATGTACTCTGGCGTGGTGCCGCAGCATCCTCCCACCAGCCGCGCGCCGGTTTTGATGAACCGCATGGCATATTCGCTCATGTACTCCGGGCTGGCCAGGTAGATGTTCCGTTCTTCCACCACCCGCGGTGTGCCGGCGTTGGGCTGAATGATAATCGGCTTCTTGGTGACATGGACCATCTTTTCCAGCGCGTCCATCATGGCCGGCGGGCCAACAGAACAATTGATGCCGATGATGTCGGCGGCCCACTGGTCGAGACGGAACGTAAACGTTTCTGTCGAGGCGCCGTAGAGCGACGCGCCAGATTCGTCAAT
Source organism: bacterium (assembly GCA_046757165.1). GTDB lineage: Bacteria > Zhuqueibacterota > Zhuqueibacteria > Oceanimicrobiales > Oceanimicrobiaceae > JBHHXT01. The sequence continues at coordinate 10,585 of JBHHXT010000048.1, read as the reverse complement.
GGTCATCTCCGCGATGATGGGCAAATCGCACAGGTCGCGAATGGCCAGGATAGCCTGCTCGATCTCGCTCAAGTCAGAAAACGTTTCCAGCACGAACAGGTCGACGCCGCCGTTCAGAAGCGCTTCGCCTTGCATGCGGAACGCCTCCAGCGCCTCTTTGTGGCTGGTCTTTCCCCAGGGCTCGATTCTGATACCCAGCGGACCGATGGAGCCCGCGACGTAGAGCTGTTCGCCCGCGACCTCACGCGCCAGCTTTGCCGCCTGATAATTTATCGATTCCAGCGACTCTTCCAGCCCGTGTTTTTTCAGTTTGAAGCGGTTGGCACCGAAACTGTTGGTCTGCAGCACGTCGGCACCGGCGTTGGCGTAAGCCGCATGGATTTCCTTGACGAGCTTGGGATTGGTGAGATTGACGTGGTCAAAACACTGGTTGATGAAAATTCCGCGATTGTAGAGCATGGTGCCCATGGCGCCATCGAAAAGGATGACGCGAGTTGCAACTTCGTCCAGAAAGTTTTTTCGCTTCATAGGTCCTTCTATGTGAGGAGGTTAACATTAATAATTTCAGAAATATAACCAGAAGCCTGACGGATTGCAAGCAATATTTCTGTCAAATCTAACCGTTTTGCCAATCATGGCGCGGGAACGGGCAGGCTCAGCGCTTTCACCACGCATTTGACCCGGGCGGTCTCAAATTTAGTGCCAGTCAGGTTCACCTCGGCAAATATGCTATTAAATTTTCGCAACAAAAGTTCGCATTCCGGGGAAACTGTTCCTAATTATATAATACATCCTTTAGAACCGGACGTGCGGCCAGCGTCCCGAGGTGTAAATGGCTCTTTGGTAAAACACCATGCGAACACGAGCACCAAAATTTGCCCTGCTTGCAGGAGCGCTCTACATTCTTCTTCTCCCGACGTTCCTTCTCCTGCCCCTCCCTCTTTTGAGCCAATCAGATGACTGCCTTCCTGTGCCCGTCTCGACGCCGGGCGATACGTTTGGCATCGAATTGGACCGGGACGAGATCGTCGTGCGTGTGGACAAAGGGGAAGACGAGATGACCATCGAGGCCGCGTGCGTCGAGATTAGCACGGCTGGCTACTATCGAATCTTCGCCGGGGTCGAATACTCTGGCGGCAAATCCAACGAGAGTTTCTTTTTGCAAGTCGCCTACCCGGACAGCTCCTCCGCTGGACTGTGTGACCCGAATGCGGGTGAATTCAGGGTCGTCAATATCGTTGGAGATTTGCCAAAGGCTGAATTTGACACCACCCGCGATGCCGGTGTCTTCTATTTCCGCGAGGGAATCAACCGCATCATCCTGAATCACTATGCCTTGATCGCTGACGAGTATCCTGAGTTCATCAATCCGGACAGCGATGGTTTTGACGGGCCCGAGAGTGTTCACCTGTTTGAACTTGTCCTCCACTTTGTCAACAAACGGACGTTCGACTTAGAAATCATTCACACTGCCAACAGCGATTCAGCCGCTGTCGACCACCCGTTTTCTTTGACCTTGAAGGTCACCAACCATGGGCCGGGGACGGCACGCGACATGACCATCACCGATGAGGTCTCAGAGCGGTTGGAATTCGATGCGACCGCCTTTACCTTGCCGCCTGATTCCATCGTCGCCAGCGAGCAAAGTCAAATCATATTCTGGCATGTCGATTCACTTGCCGTGGCGCAAATGCTGACTATCGAACTTACCGGCAAAGCTGCGCAAATGCAGGCAGAAGACTCCTTACCGCGTCAGATTCACTCGATAGGTATGGTCGCTTCTGCCTGTGATACGACCGATGCAAACAACATCGACAACGCCACGGTTGTCTTGTTTGCGCCCCCTCCGATGACCGACGTGGGGGTGAGCGAGCGCATCCGCACCGATTCACTTGTCGTACAGGGCCAGGATTCCATCTGGTTTGCCAGGGCAGGGGAGACCTTCTCATATTTTCTCACCATCACCAACTCGAGCCAGGTGGCTGCCGAGAACGTCACCGTCCAGGATGCGCTCCCGGATTCGGTTCAAGCAACGGACGGTATGGCCGGCGACACGCTGAACTGGACCCTGGGCACACTTCCGCCTCTGGCAGATACAACTCTGAGAATCGCGGTGACTGTTGCGCCACAGATGCCCACCGGGACAAACCTTCTGATCAACACGGTATCGGTAGAATCGGACAATGATGATCCCGAAAAGCTCCAGAACAACTCGGCGGCGGACACGGTGTTCAATTTCGTGAAACTCAGGATCGTCGATTTGTCGGTATCGCAGTCGGCAAGAACAGACTCTTTCGCCCTCTCTGGTGAAGACACCGTCTGGTTCGCGAAACCAGGGGGTACGATTTCCTACGCCCTCTTTGTGCACAATCTCGGCAACCGGGCCGCCAGTCAGGTGATGATTCAAGACTCGCTGCCGACCTTCGTCTCGGCTGTAACAAACCCGGTGTCAGCAACGATAGACTGGCGCTTACCAAAGCTGCCAGCGTTTGCTGACACAATCCTCACTTTTGATGCCGTCGTGGCTGATGATGTGCCGGTTGGCCTTCACCCCCTCGTCAACATCGTCGGCGTGCAGGCCCGGAACGAGACGCCCGGTCTTCTCGAAAACAACCTGGCGGTGGACACCACGTTTGCGCTCAGACGACCGCCGGTCACCAGGCTAACCGACCTTTCCATCTCGCAATCTGTGAAAACTGATTCGTTTGAAGTTCGCGACGCAGACACGCTTTGGTATGCCATCGCCGGTGAGTCCATCACCTATCGTGTAACGGTGCGCAACGAAGAAGCCCTTGAAGCGCAGCAGGTTGTCGTGCAGGATGTGCTGCCGGACTCGGTGCAGGTGGGGGGCCTGGCCGGCGGAGACACGCTGGTCTGGCGTCTCGGCAATCTGGCCCCGCTGGCAGATACGACGTTCGCCTTTGTGGCCGTTGTTTCGCGGCACATCACGCAGCCCAATTTGGCGCTCGTCAATCGCGCCCTTGTTCACGCCGACAACGAGGATTCTACCAAGCTCTCCAACAATGTTTCGGTTCAGCTCGAGAGTGTATTCGCCATCCCCGCGCCTGACATGACTCACGTACCAGATTCGCAGTTCCGGGAAGGATGCGGTTTCTTCACACTCGATTTCAATGTGTATCGGCCGGGGAGAGGCGTTCCCCTGGGAATCGACTTCGAATTGCAGCAACCTCAAAGCGTGCGGCTGGATGTGTATGACCTGAGCGGGTACCACGTCAAGACGCTGGTTGAGCGGACGTTCGACCGCGGCCGCAACCGTTTTCTCTGGGACGGGCTGAGCGCAAACGGGCAAGAGACGGGCAGCGGAGTTTACCTTATCGTGTTGCGCTCGGACAACCTGCAATGCTGGAAAAAAGTTATCCTGGCAAGATGAGCTCTGGCAAAACACAACGTTCGCGCAGGCAGCCGGCATCGAGTTTAGCTCTTTTGGTGCTCTGGACATGTTTTGTCCCCCTGCGCCCGGCCTTTGCGCAAATCAATTCAGGTGCAGCCTTCTTGAAAGTGCTGCCGGGCGCACGCCATCAGGGGATGGCCGGCACCGTCACTGGGGTCATCGATGACATGCACGCCCTGTACGCCAATCCGGCGGCCACCGCCACCTTGCGCGAATGGCAATGGTCGACCACCTACACGGAATGGATTGCGGACTCTTACCAGCTTTCGCTCTCCTACGGTCGGCGACTGCGAACGCCCTGGAGCCGGCGAATGAATGTCGCGATGGGTCTCCAGTATCAAGGCGTGCGCGAATTTGACAGCACCAACCGCGGTCAGCCGGCGGCCTCTGCCAACGACCTGTTGCTGACCTTGAGCATGGGTACGCCCTTGACCGCCTTCTCGAAACGTCTTGCTCTGGGTGGCAATGTCAAATATTTCAGAAGCGAGCTGGACCAATTCAGCGCCAGCTCCTGGGTCTTCGATGTTGGCGTGCTTTATCGCTCCCGGCGTTTCGAGCTCGACGTGCCGTTTCTAAAGTACGCCATTCTGTCGGCTGGCCTCTCCGTCACCAATTTGGGCAAACCCCTCACGTTCATCAACAGCGAGACGCCCCTTCCGCGCTCTGTTCAAACGGGCATTTCGGTGAATCTTGGTTCGCATCGGGGCGTGCAGCTGCAACTGTCGGCGGATTATAAGAAAGTCCGTGACGAAAAGGCGCATTTCAGCCTCGGGTCCGAGCTATCCTGGAACTACCGGCTGGCGTTGCGCGGCGGCTACACCTTCAGTCGCCGGTCGTTGAACAGATTTTCTTTTGGATTCAGTCTGCGACTCGACGACCATGCTTCGCCGCTGCACAGCTTCCCGGGCCGGAACAAAGCCCTGCGGGTCGATTTCGCCGGCGTTGGCAAGAAGGAAATCTTCGAAACCACCTACCAGGCCGCTCTCAGCCACTTTCCCACTGCGCCAGAGGCGTTCCACTTTGTCGCGCCGCTCTCGGGCGAAAACATGGGCAACGGCGAGGTGGAGTTCATCTGGACGGCGGCGCAGGATCCGGATCTCTATGACGAGGTTGGGTACATCTTCTTGCTGCAAAGAGTCGAGCCGGCCACGCAAGATAGTGTGGTCATCGCTGCACTTGCCGATGTCGCCACCAGGGAACGAACAGATCAGCTGAGACTGCCGGACGATAGTCACACAAAAGCATCCTTCGCACGGGATGTCACAGCAGAGGTTTCGATGGAGAATGGGCGCGTGCACTACGTTCACAAGGACCTCTTGCCGGGCGTCTATTACTGGACCGTGGCAGCGTACGACCAGGATAACCATGTGCGCTTCGCCGACAAAAAGGGGCTGCCCCTGGGACATTTCAAGGTCCTGCCCGACCTGTACATTACGGATCTGCGCTTTCACCCCCATCCCTGGATTGAAGAAAGCAGCTATCAGGGGGATCTGGCGATCACGATTTCCAACAAGGGCAAGACCGTTGCCGAAGAGGCCACGCTGGCCATCTATGACTCCATGCTCACACAGACCTTCGAGTCTACCGGCGCCGGTGCGCCGCCGACGAGTCTCGGCTCTTCGAGCGGGCGTGCTGCGAATGGTTCAAATGGTGAATCCGCTTTGAACGGTGGCAATGGGGCCCACGAAGCCAAATGGTTTGAACAGGTGGTTATTTCTAAGCTGGCAGTGGACACCGATACCACGATTATCGTCCCCTGGCGCACCGACGCGCCCGGCCTGTATCGCATCACAGCAAAGCTGGACCCGCACAACACGCTACCTGAATATGACGAGAGCAACAACGACCAGGACGGCAGTTTCTACACCATCCCGCGCGGCATCTTCCTGACCTCGGCAGAAGCGGTGACGCAAATCGACTCTCTCTACGAGTACGAGCTGCCGTTTATCCCCAAAATTTACTTTGAGCACGGCCGCGCGGACATCAAGCGCTTGGGCTCATCGCTCATCTATTCACCGCTGCAAGTGCTGGCGACCAGATTCAAGAAGGAGAAAAATTTACGCCTGCGCCTGCGTGGCTTTGTGGATCTGGAAAACGGAGAACCGAAACCTCTGGCGCAAGCACGCGCGCAGGAAGTGAAGCAAGAGCTGGTACGGCTCGGTATCGACCCAACCCTCATCGACATTGCAAAGGGAAGGCGACCCGACGTCACCCTCGGCAGCGGCGACGCCGCCGCTGACCCCGACCGAAAATGGGTGGCCCAGGAGCGCCGGTTTGTGCGAATCTCTGTGTTTAGCGCCCGGGGCACCGGGCGGCAGCAGGAGGAAGTCCGGCTTTTCTACTCCGTGCCGGTCTCACTGCCAAAATCCAAGACGTTTCTGCCGGTGACGTTTACCTCCTCCGTGCGCGGCTTTGTAGCGCTCCAAACGGGCAGACTCGCCATCTATTCGGATGCCCGGCAATATACAGCGCTTGACTTCACATACGCCACCGCTGACACGGAACACGTCATCTGGACACTGGACGACGTCCTGCGACGCGACCTGCAGAACCGGACCGTGACCTACTCTATTTCCCTCCAGGATGTGCACGGGCGCATCTTCCGGACAAAACCGCGGCAGGCGCTTCTGGCAACGGAAAAAAGAAATCTTCTCGACCAGAAGATCATCATCGGCGTGGCAGAATTCAGGAAGGATAGGCCGGAATCCAACCTGGATTGGCAAAGTGTGGCCCAAAAGGTCGAAAACAGGCTGCGACGCCAGGCCATCCGGAATCTCGATTTTGTCGGTCACGCCTGTGCCATCGGCGACTCGGTGTACAATCATGACCTGTCGTTGCTGCGGGCGCAGAACTTTTACAAGGAGTTTGCAAGAAGGTATCCCAAACTGGTTCGGGGCATCAAGCGACAATTCCACAACATCGGGGTGATCGGCGAGGGCGAAAACGGATCCTTCAACATGGCCGTCGACAGAAAACTCTTCCTGAAAACGTTGCGCAAACACAACCCGGACGAATTCAATCGAATCACCTACGAGCTGGTCAGCGGTCAGAAACACGACCGGCGCTTTCCGTTCACGTTCCGCTTACAAGGGGACACGATCTTTATCGAAAGCGATAACAACACGCCGTTCGGCAGACAGATCAACCGCCGCATCGAGATTCTCATCGACCCGGTGGAAAAGCGCTTGCCAAAACTCAGTCAGCGTCGCTGAATCCCACGCTCAACCCGGAACATATTCCACACGGATTTTTTTGATTAAGATGTTTTCCGTGTGGTTTTTTGATCCGTGTGGAGCAAAAATCGATAATCTTCTGCTGTGACCCATCTCTATCCACAGTCGAGCAGCCACTTCCACACTGGCACGATTCGAATACTTTTGTTGTCGATAAGCCGATCTTCTTCCTGTTCGTAAGTCAGGAGTAACCCTTCGTTGAGATGATAGGTCTGCATCGCCCCCAGCAAGCCGTTGATCTCACGCGCTTCATTGTCGCGGTTGATTTCGTAGCAGACCTGTATGGCCTGCTCTACCGAGGCATGGGCTGTGACCACGAAATCGCACTCGTACTTTTCATGAAAATAGAACACCGTCTGCTCTCGCCTGAGCAACTCGATAAAAACCAGATTCTCTAGAAACCGGCCAAGGTCTTCGCTCAGCCGAAAACCGAGACAGCGGGCAAAACTGGTATCGATGAGATAGACTTTCTTATCGGCGTAGATGTTTTTTTTCAAGGAATAGGATAACTTCGGCAATAAGAAAACCAGGAAGCTGTTGCGCAGGTATTGAAAATAATCCTTGACCGTCGTAGGGCTTTTCAGGCCGAGCATGCTTCTGAGCTTGTTGAAGCTGACGAGCTTGCCGATATTGCTAAAAACGAACAACATCAACTCTCTCATCGCTGTTTCATTGGCGACTTTGTTTCTGACCAGAATGTCCCTGTACAAAATGCTTTCGTACAGCGTTTTGAGGTATTCTCGATTTTCCGTTTTGAGATATTCCGGCATGCCTCCTGATTCGAAATAGCCGTTCAAAGCCCGCTTCAGTTTGGCGCGCCCGGCTGTGGTATGAGAATCTTCCTCGTCAAAATTGAGGCGTTTGAATTGCAAGAATTCACGAAAAGAAAATGGAAACAACGTACACTCCAGGTAACGGCCAGTGAGATGCGTGCCCAACTCACGGCTCATCAGGCGCGCATTCGAGCCGGTGATGTATACTTTCTTGCGAAAATCGCGCAACCGTCGAACGAATCGTTCCCAGTCCGGCACGTTTTGGATTTCGTCAAAATAATAAACAGTGCGGTCGCCGTACAACTCGTGGAAAATCTCATCCGCCTTTTGGAAGTCTTCGATCGTGAATGAAACCAGCCGCTCATCGTCAAAATTCAAATAATAGCCTTTGAACTTGTCACGCAGTTGGGACAACAATGTAGATTTGCCGCACCGTCGTAGCCCGGAGATAACCACCACTGCCGCATCACTGTGCCATTGAACGACCTGACGGAATTTATCTCGTGAAATCAGGTGAGCTTCGAGCGGCAGGCTGTTTTGTTCCACGATCACGGATTTCAAATCTGAGCTTTTCATGTGATGGGCTATCTAATTTCTATTCAGAATAATAGATCAACAAGATAATCTCCATTGTGAATAGAATATATGGACTAAATCAACCAATTGCAATGGAAATCTTAATGCCAGCAATTGCAGAGACCATCAACCCTTCATTTACTAAAGGAGACGGTTATCAGACAAACACTCTGACCAGGCAAGTTCACCTCTACTTCAGCGCTTGACGATTCGACGGCCACTTCCCGGGCTGGCTCGCTCTTGTCCAGGCTTGCACACCGCTTGATCAACGCAATTTGCTGCGGCGTCGGATCCAGAGGGCCGCCGAGACTTTTCCAGACAGTATGGGCGTTGCTGTGTGAATGGTCGATTTGAATGCGTTGCACGTAAACCTTCTTCTGTGAACCCGGCAGTTGGCTCAGCTCCAAAACCACGTTTCTCGAATCCGTCTGGCCTTGTTCGTCGAAATTCCACAGCAGAACAGAAATGCTACCGTCAGCATGGGCGGAGGCCATGCCATCGATTTGCGGGAATGTTTCGTAGTCCCTGCCAGATGGGCTGGCAGGCTCGAGGTGCAATTGCAAACGGCGCTCACCCAGCAGCTCAAACAGAGCGAAGGCGTTGAAAACGGGCTTCTTGATATTCTCGTTTGTGAACAGCGCCCGGTTGCCCTCAAAAAACCGCTTGCCTTCAAAATAAAAAGCCCAGGTGGTAAAAAACTGTATGGGCATGTGGGTCTCTGAGATGAAGTCGGACAGATACTTCGCCAGCCGGAGAACGAAAATGGCAAAGTACTCGGTGTTGTTGATTTCGAATTCGGGAAAATCATAGACGCCGAAGTTGGTGGCCACCGCCATATCGCACTCGTCAAACAGGACTGGCAGCTCGCGGTAGTGGGGATATTTCTGCAACACCCGGTCATACTCCTTGAGGTGCATGAAGATCTTTCGCAGGGAAGGCATGGGGAACGGCTTGCCTTTCAGCGGCCACTCCGTGCCTTTGGCGTGAAACGAAATGAAATCCAGTCGCGCGCCCCGGGCATGGGTCGCGAAATTCTTGTCTCGCGAGCAATGGCGCAGGAATTTGTCGAGAAACTTCGCATCCGTGGCCAGGGCTGGCCCGCCAATCTTGACACGGGCCAGGGCCGCCTCAGCGCCAGCGACGGCGAAATCATACATCTTGCAGTACTCTTTGAACGAACCGGCGAAAAACCCGGGATTGTCCGGCTCGTTCCACAGCTCCCAGTACCACGTGCTGACCTCTTCTGCGCCAAATTTTTCGGTGTAATGCTCGACCGTCCGGTAAACCAGCTCCTGCCAGTTTTTGTAGTCTTTCGGGGGATAGCGCCACAGATCACCAAGGCTGTAGTCATAGGCGGGTTTCCTCGCCGGACCTCTGGAGAGCACATCCGGCATGAACCCCAGTTCGACGACGGGCTTGCAATTGTTTTGCAGCAACGTTTCGATCACCTGGTCCAGAATGGTGAAGTCCAACCGCAGCCCGTCCCGCTCGACCCCGCGGCAAATATTGGTGGATCCCCTGGTGGGGAATGACAGGCCATTGCCGGAGGTAAAGGTGTGATGGCAGCGGATGTAACAAGGCGTGCGGGATAATTGCCCGATTTCATGCAAGAGCTGCTTGCCGCGCGGCGTGGTGGTCCAGTTGATCTCGTCATAGCCGAACGACCGCCAGATGGGCGGCAGCGCGCCGGTCTCGTCCTGACACGCCACTCTCACTTTTGTCGTCTGCACCTTACTTGATCTCCTGCTTATGAATTGAACCACGGACCATCATTATGGAATTAATAAACCAAATGCAATCGATTTGAAGAAAACTTAAATTTTGCATTTACAAGGAATTGCACGTATACTACGAAATGGGTACACGAAGACCCGTCTGTTTAACAGGAGGTTAAAGATGAACATAAGGATATTGACCGGGACGCTGGTGCCAAAACTCAACCAGGGGGTCGCCACCATTACATTCAATCCCTTCAGCGTCACAGGGGATGCCGAGGTCACGGACCCCAAAACCCTCGGTAACTCTGCGGACTACACAACTTTCCCGGCGCGCATTCTCTCGTTGAAGAAGATTACGGTTGCAGACAAGAACAACTTTTTCGGGGGAAGCGAGACAGATATGTTCTCAATCGATGATCACTTCGCAAACAAGAATACGCTGGTGATCAAGTGGTCTTCCACCGGCGGGTCGCTCATCAGAGAGATTTCGTTTATGATCACGGGCGAGACGGCATTATAGCGTGCTCTTTACCCTTCTCGAGCACCTCGGCATAGTGCCGCTTGTAACGATGATTCCTCCCACAGGCCAGCCGCGCGTTAATCTTCACCCTGCTTGAAAATCAGCAGGAGATAGGGGCCGCGGCTGGCTAGTTTTACAAAATCCCAATCTTGCTCAATGCGATTTCTAACTCTCAGCCCAATTTCGTTCTTGAGTGCCTCTGAAGTTTGAAAGGGGCTCAGGGCAATTTTTTCTTCCAGCGTTCGACTGGCCTTAGCTTTCATGCTCTCGATCACGTGGCGCATCTTTGGGGGTGCAAAACCAGAGTTTCTTTTGGGCGCTTGGCGCCAGACATCGACAAAGTATTGTCGATA
>JBHHXT010000047.1:0-28788 GCA_046757165.1 bacterium | reverse complement strand
TGGATTTGGCCGAAGAATTCGAGGCGCAAATCCATTTGATTCACGTCTTCGAAATGCCATTTCATTATCCACAGCCGTCGTCATGGCAGCGACTCCTAAAGGAACTCGAACGCTCCCGCGACAGTAAATTGAGAGGACTCGCTTGCAATCATTTACGGACAAGGCACCCGGCTGTTGAAGTTTTCTCTTAGAACGAAACTGATCGCCCTCACCACGTTTGTGGTTACCCTCACCATGGCGGATGTCATGTACTTCTTCACCATCCGTGAGCTGCATGACAAGAGCGCGGCTGTGGAGTCACAAATGGCGCGCGTTGCCCGCAACATCGCTTCCATGCAATTGGTGGAGAATCAAAGCTGGAATGACTATCAGAACTACATCGACCAACTGCTGCCCTTGAACGAGGACATCGTTTATATCGCTGTTTATGATGATCGCAATTGGCTGCGCGCGCATGCGCTCAACCACAATTGGATCGAGTTACGCCCTGCGCCGCTTTCGGCGCGCGAACGCGCCAGGATTGTGCGGCAGTTGGACCAGGGATTGATCGCCGAGGAGAGTCGCGATGACCTGCGCACCCAGCGGGTCAATATCCAGTCCGGGGAGAAGGTGCTGGGAAGCGTAAGTGTTGGGTTTTCATTGGTTGACATCAACAATGAGCTGCGCCAGGGGGTGTGGCACAACGTGGTCATGGCGATTATTTTTCTGGCGTTCTTCAGCGCCATCGCAGTGGTTTTGAGCCGGAAGCTGAGTCGTCCGCTGGAAAGGTTGAGCCAGGCGATGACGGCCATCGCCAAAGGGAGCCCGGAGCAGAAAGTGAAGGTGGAGGGCCATGATGAGATCGCGCAACTGGCAAAAACGTTCAACCTGATGGTCGATGGATTGCAGGAACGCAAGATCATCGAGACGATGGGTCGTGAGATGAGTGCGTCCTTCCATCTGGAACACCTGGCTGCGGTGGTGACAAAAAGCCTGGGCCAGGCCGTTCGTGCGGACAGGGTGCGGCTTTATGTGCGCCAGAAAGGCAAGAATGGCAGGTACCAGGAGATCTGCAATCGTGGCGACGGGGACCCTGTTCAACTGGACGAGGCAGCCCATACATTTCTGTGCCGGCAGGCGCAACCCTTCATGCTGGAGAGCGCTCCGGAGCACGTCAAGGACCCTTTGTTCTCCGTCCGCGCTGCGCCGCAGGATGTGGTTTTGCCCCTGCTGATCAAACGGGAGGTGTTCGGACTGGTTGTTTTCGGGCGCAAGGGTTCTGCCCGTGCGCTCGAAAACAGGCGGTCGACGTTTGCAAGTACCCTGGCCGGGCAGGCCGCCATCGCCCTGGAGAATGCCCTTCTTTCCGAGGAGCTGCGTGAGCAGGAAAAAATGAAACGGGAGCTGGAAATCGCCCACGAGGTGCAGCAGAAACTGTTGCCGGACCGGATGCCGACCTTCGGCGATTATCAATTCGATGGCATCTGTTTGCCGGCACAGGAGATCGGCGGCGACTATTTTGATTTTTTCCCCATCAGCAAAAACAAGCTGGGGGTCGTCATCGCCGACGTGAGCGGGAAAGGGACCTCAGCAGCCTTTTACATGGCCGAAATCAAAGGCATGATGTCCTCTCTGGCCTATATCTACAGCTCCCCCAGGAAGGTGCTGTGTGAGCTGAATCGTGGCTTCTGCTCCGGCGCAGACCGTACCGTCTTTGCGACCGTGCTTTACGGTGTGCTGGAGGCCGACACACGCCAATTCACCTTTGTCCGCGCTGGCCATAATCCCCTGTACCACATCAGGCGTCATGGCGAATGCCGTGTTCTCACGCCTGGTGGCCTGGGCGTCGGCCTGGAGGCGAGCGAGGTTTTTTCCCGCTCCCTGCAGGAGTCACAGGTCGAGTTGCACAACGGCGACACGCTTCTCCTGTTCACAGACGGCATCACAGAATCCATGAATCACACCAAAGCAGAATTTGGCGAGCACCGTCTCCTGGATGCCTTCCGCGCCTGCGGTGCGTTGAAGCCAGAGGCCATCCGCCAGCGAATTTTACATGAAGTCGCGACTTTCACGGCCGGCGCCGATCAGCATGACGATTTGACCATGATTGTCATCCAGAACGGGCGGCAGGTTCAGAAACCGGAATGAAGCCCACCGTTCGCAAATTCGTCCTGGTCTATCGGCGGCATCAAATCCGTGTGGGCCGCTTCCTCGCCGGATTGGGGTTGCCAGAATATACCATTCTGGAAAAGGGAAAAACTGGAGGCTTTCAGGAGCTACTCGAGGCGCCACTAAGCGGGTCTTTTTCCATCTTGGGGCAGCGAACAAAATCCGCAACCATTGACGGGTATGGACGTACCTATTTAATTAAGCCGGACAAGCCGGAAATCCCAAATATCAAGTAACAAATCCCAAATAAATCTCAAACCACAAATCACAATAAACAAAACAACAGCCTCAACCTGTAAAATTTTCCGGAGCAACAGGATGCGTCAGATCAACATTACAATTTATCTCTATGTCCTTCTGCAAGTTTTCAGTTTTGCGTGTTCGGACAGCACAGATCGCAAAATAAGACTTGCCCCCGGCAAGCCAGGAGATGCGGCAGATGTACCAGCCGTTTCCAGCGTGCTGCAAGTCGACCCGGAGCAGCGCCATACCATCGCTATTCTGCACTTCGAAAATCGCACCTCAGATGAAACCCTGGCGTGGCTGAGCCGCGGGTTGGCGGATATGTTGGCGGCAGATCTCTCCCAGTCCTTGTATATCAACATCGTGCCCATCCATCTGCTGCGGGAGAAATTGGCACAGGTGGGCGGACAGGAGACGGAAATGACCACGCTTTCCAGCGCCATACGGGCCGCAAAACTGGCCAGAGTGGCCACGCTGGTGACCGGCGCATTCTATCACAAAGACGGTAAGCTCAACATCGAAGTCAGCTTGCGCGATGTGCACAGCAACCAAACCCTTCGCACCGAAAGTGTGGAGGGCGAGAGTCTGGAGCGTGTCTTCCTGATGGTCGATGAGCTGTCGGAGCGTGTGCGGGACAACTTGCGCGGCGACCTGCAGGCGAGCGCTGTTGCCGCCGTGGACCTGAGCGACATGACGACCTCGGTCGAAGCCTTCAAATGTTACTCCGAGGCACTAGATAACATGGACAAGGGGCTCCATAGCGAAGCCGAGCGCTGCTTGCTCGATGCGGTCGCGCTCGACACGGCTTTTGCCTCTGCCCATCTAAAACTCGCCATGTTGCACTTTAAACTCGGCCAGCCCGAAAGCTCCGGGCGTTTTCTGCACAAAGCCCGACAATTCAAAGCGAAACTCTCCGAGCCGGACCGGATTCTCCTGGACCTGTGGGAGGCGGAGGAGCAGGGAGATGTCGAGAAGCTCGTGAAGAGCATGCAAGATCTGTTGAAATTCGAACCCTACGATGTCGACACGCGCTTGCAGTTAGCAAACAACCTGCGCAAGTTTTGCCAGTATGACCGCGCTTTGGAACAATATGAAACCATTCTGGAGCTGGCGCCGGAGCGTACGGTGGTCTACAATCAATTGGCAAAACTGTACGCCGACCGGGGCGATTTTCGTGCCGCGCTCTGGAACCTCGAAAAATATGAGAAGATCGAGCCGGATGACCCCGGTCTGTTTTACACCCGTGGCAGCGTGCTGATGCGAGCTGGCCGCCTGGCCGAGGCCGCTGAGCAGTTGAACAGGGCGCTCGAACGGCGGCCGGAATTTTACAATGCTGCACGGAAGCTGAGCGAGGTCTACGGCGAACTGGATGACCTTCAAAACGCTCTGCGTTATTCTGACCAGTGGATCGAGCAGGAGCCGAATGGTTATCTCGAGTCGAGAGCCTACACCGACCGGGCCAGACTGCTTTGGCGCTTCCGGAAGCCTGCAAAGGCAGTTCACGCGATCAACAAAGCGATAGAGACCTGGCCGACATCAGCCTATGCTGTGCTGGTCGGAGGCGAGCTGCTCGAGTCGCAAGGGAAGCTGACGGCCGCGAAAAGAGTGTACGACAACTTCTTAGCTGTCTTCGAACAGAAGAAGTCGAGAGATCTGGACAATTATCAAATGGGCAATTTGCTGATGTTCTGCACCGAGACCGACCTCGATACACGGGCAAAGATCCGCATTCTGGAAAAGTTTGCCAGCTCGGAAAAACGGTCGCTGCAAAGGCAGTTTTATGATATGCACCTCGGTATTCTCCATCTACGAGCCGGGAATGACCAGGAAGCCAACCGGTATTTTGCCTCAAACAATCAGGGCTACCTGGACCTGCTGACGAATTTCCCGCATGTTGGTTGGAGCTCAGCCTGGAAATACACCGTTGAAGCGATCAGGCTGCAGCCGAAGAGTGAGCAGTATGACTTCGCGCTGTTCGACGGCATGCGGACCTCTGCCAGAGAAACCGGCCGCACAGACCTCGAGGTGATCTCGAGCTATTTTATGGCCCAGTATCATGGTAAGTACGGACGGCGCGACAAACTGCAAGCAATTTACCGCGCCTGGGGTACGCCATTGGAAGACCGCTGGCGCATTATCGGACCCTTCGAAAACCGCGCCGGTTTCAATCGAGTCTTTCCGCCTGAAAAGCAGCTTGTACCCGAGTCGACTTACCAAAGCCAGGGACATCAACTCTCCTGGCATGCGGTACAGGATGGTGCCTATGATGGCTACGTTGACCTCAGAAGCGCGCTCGAGACCCGGTCCTGGGCGGTCGCGTACGCCGCAGTTGTCGTCAATTCACCGGAAAAGCGCAAAGTTCAAATCAGGCTCGCCTCAAATGAGAGCTCCAAACTGTGGCTCAACAACGAGCTGGTCTGGCAAGTTTATCGCACCGAAGAAGTGCCGCTCGACCATGACATCGTCTCGGTGCTCCTACAACCCGGAGACAACAAGATCTTGCTGAAGGTCACCAACGGTTTCGGAGATTGGGGCTTTTACCTGCGGGTCACGGATGAAAAGGGCAAAGGCTTCGAGGACATCAGCTTTGAAGCAATCGACCGGGAGATGGCGGTTGTGAGGCTTTGAAGGGCTAGGTCCAAACTGGGGACTTCGCCCCCTCTATATGGCCCTGCGGGCAGAAAAAGGTAGAATATTTCACACGGATCAAAAACCCACACGGATTCTCAGTCAAAATATTTTCCGAGTGGTTCTTTGATCCGCGTGGACCCAATATCGACAACATTTTTGATGTACGACAGTTATTGCTCGCAAGGGTTTAGAATCAGTTTGCCGAACAATTGTTCTGCTAAGTAATTTGCACAGCTCCCGGGTGGACGCAGGGCAAAGGGATCCCTCCAGATAGTTGTCGATGTAAACCTTCCAGTTACACTCCATACCTCAGGTCACAAGCTGCCCAAAACAAACTTATCGCCAATAAATTCAAAAGTGAGGTATATGTTATCAGGCCATGAAATGAATCGATTTGTTGGAATTCTGATCGCTTTGGAGGTAATGTTTGTATGCCGTTTAAGTCTGTTCTTGTCTTCTTCCTGGGGGCTTTTTTGTTTTGTAACTTTTCAGATTCTGCGGTTGCTCAAATCGAAACGGTGAAGCATGTGATCGATGATGCGTACCTTGGGCCTCACTGGATTGTGACCACCGATTTTGATGGCGATGGCGACCTGGACATCGTGGCGACCTCGACGCGTGATGGCATCCGGTGGTACGAGAATAACGGTAGCGGATTGTTCACGCAGCACAGGGTGGATAGAACCTTCAAAGAGTCGTGGCATATTTTTGTCGATGATCTCGATAACGATGACGATAAGGACATTTTGGCACTGTCCAACGCTGCCAAAAGCCAGATCGTTTGGTACCAAAACCGGGGCGATGGCACGTTTGGCCAGCAGGTGGTCGAAGGCGACTACGTCGAGACCCATGCCGTGTACGCCGCAGACCTGAGCGGGGATGGACACATGGATCTGCTCTCTGCGGTTTGGGAAAACGGCAGCGTGCTGTGGTGGGAAAACGACGGCAATGAAAGTTACCGGCGCCGTGGTCTCGATCGGGACTTTGCCAGCCCGCACTCCGTCCACGCCGCTGATCTGGACGGTGACGGGGACCAGGACGTGGTGGCGGCTGGCGGCGGCAAAACCGCCTGGTGGCAGAATAATGGCGCCGGCACGTTTTCCCGCAATGTGCTCAGCGATATCGGCGGCTTCAGCGTCCTGCCCGTGGATTTGGACGGCGATGGGGACCTGGATATTATACGAAATCAACGCGACAACGGCGACATCGACTGGTTTGAGAATTTGGCTCCCGGCGCGTTCATCGAGCGCAACGTCGCTCCGGCGGTGGGGGAGTCCTGGTCCCAGGCCGTCGGCGACCTGGATTTGGACGGTGACATGGATATCGTCGTTGGCGAGCACGTCCCCAATCAAATCTCCTACTGGCTCAACGATGGCAGCCAGAACTTCACCGGCTTTGTTCTGGACAACACCGTCATCCGGCCCCGCTGTGTTAATCTCGGCGATTACAATGGCGACGGCAAACTCGATATCGCAGCAGCATTAGTCAAGAACGAAAGCATCGTCTGGTATGAAGTCACCTCGGATTTTACGCCTCAGAAAAGCCTCACCGTGACGAGCCCGAACGGCGGAGAGAGCCTGCAGGGAAATCAGTCAACGCAAATCACGTGGAGCTCCACGGGCGACATCAGCAACGTCAAGCTTGAATACTCCACCAATGGCGGGAATTCATGGCTTCAGATTGCAGCCAGCGCCTCCAACACGGGCAGTTTTGCCTGGACGGTGCCCAATACCGCAACGACCAGCGCATTGGTGCGCGTGACCGACCCCTCGGAGCCCTCGGTAACCGACCAGAGCGACGCCACGTTCACGATCACCGTGGTCGTGGTCGACGAGCTGACGCTGACGGCCCCGAACGGCGGCGAGACCTGGACGGGTGACACGCTGCAAACCATC
Organism: bacterium; assembly: GCA_046757165.1. Taxonomy (GTDB): domain Bacteria; phylum Zhuqueibacterota; class Zhuqueibacteria; order Oceanimicrobiales; family Oceanimicrobiaceae; genus JBHHXT01. The sequence continues at coordinate 21,871 of JBHHXT010000047.1, read as the reverse complement.
ACCTGGACCTCGAGCGGCAACATCAGCCTGGTGAAAGTGGAGTTTTCCGCTGATAATGGCGCAACCTGGAACCTCATCGTGGCGACGGCCCCCAACACCGGCAGTTTCAACTGGAATGTCCCGGACATTCAGACCGATGTGGCGCTTGTGCGCATCTCAGATGCTGCCGACGGCTCGCCTGGCGACCAGAGTGATGGCGTCTTCACCATCGCTGGCGCCAGCATCACCGTGATCTCGCCAAACGGCGGCGAGACGCTGACCGGCGGCGACGGGCAGCAAGTCACCTGGACCAGTACCGGTACGGTGCCATTCGTCAAGCTGGAGTTTTCCACCAATGGCGGTATCTCCTGGACCGAGGTCGCCGCCAACATACCCAATACCGGCACCTTCAACTGGACGGTGCCGGAGGTCGGAACCACCAATGGCCGCGTGCGCGTCTCAGACAGCGCCGATGGCTCACCGGCAGACCAGAGCGATGGCAGTTTTTCCATTGTGGTCATCAATCTAACGTTGTTTTCGCCCAACGGAGGGGAAGTCTGGTTGGGTGGGAGCACCCACAGCATCATCTGGTCAGCGTCCGGAGGGCTTGGGGGTGTCAAACTCGAGCACAGCGCTGACAACGGGGCCACCTGGCAACCCATCGTCGCAAGTACGCCCAATGATGGCAACTATTCCTGGACGGTGCCGGACGTGACGACCAGCAGCGCACGGGTTCGCATTTCTGACCCGGCCAACGCCGGCCGCAACGATGTCAGCGATAGTCCGTTCACGATAAACGGCTCAACGCTGCACTTGACCTCCCCGAACGGAGGAGAATCATGGCTTGCAGGGAGCGTGCAAACCGTCACCTGGGCCTCGACCGGACTCATCAGCTCGGTTGACATCACATTCAAGTCAAGCCCGAGAGCCGCACCGCTCATGGTGGCGGAAAGCATACCAAACAGTGGCAGCTTCACCTGGGTCGTCCCCGATGCGCAGACCGACAGCGCCATGGTCACCATCTCGGATGCAACCGACGATCAACCCAGCGACCAGAGCGACGCTTATTTCTCGATAGTCAAACTCGCGATCTCAGTGACCTCACCCAACGGAGGGGAAGTGTGGTCCGCAGGTTCACTGGAAACGATTGCATGGGATTCGATCGGTGCGATCGGGCCAGTGAATTTGGAATATTCGATCAACAACGGCACAAACTGGATTCAGATTGTCGAAAGTGTCCCGAACACCGGCAACTATGAGTGGCTTGTTCCCAACTTTCTGACCTTCGATGCACTCGTTCGGATTACGAGGGCAAGCGATAACTCTCTCCGCGACCGCAGCGACCAGGTCTTTGCGATTATCAGCTCCAGCCTGACGGTGACCTCCCCGAACGGCGGTGAAGAGTGGCAGGGCAATTCCATCCAAACCATCACCTGGCATTCCACGGGCTTGCTCGACCAGGTGAACCTGGAATACTCCGACGATGGCGGCGTCAACTGGCAGCTCATCACCCTGGGAACACAAAATGACGGCAGCTATGAGTGGTCAGTGCCGCCCGTGCAATCGAATGCGGTTCTGGTGCGCCTTTCCAATTCGGCCAGCGGTTTTCCGTTTGACCTCAGCGACGGCATGTTCGCCATTGTTGAGGTCGTCTCCGGTATCAGCAAGACATCCAACCAGGTCCCCGAGACATTTTCCCTGTCCCAGAACTACCCGAATCCATTCAACCTCGGGACCCGCATCGACTTCGCGGTCCCGAGAACCTCGATGGTTTCCTTGCGAATCTTCAACATTCGCGGCGAGCTCGTCCGAACCCTGCACCACGGCGAACTGGTGCCAGGCGTCTATTCCGTCACGTGGGGTGGCCATGCCAGAGATGGCGCTGTGGCCCCATCCGGCATCTATATTTATCACATTCAGGCGAGAGATTGGCAGACGTCGAGACGGATGTTGTTGGTGAAGTAGCTTGGTCGTCGTCAGGTTTGCAAGAAATGGAGTAATGGAGTAGTGGAGCTTGGCTGGTTGAAAATCCAATACTCCATTACTCCATTACTCCAATCCTCCAAATTATCGACAACACTTTGTTGGATAATTTTTTGTAAGTGCCTCAGCGCCTAGTAATTAGGCGGCGTGATGACGGAGAGCAGCTGGACATCACCCTCTGTGATATTCTTGATCGTATGGCGCATTTCCCCGCGAAAGTGAATCGCGTCTCCCTCTTCCAAAATGTAGGTCTGGCGGTCTAACTTGACCTGGACGCGCCCCTTGATCACAAAAATCAACTCCTCACCCGAGTGTCGGTAGCCGCCGGGAATGTTTTCCTGGCCCGGCTTGGGGTAAGCGAGGATGGCTTTTAGCTTCGAATCCACAACGCCCGTGGTAATCGCTTCGATATGAACATCATTTTTCTGGTCGACGACCAGGGAACGCTCGACCCTGCGCACGAGAGACACCTTCTTGCTGCTTTCTGTTTCGAAAAAAATACTCGTTTCCTGACCCAGGGCGGAAATGAGCTTAATCAGGGTGGCGATGGTGGGTGAGGTCAGGTCCCGTTCAATTTCGGAAATCTGCGTCGTTGAGACCCCGGATTTGCAGGATAGTTCTTTCAGCGTCAGGTTGTGCTGCCGTCTCAAAGCTTTCAGCTTTTGACCAACGTTGAATGGATTGGACATGGGTCTACTCCTGCCTTTGGGTTGTTAGGTTTAGCGGAACCGTTTCGTCATATTGGAATAAGTCATGTTCAACAAGTGTTACTAATAATGTATCGTGCCTCTTGCACGTCTTTCTAAGCGGCCTGTCTTTAGTCTGAACTCAATCATAATACCATACACAACGATACTCAAAGACGCAAAAAAATAATGTTATTGTTCTGTCATTTTTTTCTTGACAATGAACTATAGTTTTTGTATTATGTTCCGTGATAGCGGAAAAAATCAGATATAAAGCATATCCGGCAAGGTTTTGTTGCACCGACTTTAGTTTTCTTCCTTTCTGTTTTGTAGTCCAGGCCATGGTCGCCTGAGCGCGGCCGGGCGGAGCGCGGTTTGCATCTCCAGTTTCGCTTCTCTGAAGAATAAGTTTTTGGTTCAGATTGCCAAGAGAAATTTCAATTCCTGAGTTGTTACCTTTTGTTTAACTAAGAGAATTAAGAATCTTTGAAGGAGGGAGCGCAATGAATTCTCATCGCTGTTATTCCTTTTTAGAGGTAATGTTCCTTAGCATCTTTTTCGCGATTGTTTCCAGTTGCGGAGAAGGTCCCACGCAGGTTGATGTGGAGGGGAAAAACGATCCTCCCGATACATTCATCACGCAGAAGTCTCTCAAGAAAGTTCCGTTGGAGCAGGATACGACCGGGGCGGTTCTCAATCTGAATCTGTTTGATTATTCGATTCAGTATACGGGAACCGATTTGGACGGGAAAGTGGACAGCTTCCAGGTCAAGGTCAACGAGGGCTCATGGTCGTCGTTTACCGTGAATACCACGGCCACGGGCACGCTTGAATTCGCCTCGGAGTCTGACGAGAACACGGTGTTTGTTCGCGCCCTGGATGATCAGGGAGCGCTCGATCCAACGCCTGCGGCTGCGGTGTTCGTGCTGGGGGAAACCGGCAGCAACGCCAGGCCGAGCACGGCCATCGAGAGCGGCCCCTCGAATGGTGCAACCACGAGCTCCGGGGTTCAGTTTGTGGCCGGCGGTAACGATCCGGATGGCTTCATCGTGGAATTCCTGTATTCGATTGACGGAGGCACGGCCGTCCGCATGGCAGCGGACGCCGAGGGCAAGGCTTTAATCGAGTTTAGTGAGAGGCAGAGCAACCTGCTTGCGGTGGGGAATCACACCGTTTCGGTGCAGGCGATTGACAATCTGGGGGCCATCGATGACACGCCGGAAACCCGCAGCTTTTTTGTCTCCAGCGGCTTTGCCCCTGTGATTCAGTTCCTGGCCGGCCCTGCCGATGGCGGCGGCTGGTTTTCGGAGGTGGACGTGTCGTTCGCCTACTCGGCCGTTCTGAGTCATTATAGTGGCACCCTGTTTGGGTTCTCGTGGGCCTTTGATGATTCATCGGAAGGCGCGTTTTCGGAGTTCTCCACCGAGGGGTTGGCTGCTATTTCAGGGGACAGGGTCACCGCGGGCGACCACTTCTTCGTTTTGCGTGCCAAAGATCTGGCCGGCGTCCTCAGCCAGGAACTGGTTCGGTTTTCGGCCGCCAAAGCCTCGTTGGACCAGGGGATTATCATCATCGATGATTGTGGTTTTGGTGAGAATGAGACCCTGGAGGCCATTTTTGCCGCCGCCGGGTTCCCCGTGTCGCGTTATTGGGATTTTGACGGCGACGCGGATAATGGCCATCCGAAAGACGACCTGTCCATCTGGACGCCTGATGAGCTCGGCAAGTACTCTACGGCTGTAATTTTCACCGACAACTCGCCAACGGCCTTTGCCAATGGAATTCTATTGGGTGCTTATGTCAAAGCCGGCGGGAATCTATGGTTGACTTCCTACAATTGGTCCGTTGCCGGGTCCGGTTTCCTGTCTGAGATTGCAGGAATTCGGGCCATGTTCAATAATTTTGATACAGCGGGCATTACCGGCGTCAATGACAGTTGGGCCAATCCCTGGGGCAACACCATAAACTCGTCCTTCGACGGCATTACGATCGACTTTACTGGAAGCACCGGGCTGGTCGAAATTCTTCGACCCAACGCAAGTGCCGAGGCGATTTTTCAGGCCACTGAAGGGAGCTTTCCGACCTTTCCGCGTGGTGTGTACATGCCACATCCTGAGCCATGGGGGAAGGTGGTTTCCTGGGGGCATTCGCTCAGAAGAACGGCCAGCGACGACCCGGCACTGCAAGCCGCAGCCGCGATTATTTTTGGAACGTTGTTCGGCGAGTAGGCGAGTTGATCACAGGAAGTCCAGGTTATGTTAGTCATCTGACCAATGCCAGACCGAATAGGAGGAAAAAATGATCACGTCTTATCTTGGTAAAATCGCTAAGCTTCTCGCTGGGGCTTTGATATTCGTCGGCATGTTCTCCCTGTCTTGCGTTGACGACGACCCCACGCTGACTCGCTTTTCAGAGCAGTTTGTGGTTGAAATCATCTCCGGCCCGAGCAGTGAAGTGCTTCACAACGAGTTCTTTACCTTCGAGTGGCGCGGGCGGGGCGCAGACAATATCACCTATGAAGTACAACTTTCCGGTGTTGATGCCTCTCCGGTAGCCACCGATGAGAATTCCCGCACCTATCCCGGACAGACGGAGGGGGACTATACGTTTACCGTGACCGCTCGTGCGGGCTCTGAAGCGGCGAGCGATTCGCGCTCCTTTAGAGTCGGCCCGAATCTCGGCCCACCTGAGGTCGTCATCAGCGGTGCGCGTGGCAGTGCTTCTTCGGGCGGCAGTGGCGTGACGCCAGCTTATGCTCCCGGAAGCGCGGCATTCTTCAGTTGGACCGCCCGGGATGTGGATAAATTCGGCGAAGTAACCGGTTACCGTTGGAAGGTCACCGATGAGGCTCCCTTGAATGAATTCAGCATGGCCACGGTCGCGGGGTTTGATGTCCCGACGGCGCCGGGGGTTTACACTTTTACATTGGAAGCCCGGGACGACGCCGGCCTGGTTTCGACAACGACGATCGATTATGAGGCGAAAGTGCCAACCATTGTTATCGTCGACGACAAACCGCAAGGCGATATTCTGGACGAGATAGACGAAGACGGGTTCTTTGCGGACCTGTTTGAAGGCTTTGCTTTTTCGACCTGGGATGTTGCCGAACAGGGCGCGCCGGCCGCGGCGGATTTGACGCCTTTTGAGGTCGCTGTGGTCTATAGCGGCTCCGGCTCTGCCTGGTGGCGAGCCATTGGCACGGAGTTTCCGGAGGCGCCCGTCGCGCTGTCCGATTTCGTCGACGCCGGCGGCAAGCTCTGGGTGATGGGGCAGGGAATTATGGAAGACATCGCGTTGGTCACGGGCCACGACAATCCGCCCGATGCCACGGAGTTCGAGTCTGTCTATCTCCATCTGGCGCCTGCGACCGGGGACTCGGCGACCGATGCCACGTTGGGATGGGCCCGCGCCGGCGATTTCGCCGGGGACCTCAAGTTTAGCTTCGCCGATGATGTGCTCGGTGACGCGGAGAATTTTCCCCGCATTGCCATCGACGTTCAGTCCGGGGATGTTGAAGACATCGTGCCTGGAGAGGGGGCTGAGATTATTTATGCTGGCATAGGCGGTCTGGGGGATGTGATTGGCAATGTTGGTTTGCGCTTCCCCTCCGGTGGCACGAACACCGAGCTTGTTTTCTTGACGTTTCCACTTTTTGAGAATAGAAATGTGAAAGCCAGCCCGCTCAATTCGCGTACTTTGACGCAGACAATCATGCGGGAAATGGGGCAGTAGCAGAAAAAAACACCTTCCAGGTTAATACCAAGGTGTGGAAAAGCTGTTAACGTGTCATAGTCCAATTAACCCGAATAAAGGAGTAATGCTATGGGCGCATTCAAAAAAAGATTGACGGGCTTCTCGAGTATGCTATTGGTTATGGCAGTGGCGGCCTTGTTGCCCACCGATATCTTTTCTGGCACCACTGGAAAGATTTCTGGCCGTGTCATAGACGGCGATACAGGTGAGGGGCTGCCCGGGGCAAACGTGCTTGTGACAGGCACGACGTTTGGCGCGGCCACGGATGCGGACGGGTATTTTACCATTCTACGTCTGCCGCCGGGCAGCTACAGCGTAGAAGTCTCCATGGTTGGTTACAAAAAGTTGATCAAGACCGAGGTCGCAGTGCGGGTCGATTTGACAACGAGAGTAGATTACAATCTGGCTGCCACCGTGCTGTCGGGGGAAGAAATCACCGTCGTGGCTGAGCAGCCGCTGGTTATCAGGGACTTGACCTCGTCTTCATCGCGTGTGACGGCGACCGAAATCGAAGACATCGCCAGCGTCACCTCTGTGACAGACGTGATCCAGTTGATGCCAGGCGTGGTTGGGGAGGGCGAGCAGTTGCATGTGCGCGGCGGACGGTCCGGTGAAGTGGTGTACCTGATCGACGGACTGTCGGTCAACGACCCGTTGTTCAACAATGAGGTGGTCGATGTCAACAAGTATGCCATCGACGAAGTTGAGCTGCAAACCGGGGGCTACAACGCCGAGTATGGCAATGTTCAGTCGGGCATCGTCAATATCATTCCACGCGGCGGCGGCGAGCGCTATTCTGGCCGCCTGGCCTATTTCACCGATGACTTCGGCAGCGGCAAATTTCCCTCTGACATTCTCAATGATGCCAAGGACCCGCTGACGGTTGACCCGAATGCTTATTTCAAACCGGAAGGCACCGGACTCAGAGCCAATTCCCTTAACACCGACCGGTGGGAATTCAATCTCGGCGGACCGGAGCCGATTTCCGACCTCATCTTGCCCGCACTCGGCATCAATGGATTGAAAAATAAGGTCACTTTTTACGTTTCCGGCACGGCTGAAATGTCGGATGGCTTCCTGCCCAACGAGCACCAGGATGCTGAACTGGTCCATCATGATGAAATATTTGAGCAGACGGCAGAGATCCACGAGGCGGGTGAAGCCGATGAAGTGACCTTCGTCAATCCGAGAAAAGTCGACCACCCGTTTATGAGCAGCTTTCTGGGTTTGTTCGACTGGGGAGGGCGGTTTCGCAATAACCTCAACTACAGCGCTGTTCTCAACTACCGGCCCAACGCCGACATCAAAACCAGTATGAGCTTTGTCGGCTCGAAGTTCTGGCGCGATGATTACCGCCACACGTACAAGTTCCAGCCCGACCACAGCCAGCAGCTCGAGGGGACCAGCTCGAACATGGTGTTTACCTGGACCCACAACTTGAGTGACAAGACCTTCTATGAGCTCAAATTCGGCTATTTGCGCAATAACCGCTTTGAGTATCCGGGAATCCGCAACGGCATCCGGCTGACCCCGGAGTTCATGAACAACCGCATTTCCGGTTTGGAGGCGATCGACGATGATCTCGTCGGCAGCGGTGATGGCGATGACAACTTTTTTGAAGATGACTTCACCGACGAGAATCCCGATCTTGCCGGCTTCTACCGCACCGGCTGGAATGGCGGCTCGGACAATCTCGGCGTTGCCGCCGCTTTCGACCTTCCGGGCGATACCTGGTCAAAACATTTGACCCAGGTGTATACCATCAAGGGGGATGTCCTCAGCCAGGTGACCCGCAATCACCAGGTGAAGGCCGGGTTTGAAATCAAAATCAATGACCTCGATCAAAGACGTATCGACAACGGCGGCAACAAAGTCCCGTCGAGAAGGTCCAATCCACCGGATGATGGTCCGTTTATCACTTCCGGCGCCCTGCGGGATTTTTACGACCGTGAACCCGGGAACTTATCCGGATACATCCAGGACAAGATCGAATTCGAGTCTTTGATCGTCAACTTCGGCTTGCGCTTCGACAATTTCAACCCGGGCTCGGAAGTGTTTGAAATCAATGAAGCGTTTCAAACCGAAGAGACGGAGAAGAAGGTCGTCAACGACAAGAACTACCTTTCTCCCCGACTGGGAATCTCACATCCGATTACGGACCGCAGTACGTTGTATTTTTTCTACGGTCGATTTGTCCAGATTCCCACCCTGAGCGAGCTCTTTCGGCGCCAAAACCGCTTTCGCGTCTTTCAGAACCAGTTGAATACCTTTGGCAACCCGGACCTGGAAGCGGAAGAAACGATCTCCTATGAAGTCGGCTTCGACCATCAATTGACGGACGACTGGAAGATCGGCGTCACCGGCTTCTTCAAGGATATCCGCAATCAAATCAACTTCGAGACCTTTGGCACCGAGGCCTCGCCGTTCCGCAAGCTGGTGAATCGCGATTTCGGCAGCGACCGAGGATTTGAATTCGAGCTCATCAAACGATACAGCCATTACTTCTCAGGCTCGGTCAGCTACACCCTGATGTGGGCGACCACCCGCGCCTCCACGTTTGACCGTGGCATTGGCGCCCAGGGCATCGCTGCCTTTCCCAACCTGAAAGAGGTGCCGTCAGACTGGGATCAGCGACATACCATCAACGCCAACATCAGTTTTGAGATTCCCGCCGGCCAGGGCTTTCGTTTTCTGGGTACGACCTTCGACCGTGTCGGCCTGAATATTTTCACCCGCTATGGCAGCGGCTTGCCTTTCACCATAGATGAAGATGCCGATCCGCTTGCCACTGAGAACTCAGAAAGATTGCCCTATTTCCTGACCGTAGACCTGCGTCTCAGAAAGGACTTCAAGCTTTTTAGAAGCTTGTTGGCCACGCTCTATGTCGATGTCAACAACCTCTTCGACCGCCGGAACTTGTTGAATCTGGTGGAGGATGCGGAGCATAGCTGCATCGAGTGTGAGCTGCCGCTGCTGGATCCGGTCACAGGCGAAGAAATCGGGACCCAGATCAAGCGGTTCGAGCATGGCAACCCGAGAGGGGATGGCCGTGCGGCGGATTTGAATCCGGAGCAGTTCGGCGCTCCGAGGCAAATCCTCCTTGGGTTGGGGTTGAGGTTCTAAGATTTCTTGCAGGTGGAGAGGAAGCCGATTCCATCGCTTCGTGCGATGGGATCGGTGTCCATACGGGCTGCGAACTTATATATTGTCAACCTATGAGAAGGAGAATCCCATGAGAATGAAGTTACTCGAGCGAAGTTCGCTGGTTTTCGCGCTGTGTGTGCTGTTCTCCATCGGAGAGTTGTACGCACAATTTGAAGACCGCTTCCTGGATTCAAGGGTTCATAAAAATGGTAAACTCTGGGTCGGCGTAACCAACTTCGGTCAGTTTGGCACTGACGCGGGCCGGGGTGCGGTCTGGCCCGGAACAGACATTCCCGGCCAGGAGGCACAGTTTATCAACCGTGGCGGCATGTTTTTCGGCGGCATCGTTCCCGCCGATGAGACCACCGGGCCAGATTTACATGCTCCCGGGGATCTCGATACCCTGTGTTCAGAAGGGCCTTCGGCCTGGAGTGTGGTGGATTTCAGAGAGATGTTTCCTCACTTTACGGACCAACGCTCGGCGATAGTCGTGCGCTCAACGAACCCGAACAGCCCGTTTTTCAGCCCCAACGCTGTTTCGGAAGAGGACTTTATCGGGACGTATACGGACACCTTCCTGATTGCTGACGGGTTTGTGTTCGCCCCTCCGAAGCATCAGCGCGCCCTTGGAATCGAGGTGGAGGAAAAGAGCTATCAGTTCAGCCTGACGTTTGCAGAGGATATCGTTTTCTTCGATCTCGTGATCCGCAACATCGGCCACAACTTCATCCGGAATTTCTATGCCGGCTTCTTCGCCGATAACGACATGGGCGTGGTCGGCAACGTCGATCAGACCGATGATGCCAGTGGCTTCATGGAGATGAACGCTGCCGGCGAAGTGGTCAACACGGCCTGGGTCGTAGAGCCGGACGGCGACGAAGGTCTCATGGCAGGTGTTGTCGGGGTGCGGGTGCTGCGGCCAACGGCCCGGGAGGGCCAGGTCTCTTTCAACTGGTGGATGAGCGACACCGAAGTCAGCTCTAAGGATGACTGGGGGCCTGTGACCGTCAATGTGACCACCGGCGACCCCAATGACCGCGATCCCATTGGCAGCCCGGAAATCGATTCTGAGAAATATATTTTGCTGTCCAACGGCTCCTTTGATCCACCGCAGTTCGATCCCGTGACCAAGGAGTTTGACACCAATATCCCGGCCGGTTCCACGCCGAATGATAATTCGAGATTCTTGATTTCATTCGGGCCATTAGGCAGCCGGGATTCCCTGATCACCGATCCAAACGATCCGATGAGTGGCCAGACAGTCAAGATCTTCGCTCCTGGTGACTCCATCCTGTTCACCTACGCGGTCATCGGAGGTGAGGGCAATTCGGACGTGGCAAGGGCGCTGGGAACGTTTGACCCGGCTGCATTTGTGGATCTGGGCGTCAACGCCGCCATTGCCGGGTTGATGTTCGACAATCCCGGCTTCGACACCGACGGCGATGGGTTTGCCGGCGAGGACCTGGATGGCGACGGCCTGCTGGATACGGGCGACGGCGTACCGGACTTTCGCGGCCCACCGCCACCGCCAGCGCCGCCTCTAACAGTGACGCCCGGCGACCGCACCATCACCCTGGATTGGTCTGCTGCGGATCCAACCAGCCCGGGCTATGACCCGACTGACAAATCGTTGCCGTTGAATTTTGAAGACCCCTTCGTCGCCGACGACCCCAACACACCCGAGAACGAGAGTGTGGATTTTGAAGGATTCAGGGTGCTGAGAAGCAACACCGGCGTGCTGGGAACCTTTGAAATTCTGGCCGAATTCGATATTGCCGGCAATGATTTTGGTCGCAATACGGGCCTGGCATTCAACTATGTTGACCATGTCCCGAATGGCAAAGCGTTTACCTACTCAGTGGTTTCTTTCGACCGCGGGGCGCCGCAGATCGGGCTGGAAACACTCGCGACCAGTCCCCTGATCAACGCCACGCGTCTTTCTGCTTCGAGCAGGCCATCGACAAAGCTGGACAACAGAATCTGGGTTGAACCGAATCCGTATGTGCAGCGCTCAGGATTCGAAGACCAGAGCCTGAATGCCGATGTGCTCATCGAGCTGTTTCGCGAGATCCACTTCGTGAATGTGCCGGCGAAGTGTACCATTCGCGTTTACACGGTCGATGGAGATTTGGTGCAGACCATTCTGCACGATAATCCCAACGATTCGCGCGCAAGATGGAATTTGATTTCGAGGAACAGCCGGCCCATCGCCAGCGGCATCTATCTGTTTTCAGTAGAAGCGCCGGACGGCGACCGCCAGATCGGCCGCTTTGTTGTCATCAAATAGAGTTTGGCAATCGCTTCCATCGCAGACAGCGATGGAAGCGATGTGGAATGTTTGTGAACGGATAGTATTGAGACACCTGAATAGGAGGAACTCTCCATGAAGAAAGCCAGAAATTTCAAGGCCGTGATGGGCACCCTGCTAATAGGTGCGCTGCTTCCGTGTGCTCTCCTGGCCCAGAACGAGCCGACTGTCCTGGGCGGGCCTTCGAAGACAGGCACGGTAGGCGCACAGTTTTTGCAAATCGGGGTGAGCGCGCGGGCCACGGGCATGGGAGAATCGTTTGTCGCCCTGGTCAACGATGCCAGCGCTGCTTTCTATAATCCGGCCGCCTTGACAGAGGTCGGGGGCCGGGAGGCGATGTTCAATCATACTAATTTGCCCGGCGGATTGGCTCATTTCTATGCCGCTTACGTGCAGCCGGTTTCCGGCTTCGGCACCGTTGCCATCAGCTTTAATATGCTGACCACCGGGGATATGCCGATCACCGTCGCCTTTGAAGGGGCGACCGGCGAGACCTTCAGCGCCAGCGAATCGGCTATCGCGGTGAGCTACGCCAAGCAGCTTACAGACCGCTTCTCTGTTGGCGGTACCGGAAAACTGATTCTGGAGGATCTTGCCGGATTCGATGAGCGTACCGTGGCGTTTGACGTCGGCACCCTCTATCACACCGGCTTCCGCGATCTGACCATCGGTATGGCCGTCTCCAACTTTGGTCCGGATTTGAACTTTGGCACAGAAAAAGACTCGGGCGGAAATGTTATTTTTGAGGGTCAAAACTTCCCGCTGCCCATCACGTTCAAGTTCGGCATTGCCCTCGACGTCGTGAACAGGAGCACCTCCAAGCTGATTCTGGCGAGCAACCTGGTGCAGCCGAACGACAATTTGCGCTATGAGACCGTCGGCTTCGAGTATAGCTGGCAGGATGCGCTTTTCCTGCGCGGCGGGTTCAAAATCGACGAAGAAGATGACGAGGACAACGCCGGCGACACCAACGGTTTCTCGGAGCGGTTCAGCGCCGGCGCGGGCATCAAGGCCAGGCTGAGCGATTTCACCGGCAAGTTTGACGTCTCCTGGGTCAGTCAGGATAATCTGGATGATTTGATCAGGTTTTCCGTGCTTTTGAATTTTTAGAGTGTTGTTTGTCCTCCAAACAACCTTTGTACCATACCCATGACTCTTGCAGGAGTCATGGGTATTTTTTTGAACGGCATGGCCGGACACAATTGGGAATGCTCTGACGAATGGCGACCACAACAGATTCTGTAGCCATGCCCCCTTGTGGGGCATATATGAATCGCCCTGCTGGGAGATAACAACCACCCACAAGGGGTGGCGGCTACGAATGGCGAATTGACCCCCATTGGGGAATGCGCTGAACACCAATTCGTAAATACGATTATGTACTCAATTTCACGCAGAGACCGCCGGGTCGTAGAGTGGTTTATTTTGTTACTTCATCTTTGCGAACTCTGCGTGAGGCAATATGTAATGGAAGGTAGAAAAGAAAAATGGTACTCTTGAGACGATTTGTGTTGGCTCTATTGCTTGCTTTTGTTTTCGCTCGTTGCTCCGATGATTCGCCCGTCAACGATAAGGGGAATGACATGGGTGCTGACGACGGCAATGCGCCCGGGCCGAATCTCGAGGAGGTCGTGCCGGAGGCTGACAATGCCAGGATCGAGGGCCTTGTCGGTTTGGTCAGCGCGGATTCGCTCGAATCCTATGTGCGGCGTATGGTTGGGTTTCATACCCGGCATACGAACTCGGATACGCTCTCCGGGAGCCAGGGCATTGGTGCTGCGCGGCGCTGGGTGTTCGACAAATTCAAACGCATCAGCGATGCCAATGGGGGACGGCTGCGCGTTTCCTACCATACATTCGACGCCACCATCGTGGGTGTGTCCGGGCTGCACCGCAATGTGGTGGCGGAGCTGCCGGGGTCCACGACTCCTGAGCGAAAGTTTGTCGTCAGCGGGCACCTGGATTCCCGCAACCGGGACGTGAGGGATGCAACCAACTTCGCTCCCGGCGCCAATGACGATGGCAGCGGCGTGGCAGCAGTCATTGAATTGGCACGTGTCCTGAGCCAATTCGATTTTGAGTCGACGCTGATTTTTGTGGCGGTCACCGGCGAGGAGGAAGGCTTGTTCGGCAGCCGCGCCCTTGCGCAGGATTTGCGCAGAGACGGGGTCAACGTGGTCGGCATGGTGACCAATGATGTCGTAGGAAATGTCGTCGGAGGCAGTGGTAATGTGGACAGCACCCGCGTGCGCTGTTTTTCAGAGGGGCCGGAAGACTCGGCGAACCGGCAGTTGGCGCGCTTCATCCAACTGCAGGGCAATGCCTATGTGCAAGAGGTGACCGTCGATCTCATCCCGGCCAGAGACCGCCCGGGCCGCGGTGGCGACCATTTTTCGTTCAACGGTGAGGGGTACACCGCCGCCCGGTTGACCGAGCCGGAGGACAATATGAACCACCAGCACAACATGGAGGATCTGCCGGAGTTCATGTCGTTTCGCTATCTGGCGACGGTGACGAAAATCAACGCAGCTTACCTGGCGAGCTGGGCAGATGCCCCGCCGAGTCCAACGAATGTTCAGGTGGCTGAGCAAAATGCCGGCGAGCTGCGGGTCAGCTGGCAAGCGCCCGCGGCGACGGATGTGGCCAATTACCTTTTGGCGGTGCGCAGCCCGGGCGAAATTGCGATTGCCAGGTTCTTTTCTGCCGGCGAGGAGCAAGCGGTGACCCTGCAGAAACCACAGGGTTTTGACAGCGGGCTGTTTCTCAGCGTTGCCGCTGTGGATAAAGATGGCAATGAGAGTGTTTTTTCGGACGAAGTTCGGGTCGAGTAAAGGTTATTCGATCCACCGTCTCCAATTCGGGTCACTCACCTCTGTTCTGGCGGTTGAGTGCACCAGCTCCAGATCATCAGATCCGCCTTTGTCGACGAAGACGAAAAAGATGCTGCCTTCCTCTTCAGCGTTGAAATAGCGCCAGACTTCATAGGCGCGTCTTTCCTTCATGCTGAAGTTCTTCTCAGTTCTGTCCGGTTGACCATACTTGATGGTGATCCGGCCGCGGTCTGTTTTCCAGCCTTTGTGCAGGCGCGTGAAGTTCTGATTGGCGTAGCGCAGCCGTTTGAGGTGTTCCTCTCTCTTTTCGGCACGCCGGGCCCAGAATTCCGCCATGAACCGCTGCTTTCCTGCCAGGTCGAGAGATTTGAAGATGGTTTTTTCCTCGCGGGTCGCCATGTAGCTGGCACTTTTGAACTCGATGTCGATCTCCTTCAGTCCGACATTTTTGTATTCTTCCCGCAAAAATGCGAGCTGCCGGGGACCCAGGTCCGTGGCCGGGCTGGTCCCACGGTGTCTCAAGGTGTAAAACGTCTTGGTTTGGCTTGCGAGCGGCTGGTTGTCTGCATCCAGGAGGTTGAGCTGCAGTTGATATTGGCCTGAGGGGAAGGTGACGACGTTGAGTCCGCCGACCTCCGCCGAGGTCGGCGTCGGCCTCTGGCGTGGCTGCGGCGCGTAGGACCGGTAAACCGAGCCGTCGTTGTTGAGGATCTTGTATTCAAGCTTGTATTCGCCCGGGGGTGCATTCTGTGGGGCGTACAATTCCGAGTAAAAGTACAGCATGGGGTTGTTTGCCGCATAAAGCGCCGGCGGATTTGGAATGACCTGGTAGTCGTGTTTTGTGTAAAGGCTTTGAGAAGTATCCTTTGCAATGGAGCTGGCCAACTCGATATCGCTAAAGGTGAGCGTTTCGTTGTCAAAAGGCGTCAAATCGAGCTGCAATTCTTTCGCTCCTGCTGCCTCCGCATGACGGTCCGCAATGGTTGTGAGGCATTTGTACTGACCGGGGATGAGTTCGAACCTGGAGATAGTGAGAAACACCTCTTTCCCACTCAATCGTTTGTTGAGCGGCAGCGTGCTTGTGCGTCTGATGGTCTGGCGTTCGAGCAGAGAGTCCTGCTGAAATATCCGGGTATCGATGACAAAAGTTGCGATGCGCTGAGAATTCTGTTCTGCGAAGCGGAACTGATTGAGATAGAACGAGTAGTAGAGCTCCAGGCGAACCTTGCCCGCTTCTGCCTTGAAGCTGGCATAATCGAGGTCGAAGCGAATCTTGTCCCGCTGCATTGGCGGAAGCACCTGCGAGGCGCCGGGGAGCGTCTGTGCCAGAAAGAAACAGCAGAATAGAGCAGCCGATAGGATCTTCATAGCTGATTGTAAATTGGCAAATTAGGAGAGTTTCGGCTATTGTTTTAAAAATAACAATTCTATCACAACTTTCAACAAGAAAATAGATCTTTCGAGTTGAATTTGGTATGGCATTGTGATATCTTTAAGCATCGGTTCACTTCGCGAATCCCGGGCGCGGAAGTGGCGAAACAGAAACACGATAATAGCCATTCGTGGATAATGCACGATAAACACGCGTACTCAGCCGCGATTGCTGAAAAGCTGGATCGCTGGCAAGCGAAAATGGCGCAGCTCAAATCGCGCGCAGACACCGTGCCGGTGCGCCATCAGATTGAGTTTGAGCGCCAGTTGGATTTGCTCTACGCCAAGCTGAATTATGGCGAAGAGATGCTGCTCGGTTTGAGGGCCGCTGGCGATGACCCCGAGTGGTATGAGCTCAGGGTGCGGGTGGATGGCATTTGCAATGAAATCGAGAACGCGATTGACAGCGCCTGGGCAAAGTTGGCGTGAAGCTCATCCCTCAAAACCTCGCTCACCACCTGTCAGTTTATTCCTTTGCTCGCAAGATACCTTGGCATATCAATATTCCATGTATTTCCGAGAAGCAGAAAAAGGTCCCTCTCCGCGGTGGTGATCTTGCCGTCAGCCGCAATGAGCTGTAGCGCGAAATCCAAAACCGTGTTGCGGTCTTGTGCATTACTCGAATTCTTGAAGACTATGGCTGCCTGCTGCAGCTCTTCAGCCATTCCTTTGCCGGTCATGGTGGAAATCGCGTTGACAACTGTCAGGGGGTTGAAGGTGATCTTGCCGTGGTTGGCATTGAGATAACTGGTCATCACATTGACTTCCGACTGGCTCACCTCGCCGTCAATGGCGGACAGAAAATAAAGAATCTCGAAAATAGCCTGAAACTTGTCCATTTTGCTCTCTCCTTTCTGTTTGGGGTTCGGGAGTGAAGGACGTCGTCCTCGTTGACCTCTGTCCCGTCACCGGAGGCTACTCAGGGTGTTTCTCCGTGTCATTTTTGCACAAAAGCGCAAGACGCATGCGCAGGAAAATGGCATAGATGGCCTGGCCGCCGTCAGGATAAAATGGATCTTTTGTATTCCCAGCTCCGAAATGATAAGCTTCGCGTTTCAGCGTTGACGGGAGAGGTCGCGGGATGTAGGGGAAGATAGCAAATAGCCCACAGGATGTCAAGCCTAAAGTAGGAAATTTTAGTTGCTGAATGTCCCGCTTTTTGGGAGAAGACGAAACAGGAGTGCAATGCTTCAGCATTGCGACACTTGAACATCGCAAGAACCTGAAAAGCTGAGGCTTTTCACTCCGGCTTGACCCAGGAGTACCACTATTTCTGCATTCTGAATTTCATTTGGGTTTGAAAACATTTGATTCGACCGGCGTACAAGGTAGGAGGTCCATTTCGAGCAAGAACCCCAAACGCAAGGCGAAATCATGACAAGAATGCTTCTTTTACGCGGGACCCTTCTGCTGCTGGTCTCCGGGGTGGTCGCGCAAGAAGGCCCGCAAACCGTCGGGTGGCAGCAGGGCGTGCACTATCAGGTAAGAGCAGAATTAGATACGACGGAACATCGCCTGAATGGCTCCCTGAGAGTGTTCTATCAGAACAACTCTCCCGACACGCTGCGCGAGGTTTTCCTGCAGGTACCCTCCAATGCCTTCCACGATCAGGAGAACACTGCTTTCAGGGAGATGCAGCGGTTCACGAGCAAGAATGTTGAATTCGAGATCGCGCGCGGCTACGAGTTGACCATTCAGAGCGTGCAGTTTCTTGCAATCGCGGGGCGCAGCGAGTTCCCGCTGCGGGCTTACGACTTCAGCGACACCATCTTGAACCTGCCGTTGCCCTTTTCGCTGCTGCCGGGAGATACCCTTTCGCTGGGCGTGAGCTTCTACCAGGACTTCACTCGCGAGCCTTCCGGACATCTGAAGTCGAGCGTGCCGAGGGATTTTGTTCATTGGTTTCCGCGAGTGGCTGTCTACGACACAGACGGTTGGCAGGCCGAGCCGTTTCATTTCATGATGCAGCCCGTTGACGTCTACAGCGAATTTGCAGACATGGACGTGACATTGACCGTTCCCGGAAATTACATTGTCGTCGCTTCCGCAGAGCTGCTCGAAGGCGACCCGGACTGGCAGACCGTGACCGCCGACACTGGCTTGAACCACGATGACTTCGAGGCCTGGCACAAGGAAGTCAGGAAATGGCTTCTTGAAAAAGGAGACCGTGACGGCCCCCGAACACTGCGCTATCGCGCGAGCCGGATGCACGATTTTATCTGGAGCGCCTCTCCCCGGTTTGTCCATTATGAGATGGAGGCCGGCCTGCCTGTGCACTTGTTTTATTCTGGCTTGCACGGCCGGCAGTGGCTGCGGTCGATCTCTCCTCGTGTAGATGGCGTTCTGGCCTATCTTGCAGACCATTTTGGCCCCAATCCTTATCCGCACCTCAGTCTCGTGCAGGGAGCCAACCGCAGTCTGGCTTACCCCATGATGGCCCTGCTGCAAGCGGAGGATTATTTTGAGCTCGCTTATGGGTTGTCGGCCATTTATTTTCCCGGGCTTGTCGGCACCAACGGCGCCAAAGAACCGTGGCTGGCGAACGGCCTGCAGGTTTACATGGGCAAGAGCTTTTCTGAAAAGAAATATGGCCGGCGCGGCTATGATTACAACGAAGCCAGAGAGGAGATGTCCTGGATCGAGCGCCAGTACCCGCTGCCAACCCTGGACCAGGCCGTGAGAACCTTCACCAGGCTTTACAGCGAGTCGGGTCAAAATGAGCCCATCTCAAAGGAGATTCATGAGTTCCACGATCCAATTGGCGCCCTGTTCAATGTTTACCTCAAGTCGGAGGTGTTTTATGAGCTGCTCAAATTCGTGGTCGGGGATTCGAGCTTCAAGGCAGGCTTGCAGGAGACAACACGCCGTTACGCGCATGCTCATATTAATGAAGCGGATCTGCAGCGGGTTTTTGAGCAGGTGCACGGCCAGGACCTGGATTGGTTTTTTGAGCAGTGGCTGCGCGACACGCCGACCGTGGATTATTCAAAGAAAAAAGTCAGGAAGTACCGGCGGGGGGATGGCACCTGGGTGACTGAAGTCGAAATAGAACGGAACGGCGATGGCATCATGCCGGTGGAGGTCGAAGTGGAGGGCGGCAAGGGCGAAAAACTGGTGAAACGGTGGGACGGCAAAGCCAAAGCCGGCAAGGTCGTTTTTGAGACCTCGAAGAAGCCCAAGAAAGTCGCCGTGGACCCTGACGACCGCATCATGGACAGCAACCGGTTGAACCACAGCAAGCCTCGCCTGGAGTTCAGGCCTGACCTGCCTTTCCTGAGATTTGTTCACATCCCAAACGACGCGATCCTGGTGTTGTGGCGCCCCCTGGTCGGGTACAATGAGCATGACTCGGTGCGCCTGGGCTTTGGCGCACGCAGCAGCTACAACGCCTTCTACAACAATCTAACCGTCGAAGGCATGGTTGGCGTGGCGTCTGGTGAGGTGGATGCCAGAGTGGCCTATTCTCATCCGCTCAGCCGCAAGAGTTTGATGAATCGCTACCGGCTGATGGTACGCAAAAACGAAGGGCGGTTCGAAGCAGATGCACATATTGAATTGAACGGCTCGAAAGGTATTCTCTCTACCAAAACCGCCAGGAGTCTGCGGCTTGGGCTCAATTACAGCTCGTTGTTGAATGAGGCGTACACGTTTCGCAAGGTTTCCAACGACACCGGCAAGGTCCGTTTTGAAGAGTGGGATGACTCAGATATTCTTCTGGCCTATGGAGAAGTGCGAACCCAATACCGTTTCGGAGCCCTGGAAACCCGGGGCCGCGTTCGTCTCGAAACCGCGCTACCCGGCGGAGAGGCGCAGTTTACGAAGCTCAGCGGCCGTTTGGTCCTGGAAGGCAGCAAGCTTGGCGTCACAGCCCGGGTTCGCGGCAACCTGGCGACTTCGTTCGGTCCGGACCGGCTGACGCTGCAAGACCAGTTTCGGGGCGAAGGCGCTGGCGCGCGCGAGCGTTTCCAGAACGACCTTGTCAAGACCGGCGGTGCTCTCGGTGCGTTTTCGCGCCGGTATGTCGAGGGGGGCGGACTTTTACGGGGATACGCCGGCAGTCCGCTGCCCGCTGAGCGATTTGCCACCGTCAACTTCGAGGTCGGCCCGGGTCAGACCTTCACCATTTTCAGGCTTTTCGGGTTTTGTGATTCCGGCAGAATCTGGACGACCCGCGGAGCCAACTCGTTTACCCGCTCGGACGCAGGGTTTGGCCTCAAGACCGCCGGGGATGGCGTCAACTTGTTCGGCGGCAACCTTTCCCTGCTCACCGGCCTGTCGGCGAGGCTGTTCTTTCCACTCTGGTTGAGCGACCCGCCCCCGGGAGAGAAGCGGACGCAATTCAGGTGGTATTTTTCTCTGGGTAAGCGCTTGTGAGATGAGCGTCCCTACATGCCCCAGAGGTTGTGGGTATTGACAGCTTCCCCTTGCAGCTTCAGGTAATAGAACAGCTGACCTTTGTGCTGGTCGAGGTGACCTATCATTTGCAGGAAGCGATGTCCGAGGATCATCTCGGTTGGATCCCACGGGGCGGTCGTGATCTCATTGGCAAGCTGGTCTTCATCACAGTTCTCGAGCGTCTCGATGGCCACTTTTTTGTCTTCCGCCAAAAGCTTCTTCGCCTCGGCCACGCTTGCGATGGTTGGCAGCTTTTCTGCTGGTGGCAACATGTCTTCCGGTGACATGTTGCTGGGATCGAAGTCTTCCGGCATGCCCCAGTCCCCCGTGGCGAATGCTCGCATGGCCATACCGCAGGCATTGGTTATGTGCATGACCAGTTGGCCGGTTGTCATCCAATTGCTTCCCGTCGAAGGCTTCCAACCGAGCTTTTCCTCATTCACGAGGTCCAGCAACGCCTCTGTCACGGCATAGGTGTGTTCGACCTCCTTTTTTAGCAGCTCAATCCAATTCATTTTGTCTCCCTTTCTTGTTAATGGTTCATTCAGTTACCTAAATTTAGCGATTCACCTTTGAATAGTCCTATCAACGGGTCCAGATGTTTGGGTGTTCACGCTTTAGCGTGCTTTTCCCCTCATCCCCGCAAGCCCCGACTGTCCTAATTGTATTCCTGTGATGACTGTCGGGGCTTGTACACCGAACACGCCCGGCCAGGAATCGCTCAATCTAGGCGCTTACGAAAAATCATCTACCAAGGTGTTGTCGATAATTTGGAGTAATGGCTGGCCGAAAATCCAACACTCCACTACTCCATAACTCCATTACTCCACGACTCCATTTCTTGCAAGCGCAGTCTTGCACGAAATCTACTACCTGACAAGTTATTTTCTGTCATTTTTTGGCAAGAAATGAAAATTAAATCCCGAAAGACTAAGGTTTAACGCAAAGACGCGAAGGCGCAAAGGGATCGCAGAGAAAAACCTTTGCGTGTTCTTTGCGTTCGCTTTTGATTTTCTTTTTTTGGTTCCGGCTTGTCCGGGTTAGGAGTTAGTAAATATACAATGAAATGTGGATTAAAACAACTTCAAATTCTGATCTGGATTATTCACAAGAGATTAGCAAGTATTCAAATAAGTATTTGATTATGCATATCTTATCGGGACAAAGAGGAATGCAACGCTTTAGCGTTGCATGAAATGCTAAAGCATTTCACTCCTTACGTGTTGGCCCTTGTTAGGCGAGATTCATGAATTATCGAGGCTAAGAGGTGGGCTTGCCCCGACAGTCATTTTAGGCATACAATTAGGACAGTCGGGGCTTGCCCCGACAGTCATTTTAGGCATACAATTAGGACAGTCGGG
>JBHHXT010000046.1:0-29644 GCA_046757165.1 bacterium | reverse complement strand
TCGAAACGTTGAGCCTCAAACTTTAAGCCGCGCCCTCTGGCGGACTTGTGTTAGTGTCCCGTCCTGGAAAAAGTTGACAGTTAGTAGTAGTAGATTTCTTTTTCTTTTTTGCTTCTTTTTTGGGTTCCGGTTTGTCCGGGTTATGCTCAATAATTGATGACCAACCCCAGGCCAAGCTGAAATCCAACGAGATTTGCGCCCCCCTTTGCGCGACCAAAGCGAACGCTCAGATCCAGCGGCAAGCTGACCTTTTTGGACACCACCAGATTGGGCTGCAGCGCAAGACCCACCAAGTCGATGTCCGAAAACACGGCCGTTGCCCTGTCGTAGTGTTTGACTTCTGCAAGAACACCGAGGTAGAAGACCCGGCTGAACCGCATTTGATAGCGCATCCCGACTTCGAGCTGATTGGGAAGCGTCTTCTGGCGCAGACCGTTGCTCAGGAATTCGTCCTTTGTTCTGCTGCGGTATCTGGCCAGCATTTTCAGCTCGTTGAAGCCAAAGTATTTTTTGAATTGCAGCGTCAGAAGCAGCCTGTTGCCGGCGTCGAATTCGTTTTCACCATTGATTTTGTCTTCTGCGACCAACGTCAGGACGGCATCGCCGCTGATTGAGCTGCGCTCCCCCAGGCGGAGGTCGAGGCCGCCGGTGAGGAGCACCTCCTCGCCCGGATCATAGCTTATGTCCGTGTTGAAAGGTTCATACGCGCCCCGGAATTGGTAGGAGGCGCCCAGGCCAACCACCAGGTTCTCGCTGACGGGAATCGCCCAGGTCAGACCGGATGACAGGTTGAACCCCTGACCGAAATGGGGCACCTGCAGATCGAAGATGTCACTGCTGATACGGGAGGAGGTTGCTGTTTCAGCGCTGCTCAAATTTCTTTTGCCGCTGGGCAGGTTGACGCCCAGGTTGAACACAAGATTGGGGCCTTCCAGGTAATAGCTCAGCCCGATTTGCGTATCCGTGAGGCCGCCCAGGGTCTCCATGCCATTCTCACCGGTGACCACCGCCTGACTGCTGCGCAGCGTCACGCCGAGGCGACGGCTAAACGGGACATAGGCAAAGACCAGATTGCTGAATTCGGAGAAGTCATCGCTGTTTTCGATGCTCCAGAATTGGTAAAGCGGTTGTGTCCGAACGAACCGCTTTTGGCTGATGATGTAGGCATCGTTGCCAGCCAGGACTGGTCCGGTGACACAGAAGGCAAGTAGAAGGTGATAGAGATGTTTCATGGCGCAGATTTCCTCCACGTGGATGCTTCAAAAACATATTTTGGCCGCGGATTTACCCAGCGCGGTCTTTGGCCGCAACCAAATAAATAATTCAGCCACGAATTGACACGAATAAAATGAGTTTTGAATATGAAGTATTGGTCATCATTGACAATATCCGTGTTTTATCAGTGTAAATCCGCGGCTCAAAAAACCAACCCACTCCGAACCAGCAGCACCGGCCCAAAGGTGATATCCTCTTCAGCATTGCCTCCTGCCGGGCTCGCATAGAGCGCGATCTCACTCACCAGCCAGAAGCCGCGCTGCAGCCGAACGAGCAGCTCGGTTTTGGCGCCGACCGTGAAAAACTGCGCATCTTCGCCCTCATTGCTGGTGCGCCCGTAGCCGAGCATGACGCCTGGCCGGATGAAGAAATTTGAATTGGCCTTCCCCAGCACAGCCTTCAGGGTCAGACCGAAGTTGAGCAGAGTTTTACTTGTGCCTCTTGCGCTGATGTCATGCAGATCGAAAGAGAGTCCGCCGTAGAGTTTTGGCGCAAGCTGGTAGTCCACCAGGCCACCGAGGCTATAGCTGAAATCCGTGTCAAAGTCACCGCTGTCGAAGTAGACGGTACCGGGCGAGATGACACCCCCGACCAGCCCAAACATAGTGGATTTTTGCGTGCCGGCGTAGCCCCGGACTTCGGCTCTCGTGATGGTCTGAATTTCTTCTTTTCGGCAGACAAAGATACTCCCGTCTCTTGTTTTCACTTTCACCAGGGTATTGGGGATGACCTCCACGACCGTGCCAACGATGACACTGCCGTCCTTCAAGTGAAATGCATAAGGTGTTTTCTCTTGTGCCAAAAGTAGGGGAGTCGAGAGCATTGCGACGAAACCTGCTAATAGAAAAATCCATTTTCTGGCCATGATAGCCTCCTTTCGATGAGGTGCAGTTGAGAATCACTTTGATCCTGCACCCTTATTGAGAGGCAAAGGCAGGCAAAACTCTCTTACCGAACGTGTTGCACCCCGTGGTGTGCCTGGTCATCGAATCAACGCCAGTTTGCGCGCGGCCATCATATTCTCTGCGCGCAACCGGTACAGGTAGACGCCGCTCGCAACCGGCTTGCCGCTGTCGTCGCGGCCATCCCAGGTGACAGCATGCTGACCTGGCGACTGCATCCCGTCGATCAGTGTGCGTACCTTTTGGCCCAGCAGGTTGAAGAGGTCGAGCCGGACGCGTCCGCGCTGGCTGACCTGGTAAAGGATCGTCGTCTCCGGATTGAAGGGATTCGGGTAGTTTTGCTGCAGGCCGAACTGGAGCGGCACAAGCGGAATGCCATCACCATGCTGCTCCGCATAGGCCCGCGTGCCCAGCAGGACTGTCAAGTTTCTGACCGCAAAGGCGGCACCGAGCTGGAGGGTAAAGCTGTTTTCCCGCGTTGGGATTCTCTGCTTTTGGTCCTGGTCCAGGATGAAAAGCTCGTACCCTTCCGGCAATCTCCCCTGTTCGATCAAATCTATCCTGATCGTCCGGTGCGCAAGGGATGAGCTGATTTCGATCTCCCAGGTTTGCCCCGGGCCCTGCGGCGGCCTGAAGTTGCCGCCAAACCGGTTGCCGCCCTGCAAAATGGCCACGCGGACAAAGGGACCGACCGGTGGCGGGTCGAGAAAATCATGGCGGTCCCGCCCTTCCCTGGCGCTTTCCCGCAAGCCGATGAAGTTGTAGCTGTCTTTGATTCTATCCGACAAATAGGCCGACAGTTGCAGCGTGTACAGACCCTGTCCCGAGGCTTGCTTCGGGAGGCCGGATGTGGCACCCGGTGCCTCAACCGGAGGAACCGCCAGAATCGTCGGCGCGCTGGCGTGGCTAAAGACAAAATATCCTTGCCAGGGCTGCAGAATGTCGATTTGCGGCACAAAGGTGGTGTCATTAAAGAACTGCGGTTTTTCCACCAGGCCGCCCGTGTCGATGCTATCCCACGCCACCGGAAAGGCTAACGGATTGCCGATTTGGTTCCAGCCCGGGTCGAGCGTAAGCACAAAGGGCGTATCGGTTGGCGTCGAGGTGCCATTCTCGATGTCGAACCCCACGCCGAAGCGGCTGTTTATCCAGAAGGCCATCCCCGGGGTAAACACCCGTTGTGAATCAGGAAATGGAAACTCCAGGTAAGCAGATTCGGTCTCGCCGTCCGTTGCCTCCTGCCATCGCAACAGCCGCCAGATGTTTGCATCGTATTCGCCGTAATCGTCGAAGAGAACCGAATCGATCGAGGGCTGCGCCAGTGTTGCGGGGACCGAGATCATTTTGTAGGTCAGGGGCTCGAACGATAGCGGCGCCGAGAACCGGGCCACCTCGACACCGATGGTGGCCGGGGAGGAGCGGGCATTGTTTTCCGGGAAGGTGAGCACCTGCTCCCCGTCATCGCTGGCAAGCTCGAGATAATATTCAATGCCACGAATTCCGACAGAATCAGCCGGAATCGTGCCGAGGAAATCGGTGCCGTCTTGAACCAAATCGGTCGATTGATAGTGGCGCTGCCCTCCCTTGCGGAAGAAAAGCTGCATGCGGTCAAACCCAACATTTGGTGGCAAGGTCACACGAATCGGAATGTCCCTGCTGCTGGTCACGGATGTTGGCGCCCGCGTTGCGAGTGAAATTCCAGTGCCGGTGAGCGGGACATCGACGGGGTCTTTTGCGGGAATCGGGCACTGAATATTCAGAGCAGCACTCTTGGGGCCGGAGGAGCGCGGAGAAAAACTGACGGCAACCGTGTGACTATCCCCCTCTGGGACAGTAAACGGCGCACCACCACTTTCGATGGCGAACTCCAAAGCGTCCACGCCGATGATCGCCGTCGAGTCCACCTGCAGCTCGACCGTGCCCTGATTCTGAATGACGATGTCCACGACCGTTTGCAACCCGACCGTGACTGCGCCGAAATCATGGGCTGTTGGCCTGACGACCAGGTCGACCACCTCGCCGGTGCCGGACAAGACCACGTTTTTCACCGGCCCGGTGTTATCGGAATCGTTGCCGATTCGCAACGTATCGCTCCTGTCACCTGTCGCTGTCGGGCGGAATTGCACCGCGAGGGTGGTATCCCGCCCGGCGCTGAGCGCAAAGGGGGGCGCCGGCGGGTCGAGGAGCAGGAAGTCATCTGTAAGCGGTGAAAGGCTCGTGATGGTCGCGGGCTCATTGCCGGTGTTGGTCAAAACCACAACCAGACTTTCGGAAAGTCCGAGCAGCACGTTGCCGAAACGCAACGTGTCGGGCTGCACCGACAGTCGCCGGATGGTCCCGACGCCGGCCAGGGTGACGATCACGATATCCTGGTCGGGATCGTCGCTCGAAATGACGAGGGCGCCGGTCTGCTGCCCGGAGTCAGCAGGGGTAAAGGTCAATGTCACCGCGCTCGAATCGCCGGGCGTGATGTCGAAGGTGGTCGGTAACGGGGTGAACCGGGGATTATCGGATGTGATATTCAAGACTCTGAGTAAACCAGGGCCGTCGTTGAACAGGGTTAGCGCTTGTTCGACTGTGCTATCGACATGGACTCTGCCAAAGGATACGTCCGTTACCGGAACGCGCACCCTAGGCGCGGAAACGTTGCGGTAGAAATGAAGGCCGCCCGAGCGCTCTCCGATGAACAAGTCCTGATCCCTGTCGTTGTCTATGTCCACTAAGATTGGCTTGCTCTGCAGCCCGGCGTCGATCTCCCCAAGGGCGCTTGTTTGTAGCGTGAAAACGGGAGCGGTTTGCGAGCCTGTGTTGCGGTAAAAGCTTATCCTGCCCTGCACATTGCCAACAAACAGGTCCAGGTCGCCATCAAAGTCGATATCGGATAACGTCGGGGCAATTGAGCCCTCCGCCGCGATCGACGAAAGCCCTGCCAACGTATCCGTGCTGAAATCGAGCTGATCGACCGAGCCGGTGTTGCGAAAGAAACTGATGACTCCGTTGCCGTCGCCGATGAACAAGTCCGAATCCAGATCGCCATCGATGTCTGTCAAATAAGGCGCGGTTGGGTTCCCCACGTCCACTGGCAGCAGACGTGTGCTGATGAGGGCAAAGCGCGGATTGGTCGTCGGGCCGTCATTGCGGTAAAACGAGACGTTGCTGGTGGAACTTTCAACCTGAAATTCACCCATGACCAGGTCGAGGTCGCCATCATTGTCGAGGTCCGCAAAGACGGGCGTGCTCTCCTCCTGCGCGGCAATGGATGAAAACGTATTGGCGTCGAAGGAAAAAATCGGATTGTCCGGCGTTCCGATATTGCGGTAGAAAGTCAGATCCCCCCGGCGGTCCCCCATGATCAGATCAAGATCGCCGTCCAGGTCGATGTCGGCCAGGGTGGGCGCATTGAAGTCACCCACATCGATGCCAACGAAGGTGTTGGTCTCCTGCACAAACGACGGTTGTGACCTGATCCCGACGTTGCGAAAGAAGTTGATATTGCCATCTTCAAAGAAGCCGCCTTCGCCCACCAGCAAGTCCAGGTCGCCGTCGCCATCGAGGTCGTCGAAGAATGGCGCGGTCAGGCGGCCGACATCGATGCCGGCGAAGGTATCGGTGACGAGCAGAAACGCGAGCGTGTCGACCGAGACATTTTCGTAAAAGCTGATGCCGCTAAACTTCCCGATAAACAGATCCAGATCACCGTCGGCGTCGATATCAGCAAAGGTCGGGACGCTATAAGTTCCGACATCGATCCCGGCAAATGTCTCCGTCTCCAGAACAAGAACCGGTTTGCTGGCCGTTCCGACGTTTCTGTAGAAATTGATATTGCCAAAAAATTCGCCGACGAACAGGTCCAGGTCACCGTCGGCGTCGATGTCCACAAACGTCGGCGTGGCCCCTTCACGCACATCTACCCCTGCCAGGGAATCTGTCACGAACACAAATGATGGCTCTGTTGGCGTTCCGGCGTTGAGATAAAAGACAATCTGTCCTGCGCTGCCAAACGGACTCCCCGTGCCGATGAACAGGTCCAGGTCGCCGTCGGCATCGAAATCTGCCAGCGCTGGCGCCGCCTCTCCCAGACCAACAGGGATGGCAGCGATTGAATCCGATTCAAAGGTGAAGGCAAAAGTGGCCTGACTGCCGGTATTGCGGTAAAAATCGACGGTGCCATCCGCCTCGCCCACGAACAGATCCAGGTCGCCGTCGGCATCGATGTCTGCCAGCACCGGTTTGGATTCACTCAGCCCGCCGCCGAAAGCGCTCTGTACCAGTTCGCCGTTTCTGAGAACTGCAAAAGGTGCGATCTCACGCCGGAATTGCGGCTCCTGAGCGAAGGCAGGGGAGGTGTTGACGACAAGCGAGTGAAGAAAGCTGCCGCATAAACTGAGTCCGGCGATGAGGCGCAAACGCGCCCTGTCGCCCTTCAGCGCGTTTTTCGCGGGTAAATGTTTTTTGTCTGTCATGGTCATTGGTCATCCGGTGCCGGTGGTGGCGGTGGCGGTGGATCCGGTATTGGTGTCTCGAGCAGCTCGCCGATTTCCCGGTTATCCTG
Organism: bacterium; assembly: GCA_046757165.1. Taxonomy (GTDB): domain Bacteria; phylum Zhuqueibacterota; class Zhuqueibacteria; order Oceanimicrobiales; family Oceanimicrobiaceae; genus JBHHXT01. Next base: position 22,915 of record JBHHXT010000046.1, on the reverse strand, counting down.
CCCGGGAACAAAATTCGAGCCAACGCTGGCACCGAGGGTTTGCAGGCGGTTGCCGAGCAAATCCACCTTCGCGTCGCCACCTCCGCGTTCAATTTCATCTGCTTTTGCGATGGCGTCGGCCCGGCTGCTCCCGGCAACGCTCAGCGACTCGGCGGCCTCCGCCTTTTGGCTGGCCAGCTCGAAGTCAGGATCGAGCTTCGCCGCCTGCTGATACAACCTTGCGGCTGCAACAAAACGGCCCGCTTCCTCTAACTCCAACCCTCTGGAAAAGGCGAGCAGCGCCTGGAGATTCTTCGTGGGGATGCGCTGGATCTGCTCTCGCTCGACACCGGTAAGCTCCACACCGAGATCTTCGATGAGCTCGAAGACGATATCTTTTTGCAGGTAGTACAGATTCCGGAGCACGTCTTGTCTGGCCCGGGGGGCAGGGAACGCTTGTTTTACGAAATCCCAGGAGGTGATATCGAGTCGTAACCGTTTCCCGCCTGTCACCGTATAGGCGCCGCTGATGAAGCGGCCCGCACCCAGGATTCTGCCATAGCGCGGCAGGGTGCGCTTGTCGAACAGATTCGATCGCGTCAGGTCGAGCTCCCGCAGTAGCTCCTCCAGCCGGATTCTCTCGACCACGCGCAAGCTGCTGACTTTTCCTAGATCGATCAAGATCATTTCGCTCAGGCCATGGCCGAGCGCGGCGTATTTTTCATCCGTGCCATAGTAGAACAAGGGAAAGACCGCGACCGTATTGGAAGACACCGGCATGTCGCCCACGGCTCCGCCCTTCTGGGCGACCAATCGTTTTTCTTTTTCAACCAGCGTTCGTATGTCCTGACGGACGAGATCGCGCGTGAGCTTGTGGTAGCGTCCTTGCAGCAGTTTTCGGAATTCATCCGAGCGCGCCACGGTGCTGAAGTTACCATAGACTTTGTGGGCCGCATCGAGTTTGTTCAGAGCTTCCAGGGTCATCCCCAGATAAAACAACGTTCTCCCGTTCTGCGGCGTGCGCTCGTTTATCTTCGAAAGAACCTTGAAAGCGGTAGTATACTGCTGGGTCTTGAACAAGAGGACGCCAAATTCCTGCAAGGCTTGCTCGTCGCCAGGATTGGCCCTGAGTTTGTTTTGCACCCTCCTCAGCTCTGCCCGGTAGTCCTTGCCACGCTCCCGGTACAATGTTGCATTGCAATTGAAGCTGCCGAGAGAGAGCAGCAGCAGAAGGAAGGTGAAGATATTTTGAGGGTGTTTCATGACTATGACTGCCACGACTGTTTGGTTAACCGAGTAACGGCTTGATACTCTCCGCCCGTTTTCTTGCTTTGTCGTAGTCCGGATCGCGTTTCAATGCGTCCTGGAACTTTTGATACGCTTTTTGGTAATCGCCATCTTCGAGAAATCTCAGACCTTGCGAGTAGAGCAGCACCGCGTCGAGCGATTCCGTTTCGCCCTCCTCTTGCCGGGAACTGCTGGAGATTTCGACCTCGATTTTCTTGCTGATCTTCCTGCCCAGCCTGCTGGTCAAATCGAAGAACTTATCGGTTTTTCCCCTGACGCTGTCGGTCAGGAGAACTTCGCTGGTTTCGACCTTGACCAGACGGGCGCCAAGCCACATCTGGTTGTTGAGATTGATAAAGCTGCCAAAGAGCACGATATGAACCCCGAGCTGCTTGCCGATGCGAACCGCCATGTCTGGATCGAATCTGTCCGGTTCGTTTTCGAGCTCGATTTCCTTCAGGATCCACTGGATGCGCTCCCGCTCCACCACGACCAATCGTGTCGAGCCATTGAGCTGGTGGATCATCAGGTCGGCGAAGCCCTGCTCCATCGGGTCAAACCGTTCTTTGTCATCGGGTGAGCGGTTCTTGAAATCCAGAATGGCCATGGTCTTGATGCCAGGGTCGGGTTGTTCGATGACGCGCGAGCCTTTGTTTTTTTCTTTGCGTACTTCGTAGTACATATCCATCAAAGGAGGCGGCTCACGGTCCGGGTCGAGCGTGATCAGGGGAGGCTCGAGTTCCAGCAGCTTCGAGATGGCGTTTCTGGCCTGGTCATGAAGATGCTTCGCATAGTACGTCCGGCTCAGGAACTTCCAGACCTCGGTTTGTTGCTGTTTTGGCAGCGTCGCATCCGCAGCCAGCTCCTGCAGCAGTTGAATGGCTTCATCAAAATGGGCCTTCCGGTAAAGGGCCGCCGCCTGCTCGAGTTTCGAGTCAGCACGCTCGTCCCCGGTGGCCGTCCCCACTAAGCTGGCCCCGGTGATCAGGAACACAATGGCCAGGAGTCTGGCCGTGTTTTTATGTGCATAGGTTCTGTTGTTCATGATTTGACACTCCTTTGCTAAGTAGTGTTTGATTTGGACATTAAAAAACAAAACCTTAAAGGCAATTAGTCTGTGCATTGACAGATTTCTCCCGTTGGTCGAAATGACAGCGACGGCGTTTTCGGTCAATCACTAAGTAAGAGATAGACACGAGGAGTTTTCTCTCTCGATAGGACCAGGGCCACGAAAACACCATGGCGCCAACCCGTTCGTCTTGGGACCGAGTCTGCTTCTCCTTTTGCATACAGACGCCCAGAGTCGCGTTTGAAGCCATGTCTTTGGCCGTACACCGAGCCATAACAGCTCTTTGATAATTGGGTTATGTTGGATGGCGCTCCAGCCCCGAGCGGTCGGGGTAACGAATAGCGCGGTGCTTCAGGAGCTCTTTGAATTCTTCGATCTAGTCGGCGAGCGCGAGCGCCTGCGAGGAGATTTCGGCACAAGGCCGGAATGACAGACCGCCATTTTCCGACCGGTTTCTAGTGGCTCCTCCTGATGGGTTCCTCGTACTTCTCCTTGAACTTCTTCACGCTCTCGAAAATGCCGCGTGCGACTTTCTCCTGGAACGAGGCCGTGTTCAACAGTTTTTCTTCCCGCTTGTTGGACATGAAAGCGGTTTCCACCAGGACGTTGGGCATAGAGGCGCCCACCATGACATAAAACCCGGCCTGCTTGACGCCCCGGTTTTGCAGCCCCGTTTTTCGGCTGATTTGCCCTTGAATCATGGCAGCAAAATCCTGGCTTTCTTTATTATAGGAGTTCTGCGCCATGGTGGCCAGGATGATTTTTTCATCGGTGAGTTGGCCATAGCTGGAGGGGCCATCATCATACTTGATGACGGCATTCTCACGTTGTGCGATTTCCAGTGACTCCTCGGACTTGGCCAGACCCAGGAAGTAGGTCGTCGTGCCCCGAACGTTTCGGTTGCGGTTCCAGTTGGCATGAATACTGATGAAAATCTTCCCTCGATTCTTGTTCGCAAACTGAGTCCTCTCCTTGAGCGAAACATATTTATCCGTCTGCCGTGTCATCAAAACCTCAACGCCCAGCCTTCGTTCCAGGAGACGCTTTAGTTTCTTGGCGACGGCCAGCACGATGTCTTTCTCATGTGTGCCCCGGGGGCCGGTCGTGCCGGGGTCGCGGCCGCCGTGGCCAGGGTCGATGATGATTCTGTCTATTCGCCATTTCGCCTGCACATCGTGCAGCTTTTTCAGCACATCCGCGCTCAAACCTTCGTGCGATGGAATGGATATCAGGATTTCGTTGCCCTGTTGGCTGACGTGAATGCTCTTTTCCATGACGCTGCGATTGAGCTGAAAAGAGAGTTGTACCATTTCCTCCAGTTGGACAGGCACGATGTCGCGAACGTCATCGGAGGCGATCTGCGTGGCAAAACTTGTCGGATCTATTCTGCCACCAAGAATATCCACGTAGAGCCAATTCCCGCTATAGCGTGTGCTGATGCTGGACTCGTTGAACTCTTCCCGGGTTTTGACACGAATCAAGGTTCCGTTTGCCTTCGTTTCAACTTGAACGCCGAGGATATTCACCCCTGCACCCAGGTCGCTCCTCACCTCGTCATTGGCGCGTTCAGTCGCATGCAGAGCGCGTTTTAGAATTGGAACGAAAAATTTCACCGGTACCAGGATATCACCGTCGTCATAACGTGTAGCCACAGGCATTTGCAGGACTTGCGACTCGAGCAGGACAAACGGGTTGAAGGCGGTCACGATGACTCGGGTCTCTCCGAGGTACAGGACCGCTTTTCTGACTTTGTTGCTGTAATAGGTATGCGCGTTCAAACTCTCGGCGATCTCCTGGAGCGCAACATAATAAAAATCCCCATCTATCTTGCGCGCCTTTAATCGAATATCCCTTTCCCAGTCAGGGGTCTGTGCATAAGATAGCGGGGACAAAAGTAGGGTAAAAATAATGACGGGGTAAAGTCTACGTTTCAGCGTGTTGTACGATCCCTCCATAGTCTCGCATACAGGGCTTCCATTTGAGCTGACGAGTTACTCTGGCTCCTTTTCTTCGCTAAACTTCTGGCTGGCTTCCTGCAAGATTCTCTTTTCTTCTTCGTCCAATCTATCGTAGCCGACTTCGTTGATTTTGTCCAGGATTTCATCGACGCGCTCCCGGATGCGCTGCATCGCCTGGTGTCGTTTCAGCGTCTGGACTGCTTTGCGAGACTCACGTTGCTGTCTGAGCCAATTTCCAACATGGTTCAGACGCCAGTCTAATTTCAAATAGATGAACCCGGCAACCATTCCCCCCAGGTGGGCAAAATGCGCAACACCGTCGCTGGTGCCAAACAGCCCCGTCATCCCCACCAGCAAGGCAATCCCGGCGAAGACCATCACAAGGTATTTTGCTTTGATTTGTACCGGAAGAACCAGGAACAAGAGGAGAGTGATGACTCGGTCTGGAAACAGAATAGCGAATGCCGCCATCACGCCAAAAATGGCGCCAGAGGCCCCCACGACAGGGACACCGGAATTAAGATGAATCAGCAAATGGACGAGCGCACCCCCAAGCCCACAAACAACATAGTACTTGAGAAACTCACGGGTGCCTAACACCCGTTCTACCTCACAGCCGAACATCCAGAGGAAAAACATGTTGAAAATAAGGTGCCAGGGACCGTCATGCAGGAACAAATAGGTGAAGAACTGCCAGAAATGCAATTGCGAAAACACTGTGCTGGGTGTCATGCCAAACCAGTGAAACAGGAACTCCTTGGAGACGACGAGTCCCAAGAAAAACACCGCCACGTTCGTTATCAACAGATATTTGATTGCGGTCGTCAGGCCACCACCGAAGCCAATGCGATATGTTCTTTCATAATACGCCATTCAGCACCATACCCAAAACATGAAAATGAGTGTCACGATATCTTAGATCAACCAGGCAAAGACCGGACAAATTCCCTATTGTTTAGAATTGAAATACTCTAATAGCAGACATTGGCGGAATCGAGTTGCAAGCGCGCAAGGCTTAGTTGTGGTATCGACAGGTAGGGCAAAAATCTAAATCCTGCATCGAAAACGCCCTTTCACATAATTTCATATTAGGCATTAATCGCTAAAAAGTCAAGCAAAAAGTTAGACTTGATTTTTCACTTCCTGCCAACTATATTGCGAATGTTATGACAGCGTTCGATTCTGAAGTGACCACCTTTCCGGATGTCGAGCAGCAGACCCGTAAACGGTCTAAGAAGCGTCTCCTGAACATCCCGCGCTACCACGTCATCCTGCTCGATGACGACGACCATACGTATGACTATGTCATCGAAATGCTGGTGCAGATTTTCAGGCACAGCCAGCAAACCGCCTTCCGCATGGCCTGTGAGGTGGATGGCCGCGGTCGCGTCATCGTTGACACCACCACAAAGGAGCGCGCCGAGCTCAAGCAAGACCAGATTCACGCCTACGGCCCCGATTGGCGCATCCCCCACTGCAAAGGATCGATGTCGGCCACGATTGAGCCGGCTGAGTAGGCGTGCAAGACGGCTCTCTTTGTACATGGTCAGAATCCTGCTTTCCACCACGCTAAGCCTGCCTACTGATAAAAGAACTCCTTATCTAACTCTGAGTTGATCTCAGCCTCGATGACGACCGCATCAATAAACTGCCGGCCGTTGGCTTTCACGATGATATGAAAGGGGATCTTGATGCCATCGACCTCTCTATAATCGGAGTAGATCTCTTCCATCTTCGCCAAATCCACTTCGGCAGCCCCCCGGTAGGTCATCTTATGAATCAGAAACGTGTCTGCGTCTATGTAGAGATTGAAGAAATCACCGGTGAAATCTTTGATCTGTAAAACATGAAAGTTCTTGCCAGCGACTACCTGCTGACTCAAATATGTAACTTTCAGCTCTGCACTCTCGAAGTGTTTGAACAAATTGCGCATATCTCGAAAAACGCCCCGTTGCATCTCCTTTTTTTCAAGCGCGCTCACGTCACTGACATCGTTGTTGATTTGCTTCCAGCTATCGTTGCCATTCAGAACCTGGATACGGGTGCCAGCATCTAGCTCCATAATCTGCTTCGTCTTGTCTGGAAGCTGCATCGTTTCAGTGACTGTCAGCCGTGTTTTCACCTGCCTGCCGGTGATTTCACTTTCGGTCTTGATGGTGAAATTTTCAAGCTTCTTGAAGGTTGCGACGCCGCCTGCGGCTTGCACAGCCTGGCGCAAGATCTCACGCCCTTTATCTGCCTTTTCTTGCCACGCCGTGAAACCGGAGTTGGCGATTTCGGGAGTCAGCCAGCTCATAGAGACCGAGAACACGAAAACCAGAAAAGTCGATACTCGAAACACGCCGTTCTTCTCCTGTGTATCCATGATGTGCCACCTCCTTAATTCGTTTGCGATCATGAAGATTCGGTCTTCCACTTGATGAGCGCCTCATCGTAGGTGGCGATCAAGTCACGGTAGCTCAGAAGGCCCAAAACCTTATCCGGCCGGTCTTTGGCAACCACCGGCAGCGATGAATACTTCGTTTTCAAGAATGTTACCAGTGCTTCATGCAGATTCTCCTCAAGAGTAACGGAAACAAAAACCGTTTTGATATCCTCGGCTACGATGATGTTGTCGATCTCCTCTTCGCCGATGACAGCCCGCAGCGAGCTCATGGATAGCAGGCCTGTGATCTCACGCTCGGAATTGACCACTGGAAAGCAATCTTCGTCCCGATCAGAAAAGAGCGGCAAGATTCTCTGCACGGCCATGTTGTTTTCGATCAGCGGCATGTTGGCATCCGGCCTGTAGGCGGCTTTCACCGGAATCTCCTTGAGAATATCGACGATCAGGTCGCCTCGGTGTGCCGGGGATTCGGCGCGGTTCTTCAACTGTTGACTGTAAATGCTCCATTTGCGGGCAATGATGAACGCCAGGGTCGAGGTGAAAATCAGCGGCACGAGCAAGGTGTAGCTGCCGGTCATCTCAGTGATGATGATGGTGGTAGAGACCGGCACATTGGCCGCGCCGGCGAAGAACGCAGCCATGCCCACCAGCACGAAGGCGTTTGGCTGCGTGATGATATCAGGAAACAGAGTGTGCGCAATGCCGCCGTAGGCGCCACCCAGCATGGCACCGATGAACAGCGAGGGGGCAAAGATACCGCCGCTGCCACCGGAGCCAATAGAAAATGAAGTCGCCAGGACCTTGAGCACGGCCCCGATCAACATCACCTTTATCGCAAGTTGACCATCGATAGCCATTTGAATCCAGCCATATCCGGAACCCATGATATACGGAAAGAAAAAGCCGGTGGTGCCGAGCAGCAAACCACCGATGGCAGGCTTGAAGTGCTTTGGGATTCTCAGGGGGGCAAAGACCTTCTCATGCATGCCGTAGAAAATTTTGACATAGAGAATTCCCAGCAACGCACACAACAAGCCAAAGATGCCGTAGAACACCAACTCCAATGGATTCCGGAACACAAACTCTCCGGTGGTAAAAATTGTGTGCCAGCCGAACATGCTCGCAAAAACCATGTATCCAATAATGGAAGAGGTGATCGCCGGCACGAGACCTTCCGTCTCCATATCATCCCGGTACAAGCACTCAACGGCAAACATGGCGCCCCCGATTGGGGAGAGGAAAATGCTCCCGATGCCGGCGGCCATGCCGGATACCACCATCGTCCGCCGGTCAGAATCGCTCAGCTTCAATTTGGACGCCAATAAGGAGCCAAAGCCCGCCCCGATTTGAGCGATTGGCCCTTCGCGGCCGGCGCTTCCGCCGGTGCCGATGGTGATGGCCGAAGCCAGGGTTTTGATGAGCGGCACGCGGCCGCGGATGACCCCGCGCTCGTGATGAAATGCCTTGATGACGCCATCGGTGCCGTGCCCCTCTGCTTCCGGCGCCCAGGTGTAGACCAACAGACCTGAGATGAGACCGCCGATAGTGGGGATGAGCAAGAGCCACCAGTTGTACTTGAACGCCGTGGGTGGAGTGAGACCGGCCTCTCCGCCGGGGAGCGGCGGGTAAAAACCAGCCAGCCCCTTTAAAGAAATCAATTCGATGCCCGTCTGAAGATGGTAAAACACGATGCCCCCCAGGCCGGCAACACTCCCGATGATGAAACTGTACAACATCCACCGGCCGGTGAACCGGAACTCGAAATAGCCGGAAAACTTCTGCCCCAGCCGCCGGCTCAACACCATATATCGTTTTACTTTATACTTGGGCATGCCCCTCCTTCTGTGTGAGTAAAACTTGTTTTTGAATCAGGCTGCTCTTTTTCGTTTGACAAATCAATCCGGCTCTGTCCACAAGCTCGTCGAACTTTCTTGCGCTGACGAGATAAACGGGCAGGCCCCAGATGAACCTGAGAAAGTTGAAGATATTCAGTGGCGAGTAGGTCAGCAAAACGAAGCCGTCAGGCATGGTGACCCGTTTCAGCTCCCGGAGCAGTTGCTGCGCATCACGTTGATATTCGAACACGCCGATGGCCGTGACCAGAAAAAATGTCCTCGACTTGAACGGCAAGGCGGTAGCATCCGCCAAAAAGAATCTACTTTGCGCGTGTCTCCCTCTGGCCTTCTGAAGCATGGCCCAAGACCTGTCAGCGGCCGCAACACGTACATCAGGCGGGAAGAGTTGCAGGGCTTGACCGGTACCCGTACCAACGTCCAGCAAGGCCTCCTGCTTCAAGGCGATATCTGATAGTAGGTCCGCTGCATTTGCCATTTCTCCCCCGACAAGGGCTTTGAACGGCGGCAGCTTACGAAACCAGTCATAAGCGGAAGCCCGCCAATCCCATAATTTCATGCGACGTAAACATCCCTACGGCCATGGTCATTGAGCGCAAAACCATCGAATATAATAGAAAATCTTTCAAAAGTCAACGAGTATTGCTTTTGTACCCTTGAGCCGGACGAGCCGGAAAGCCAAAAGGGTCTTTTCTTGAACTGAGCGGTTCTTGACCCGGGGGGCGGTGTACAAGCTTTGGCTTGCTGGGGTGGGGGGAAACACGCTAAAGCGTGAACACGACCAGGACGACGTTGGTGGCAGGCGAGTTTTGGTCCAGAACCAGCGCGGGGCTAAACTCTCTTTTCTGCTCCTCACTGAATTCGCTGACAAATGTGAAGGTTTCTGTGGAATCCCCGTTCATGAATCCCTTGATCAGGATGCTTCGTTCCTGCAGCTCCGGGTTTTGCGTGTACACGGCACCGTCTTCCGGGTCCAGCTTGTCAATCTCGATTTCGCTTTCTTTGTAAATTCCATAAGGAACCTCGAGGGTTTCTATCACATTGGTGCTGGAGCGGTTCCACCCAACCGTCTAATCGCTTCCTCGATGTCGATATCTGATTCCACCCAGTCCGTCAGGATTTCCAATTCGGTCCCGGTCTTGCATCTGGCCAGGAAGACAGACCGGGCGCCCTGCCGGATGCCCGGGCCAAACGTGATATTCGGCCCGATGCCTTTGAAATCCTGAATGGATTCCATGGCCTTGATAAAATTCTCTGTGGTCAGATCTCTGCCGCAGCGCCGCAACCCTTCGACCAACGGTTCAGCAAATAAAATGCCGGCTGTGAAGAACGTGCCCCACCGTTCTCCCTCTTTGGCGTACTTCCCGAACGCTTCGTAGTACTTGTGCAACAGCGGAGTATCTGCCCCCGGCGGGTCACCGAAGTTGGCGAAAATGACATCTTTCCACCTCCCCTTGGTGATGTCGTACATCAGCTCCATGTCGCTGAGGGTGTTGGAGCTCATCCATGTCGGAGAGTACCCGATTTTGGCTGCTTCGGTAAGCATCATCGGGGCATGTTTGGGCGTCACATAAAACAGCACCACCTCCGCGCCGGCATTCTGGAGTTTGAGCGCATGCGAACTCACGTCGCTATCCATGACCTCGACAGGCACCGCCTCCACCAGGCTCATGTTCATAGACTCGAGCTTCATCTGCGCGCCGATGAGACCGCCTTTGCCGTAATCATCGTTCTGATAGAAGATGCCGACCTTCTTCTTGCCAAGCTGGTTGACCGCATAGTCGGTCAGAATCGCCGCTTCATCGCTGTACAGCGGGAAGACGCTGAAAACATATTTCGATGCCGGAAAAGCCCAATGCGATGAGCCGCTGGCGGGCGCAATCCAGGGAATCTTGTTGTCGATGAGATACTGCCTGACCGCCATTCCGGGTGCGGTACCCACACCGCCAACAAAGGCGAACACGCCTTCACTGCCCACCATCTCTATCACGGCAGCCCGTGTCCGCGCCGGGTCATAGCCATCGTCCCGCATGATATAGCGGATTTTGCGCCCGTGGATTCCCCCCTCGTCGTTGATCATTTTGAAGTAGACCTCTGTGCCCCGCGGGATGGCACCCCAGAGCGCCGCCGGACCGGTTTGGGGGCCCCATTGGCCGATGACGATTTCCGTGTCCGTGACGCCTCTCATACCCGAATCCCGGCCACAGCCTGTCAAAAACAGGGTGAACGCAACAACCCAAAGCATCGCACCCAAAAGGTTCCGTGTCTTTCTCATGATTCCCTCCTACGTGCAAGAATTCGTAAATGTAAACACTATTGTATTCAAAAAACGCCGAGCGCGCAGAGTTTGTTTGTTTTTGACCTTCATTTCTCTGCGGGCTTTGCGGTCTTTGCGTGAGGCAATATGGTATCGAATTTATGAAAACACGACTAAGCCTGGTTTCCATCCTCATACATGCTGGCAATAAGATCCCGATATTGCTCGTTGATGTATCTGCGCTTGACTTTCATCGTGGGTGTTACCTCGCCATCTTCTTCATAAAGCATTTTCGGAAGAATGACAAAGCACCGAACCTCCTCGACTCGGGCCACCGTTTTGTTGACCTTGTCGACATCCTTCTGGATGAGATCGTTGATTTGCTTCACTTTTGTCAGGTCTTCGTAGGTGGAAAAATGCAGCTTGTGGTCGCGCGCAAACTTCATCACATTTTCTTCATCGATAATAATCAGGGCCGTGAGATACTTGCGGCGGTCGCCAATGACCACGGCATCGTTGATGTAGGGGCTGAACTTCAGCTTGTTCTCGATGTACTGCGGGGCGATGTTCTTCCCGCCGGCCGTGATCAGAATATCTTTCTTGCGGTCGATGATTCTCAAGAAACCGTCCTGGTCGATTTCGCCGATGTCTCCGGTTCTGAGCCACCCATCGTGCAGGGCGGCAGCGGTGGCCTGCGGGTCCTTAAAATATCCTCTGAAGACACCAGGAGATCTCAGCAGGATTTCACCGTCCTCCGCAATCTTGATTTCGGCTCCCGGGAGCACCTGACCGACCGTTCCAAGTTTGACGTTCCCGGCCTCGGTCGCCGTGGTCACACCGGTGCCCTCTGTTTGTCCATACCCTTCGACGAGATTGATGCCGATCGATTGGAAGAAGCGCAGCACGTCAGGTGAGATCGGTGCGGCGCCGGAGTAGGCGATCCGCAAGCGGTCAAAACCCAGGTGCTGTCTCAGTTTCCGAAAAACAACGAGATTGGCTAGCAAATAAGCGGTCGCGAGCCAGAGGGGCACGTTCTGTTTCGACATTTTTCTGCCAGAATACGCCTTTCCAATCCGCGTCGCTGCGGAGAAAACCTGGCGTTTGAACCAGCTCGCATCCGCCATGCGAAGCATGATGCTCGAGTAGTATTTCTCCCACGCACGCGGAACCCCGTAACCGACGGTCGGGGAGATCTCTCGCATGTTGTCCGTCACCGTATCCAGGTTTTCGATAAAGTTGACCACGTACCCCACGTTGACATGCGCCAGGACGGAAAAGATCCGCTCGAAAATATGGCACAGAGGCAGGAAAGACATCACCTCATCATCTACTGAGACTGGATTCGGTTGCGTGATGGTGTGTGACATCCAGGAGAGATTGCCGTGCGACAGCATCGCGCCCTTTGGGGGGCCTGTGGTCCCTGAAGTATAGATCAGGAAGGCAAGGTCCTCCAGCCTGATCCCGGCGAGACGTTCTTGCAATAATTCCGGCTGCGCTTGTGCTGTTTCAGCCCCGCTTTCGAGCAGCCGCTCCAGAGTCATGACTTTTGGGTGGGAAAAATGCCTTAGCCCGAGCACGTCCCAAACAATCACTCGCTGCAAGCTCTTGACCGCTTTCTCAACCTGAAGCCACTTGTCCAGTTGCTCCTCGTTTTCCACAAAAAGAAATTTCGACTCGGAATGGGTCAGGACGTATTCGCACTGATCGTCTGAGCTGGTCGCATAGATGCCGACCGATACCCCGCCAGCACAGAGCACGGCCATATCGACCATGACCCACTCCGGACAATTGTCGCCGATGATGGCGACCCGGTCTTCCTTGTCGAGCCCCATCTCGAGCAGGGCGCTGGCGATCTTTGTCACGCTCTGGTGATAGTCGTTCCAACTGATGTCGTGCCAGATGCCATACTGCTTCTTGCGCAAGGCGGTGCGATCGCCGAGTCGTTGAACCGTGTCCAGGAAAAGATGGGGAATGGGTTTCGGTTCAGTCATATTCCTATCCGGATGAAAGATATTGTTCTTATAGTCCTGTCGAGTTGGACACCCGATGCCAACAGATCCAACACAGTCTCTGACTGTGTTTTGGTGTCCTGGCCAGCATCCGGACCACCAATAATACATGGTCAGAGACCGTGTAGGATCCGTGTTTGACCATAATTCAACGACGTACTGGAGATGGGGATATTCGCAACCCTGCTCACCGCCACCTCTTCTTTCTCTTCCAGCGTTGATACCCCTTGGCCGCCTGCGACGTCTTGAAACCGAGATAGAATTCCTGCACATCTTCGTTTGACATCAATTCATCCGGTGATCCTTTCAACACCACCCGGCCATTCTCGAGCACATAGCCGTAATCTGCAATTTGCAAGGCCATGTTCGCATTTTGCTCGACCAGGAGCACGGTCACGCCATCGTCCTGGTTTATCCTGGTGAGGATCGCGAAGATCTCGGTGACGAGCGCAGGTGCGAGTCCCAAACTCGGCTCATCCATCAGCAAGAGTCTGGGCTTGTTGAGCAGCGCCCGGGCAATCGCCAACATCTGCTGTTCCCCGCCTGAAAGGGTGCCGGCTTGCTGAGCTTCTCTTTCCTGCAAGATGGGAAAATAATCGTGCATGCGCGCCAGGTCACGCGCAACCGCTGCCCGGTCGCGTCGCAGGTACGCCCCCATGGCAAGATTCTCCTTGACGGTCAGCTCCTCAAAAACCTCCCGCCCTTCCGGCACGTAGGAGAGACCTGCCCGCACCAGGTCTTCAGTATCCCGGCCATCGATCCGCTTGCCATCAAAGGTGATCGAGCCTTTGTCGGGCTGGTCTTCCAGCAGTCCCATCACGGTCTTCAAAATGGTGGATTTGCCGGCGCCGTTGTTGCCCAGTATGGCCGTGATCGTGCCCGGCATCACCTCGAGTGAGACGCCGTGCAGAGCACAGACCAGGCCATAATAGGTCTCAACGTTGTTCAGGTTCAGAAGCGGTTGCAGGTTGTTTTTGCTGTTCACCGAGATACGCCTCGATCACTTGTGGATGATTTGCGACCTCCTGAGCACTCCCTTCGATGATTGTCCTGCCGAAGTCCATGGCAAGGATTCTGTCTGAGATATCCATGACCATTTGCATGTTGTGCTCGATCATCACGATGGTGACGCCGAGCTCTTCTTTGATGTCCCCGAGCCAGAAACGCAAATCTTGCCGCTCTTCGCTGGTCATGCCGGCGGCAGGTTCATCCAGAAGCAGCAGTTTTGGCTCCAACGCCAGCGCCCGGCCGAGCTCAACAAGCTTCTGACGTCCGTACGGCAGCGCGCTGACCATGTGATCGCGTGCAGACTGCAAATCGAGCAAGTCGATGATCTGTTCGACGCGCTCGCGATGGGCAATCTCCTCCTGCATCGCCCGGGCGCGACGCCAAAAGGCCGCGGCACATCGCATCAACCCGGAGCGCATGTAGAGGTGACGCCCGAGCATGAGGTTCTGCATGGTCGTCATGTGTGAGAAAAGCTCGATATTTTGAAACGTACGGGCGATCCCCAGGGCCGCGATGTGGTGTGGCTTTTGCCCGGTGATGCTGTGGCCTGCAAGTTCTATGGTGCCCGTCGTCGGCCGGTAGATGCCACAGATACAATTGAATAGCGTGGACTTACCGGCGCCATTCGGTCCGATGATGGAAAATAGCTGACCCTGGCGAACCGAAAAAGAGCACTCATTGACCGCTATCACGCCGCCGAAGCGGTGGGTCAGATTCTTGATTTGCAAGAGCGGATGCGATTCATATTCAAATTCAAAACTCATTTTATTCGTGTCAATTCGTGCAAATTCGTGGCTGCATCAATTATTTGGTTGCGCCAAAGGCCGCGCCAGATACATCCGTTCTATCCATTAAATCCGCGTTCCATTCATTGGCAGCTTTGCTGCATCAGGAAGAGTCCAGGCTAAACTTTCCGCACGTAGTGGCGGCCGAACAATCCGCTCGGCCTGAACCACAGCACCGCCACGATCATCAGAAAAGCTACCACAGATTTGAATTCCAGTGAAACATAGGCGCCAAAGAGATTTTCGATCAACCCAAGCAGCAGCCCGCCGAGCACGGCCCCAACCAGGGTGGTCATCCCGCCAAGGACAGCGGCGGCGAATCCCTTCAGCAGAGGATCCCACATCAAATTCGGATCCAGCGTCGCGGTCGGGGCAAAAAGAATCCCGGCGACGGCGCCCACAAAGGAGCTGATTCCCCACGTCACCGCCATAATCCGGTTGGTACGAATGCCGTTGGTTCGCGCCGCCATGCGGTTTTGCTGCGTCGCTTGCATTGCAACACCGAGTTTGGTGTGCTTGAAAAACAGGAACAGAAGAAACATCAGCCCGCCGGCGACAATCATCGTCACCAGGTCGAGGGTGCTGACCACAAACGCACCCAGATTCAGGACATCGGTCTCGACGATCGGAAGCGAAAAGCTCTTCTGGTCCGCGCCCCATTTCCAGCCAGCCAATCCGTGCAAGAACAACTGCATCCCGATGGTGATCAGAATGAAGTCCAGAATGTGTGGCTCCTTCGCCCGGCGCACAAACGCAAATTCCAGACCCACACCGAGCAGGGCCGCGACCAGGAGCGCCCCGGGCAAGGCGATATAGGTCGGCCATTGATAAATGGTCAGGTAAGTGTAGGCAACATAGGTTGAAATCATCGCCATTTCCCCCTGGGCGAAGTTCGGCACTTCAGAGGCCTTGTAGATGATCACCATCGCCAGGGCGATGAGCGCGTACAGACTGCCGACCGAGAGGCCGTTGACAATAAGCTGGCTAATCATTTCTTTCAATTTTCACGGATAAGAAACGCACGCGGATTTTCTCATCAAATCAGGGTGTTCACGCTTTAGCGTGTTTTCCCCTCACCCCGCAAGCTGAAGCTTGTACACCGACCCCCGGTCGGGAACCACGCAACTAAAATGGCCACGTCCTCCAATATCTCTTGATTCTCATCCAGATGCCGTAAAGTCCGAGCGGTTCAAAAATGACAATCGCCATCAGGATCAGTCCCAGGAAAACAAAACTGACGTTGGGCAGGCCACTCTCGCTCATCCACTTTCTGGACAGAAAACGGAGGCTGTCCCCCAGCCACGGGATGGTTTGGACCGCCTCCAGTTTCAGGCTCAAGAAACTGACCACGGCGGCGCCGAGAATGGAACCGAGCACAGAGCCTGCGCCACCAACGACGACCATCGCCAGGAACAACACGGACAACACCAGATTGAACATGCCCGGATTGATGTAGCCCAACACGAACGCCCAGAGCCCGCCGGCAACACCGGCGTAAAACGCGCTGGTCGCAAACGCCAATGTTTTGTAGTAAGAAACGTTTACGCCCATTACCGCGGCAGCGATATCGTTGTCGCGGATGGCAACAAAGGCGCGCCCGAGGCGCAAATGCACCATATTTCGCATCACGAGCGCTAAAACAACTGCGAAGAAGATGATGACGAAATATCTTTCCAGACTGGTATTGATCGTCCACGACCCGAGGGCCCATTCCGGAGCCTGCACCCCCATATGACCCCCGAACAACTGCACCCGGCCGATGATCTGGGTCAGGGCCAGACCGAATCCCAGGGTGGCAATCGCCAGGTAAGGCCCTTCGAGGCGAAGAGCGGGCAGGGCCAGTAGAAATCCGAAGGCGGCACTGAGCAAGCCCGCGGCAGGTAAGGCGAGCAAAAACGGCACATGCAGTCTTATCATCAACAAGACAGTGGCGTAGGCGCCGATGGCCATGAACCCGGCATGCCCCAAAGAAACCTGTCCCGTATAGCCAACCAGAAGATTCAAGCCCAGAACCACAATCACATTGATGGCGATGTAGTTGACGATATAGATGGCGTAGTCGCTGGCAATAAACGGGAAGCCACACAGGGCGATCATGAGCAGGCCAAACCAGACGGTCTTCGCTGTGCTATTCAGAAACTGAACGTCCTCGTAATAGTCGCGCTTCATATCCATAGCGGGCCCCAAACGAATGGGACATCAAGATCGAGTTTTCGTTCAATCACAAGCTAAGACTTGAAGTGATCCTGGTATTCCTGTCGCAGCTCCATCTTGGCGAATTTGCCGACGCTCGTCTTTGGAATCTCCTCCACAAAGATGAAATCATCCGGCAGCCACCATTTGGGAAAGGATGCAGCCAGGTGAGCGGTCAATTGCTCCTTTGTGGCGGTCTTGCCGCCCGCCAGCACCACGATCGCCAGCGGCCGTTCCTGCCACTTTTCATGAGCGACCGCGATGACGGCTGCCTCCGCCACGGCCTCGTGTCCCATCAGGGCATTTTCCAGGTCGACCGAGCTGATCCACTCGCCACCGGATTTTACCAGGTCTTTGGTTCTATCCTTGATTTCCATATAGCCGTTTTCATCGATGGTCGCAATGTCGCCGGTTTTGAACCAGCCATCGTCGGTAAACCGGTCCTCGCTCCCGGGAGCATTGTAGTAAGACGAGGCGATCCAGGGTCCGCGGACTTCCAGCTCGCCCATGGTTTTGCCGTCAAATGGCGCCAGTCCGTCCTCCGAGCGAACACGCAGCTCCACCAGCGGCGTGGGCACGCCCTGTTTTGCACGATAGGCGAGCTGCGTTTCCCGGTCTGACCCTTTCAGGGTCGACCTGAGCCGGGAAACCGTCCCCAAAGGCGAGGTTTCGGTCATCCCCCAGGCGTGAAGAACGTGGAGCTGGTGACGTTTTTCAAACGCATCGATCATGCTCTTTGGTGCCGCAGAGCCTCCCACAATCAGCAGGCGCAAGCTGGAGAGATCGTAGGCTTTCGGGTTTTCATCCAGGTGTTTGAGCAGCCCCATCCAGATCGTTGGCACCCCGGCCGTGATGGTGACCTTTTGCTGGTCATAAGCTTGTAATAGACTCTGTGCGTCGAGATACGGTCCGGGATAAACCAGTGTGCCCCCGGCCATCTGCGTCGTATACGGAATGCCCCAGGCATTGACATGAAACATCGGCACGACCGGCAGAACCACATCTGTCTCGCCAATGTTGATGGTGGAAGACATCGCAGCAACCATAGAATGCAGGACCGTGGACCGGTGTGTGTACACCACGCCTTTTGGCTTTCCGGTGGTGCCGGAAGTATAGCACATGGCGGTTGGCTTGTTCTCTTGCCACTCGGTGTATTCGAACTCGCTATCGTCTTCGCCGGCGATGAGCGCTTCATAATCCACCATGCCGTCCGGAACGGTGGAGCCGCGGGAAAGCACGACGATATGCTCGAGATTCACTTTGTCCTGAAATCTCTCCAACAGCGGTAACAGGTTGTCATCGATAAACAGCACTTTGTCGCCAGCATGCTGGATAATGTAGGCGAGATCATCCGGGCCAAGCCGAAGGTTGAGGGTATGGGTGATCGCCCCCATCGCCGGAACCCCGAAGTACAGCTCGTGGTGCTGATAGTGATTCCAGCAAAACGTGGCAACGCGGTCATCTTCCTTCACCCCTAACCGTTTCAAAGCAAGCGCCAATTTCTTGGTTCGTTTGAGGCAGTCGCCGTATGTGTAGCGGTGGAACGACTTATCCGGCTGCCGGGTAATAATTTCCTTATCTCTAAACAAAGATTCCGCGCGACGCATGATCATGTTCAGCGTGAGCGGGAAGTCCATCATTAAGCCTTCCATTGTTCTGTCCCTCCTTCATTTTGACAAGATGATTCTCTCAGGGCTATTGATGACGACATACTGTAGGTTACAGCGACAGTTTATTTCTAAACTTTTCAACGGGTTCAGGTGTCAGGGTGTTCACGTTTTGGAGCTTGTGTGAAAACATGGTAAAACAAGCCTCTGGCTTGTCAAAAAAGGTCTATGATTTGATCTAAGTTCTTGTTTTCTTTGCAATCCATTCTCGCAAGCAAGATGCTTGCGTTACATTTTCACACAGGCTCTTCGCGTGTTGTCCGCCGGCTTTGGCTTCCGGTCATAAAATCGACGATGATGCTGGCAAATTCTTCTCCTTTGTCCTCTTGCAAGAAATGTCCCGCACCCTTGACGGTCGTATGCCTTTGACCTTTCGTGCCGGGAACCCGCTTATGGAAAACCGCATCGCCGTGGCGTGTAACCGGGTCGGAATCGCTGAACGCCGTCAGGAAGGGCTTGTGCCAGCTCTGCAACACCTGCCATGCTTTTTGGTTCGCCTGTGCTGCGGGCTCCTCCTGACTGACCGGTACGATGGCGGGAAATTGTCGCGCGCCTGCCTTGTAACGCTCATCCGGAAAGGGAGCATCATAGGCAGCCACGACTTCAGCGCTCAGGTCGGAGACACAGCCGCTGTTGACAATCCTGCCGACGTTGAAGATTTCAGTCTTCTGCGAAAACTCGCACCAGCGAAAAAACGCATCCGAAAGCCTCTCCCCGGTCGGCAGGAATGTGTTTGAGGCAACGATTCTCTTGAATCGGACTTCGTTTTCCGCCGCTAATCGCAGTCCGATCAAGCCACCCCAATCCTGTGCCACCAGCGTGATATTCTGCAGGTCGAGTTGCTTGACAAAAGCGGTCATCCATTCCATGTGGCTCTGGTAAGTGTACGCCTCGCGATCTGCCGGCTTGTCCGATTTGCCGAACCCGACCAGATCGGGGACAATGACCCGGAACCCGGCGCCTACTAGGATTGGAATCATTTTTCGGTACAGAAAAGACCAGGAAGGTTCGCCGTGCAACATGAAAACGAGCTCATTGTCGTTCTCCCCTTCATCGAGGTAGTGCATTCTGAGGCCATTGACCTCGATATAGTTGGGTTCGAACGGGTAGCCCGGCAGATTCTCGAATCTTTCATCTGGCGTGCGCAGAATGTTCATCACCATTCTCCCGGCTTTAGAAGATCGGGAACGTCGTAACAGAATAGTTGATTTCGCCACGAAACCACACGAATTGACACGAATACAATCCCTATGGTTTTTTTATCCGTGTGGAATATTCTAACTTGGCCTGCCCCAAGGGGCTTCTCTACGGGGCGAAATCCCCAGTCGAGACATAGGCGCTTACAAAAAATCATCTACCAAAGTGTTGTCGATAATTTGGAGTAATGGAGTGATGGCTGGCCGAAAACCCAACACTCCACTACTCCATAACTCCACGACTCCATTTCTTGCAAGCGCAGTCTTGCACGAAATCTAGGCACTCAGAATGCGCTTATCAGCTTCTCGACTTGTTGGATACCTGTCGCAATTACCTCGTACTCCCCACACTCGTGGCCACGGCCTTCCATTGGCCATTTATTTTCTTCCAGACGACAATATAGTGAGTCTTGAAAACGGTGTCACGGTCTGCAAAGTGAAACGGGATCTCGGTACGACCAAATTCATAAGCCATATCACCCGAGGCTGAGACCTCAATTTTTTCGGTCCCGCCAACGATTGTATCCAATGGCATCGCGAACGCCGCGTTCAAAAACTTGCTGATTTCTTCATGTCCATGCAGGGTTGGCCAATCATTGGGAAGATAAACGCCATCCTCGGCAATGAATGTCAAGGATGAGTCTAAATTCTTATTGCTTTCAGCTTTGAGCCACTGTTGGGTTAGCTTTCTAATCTGCTGCTCTTCATCTTGAAGACTTGCCTGTTGGCCATTTTGTTGACAGCTAAATATCCCAAGAAAAAAGAACATGATGACAATTCTAAAATAAAGCATTCGATTTCTCTCTTCGATTTTGCACTTGACACGTTGCTGAGCGGCAAAGAAGGACGGGGAACTTAACCTGCGCATTAAAAATAACTTTCAAGGGGCACAAAAGCAAGCCAAAAAGTCAGAGCCCATTGTCCGCCCGGTCTGTTGATGTACCATCATCCAATGAGCTAATCTAGTAGAATGTCGAGGACATGGCAGGCCCGGCGACATAAATGTCGCGGTACGGTCCTTTGAATGTCCCCCATTTTGGGGGAGACAATTCATTCAAGCCCGATCCAACATCCCGCCTTTGCGGGACAACCGTGTTTTACGCACAAATCAGGGAGGTATACACAGTTGCAAACTGTGTAGGATCACTATTGCTATTTTTTTTGAATTTTCATAGAACCTGGCGTGAGCAGATTCGAGTTTGTTATACTCAACCCTATGAAATTTATTGTTTTGTTTGTCATTTGGGGTTTGGGTTTTTGTTTATTGGGAATTTCCAACCTTTGCCAAAAAGACACAATGTTGTCGCCTTGTAGCACCTTATCGTGTCCCACAAATATTGCTGGACACAGGGACAGTTGTTAACATCTTGCCCCTAAAGGGGCTTAGGTTGGTTTTTCTGTCGCACCACTTTTGGAAACGTTTCATGGTTTTCGGTCAAACACGAATTAAGAATCAAGAATAATTTGAAACGTGTGACAGCAGCTACACAGATTCAGTGCCAAAAGGCCGCCGCGCCCGCAGGGACGAAATATTCATTCTCCGATGTCTTTCAAAATATATCGTTCATCCCATACGTTCCTTCTGTTTCCTGTTTCGCCCCTGACGGGGCTTGGGTTAGTGGGGAGGGGCACCGTGGCCATAAATATGTCGTCCCTAACGGGACTTTGAGTATTCGTAATGCCATGCATCTCTTATTTTATCAGGCTCTTCTGATTTGAGCCGTTTGTTATGTGAAAAGGGCTTGAGAAAAATCCCGCCCGATTGAGTGTAAATGCAGGAACTTGATGGCAACCATGCGCTCGAGTTAAATCGGGCGGGGCGGATGGCTCACAATTGGAGGTTTTGCAGTTTATTTCAAGAAAAAAGGAGAATGATGCCGTGGAGCAGAATCTACTTCTTGGAGTCCCGCTGGTTATTGCTTTTAGTCTAGTGGCCTTTCTCACCAGGCAGAAAAAACAGAAAAAGCCCAAGGCACCATTATCCGACAAGAGTCACTGACGTCCGTCACCCAACGCTCACACGTCCACCATCTCCGCCCTGTCTCCCAACGCATAACGGATGACATCCACTACATCGATGACGAGTGAAACGGCGTTGAGCGCCATCAACACCCGCAGCCAGATGCCGAAGAAATCATCCGCAGGAATTTCCTCCAGGCGCGTCCACAGGAAGACGAGCAGGGGAAACCAGAGCACGTGTCCCAGGCCGAGCAGACGGGTGAACCCGCGCAAAGCGGTCAAGGCCATCATGAGCATGGCGCTCGCCACAAAGGTCGCCGCGACAATCTTGGCCTCCGGCCGGCCCAGGAAAAAGAGGGGCACAACAAGGTTTGCAACCATCAGGAGCATCACCCAGAGTTGTGCATAGACGGGCATTTTCAGAAGCCCTTTGTTGAATTTGGTGAATGCGTTCATGTCTTCCTGCTTACGGAGTTGAAGTTAACGCCCCCTCATGCTCTTTCACAACCGGCAGTATTCTTGCAATCAGCTCGTGGCCTGCTTCTGTCACGCCGGCTTCGAAGTCGAAATCATCCTGGTCGTGGATGTGTGTCAACATAAGGTTCCCTTCTACACGATGGCCGAGAAAAATCAGATAGATCGAGGGAATTTGCACAACAAAGTAGTCCGCAGGGTCCCGGTTGTTGGCTCGAGCGTGCTGCGCGCGAACCTGGCCCAGCTTACGCACCAATTTCGCCCGGCCAAAACTTGCCACTTCCCAGCCGCCGCCGCTTTTCTTCACGCCAACGGATGAGCGCCTCTGGCCATGGACCGTGATCGGATAGAGCATTTCGTGCGCCTCTCCGAGAAGGGTGTTCGGGTCCTGCCCGCGCTCAAAATCTTTGAGGTCGCTCAAGCCAATCTGATAGACGGGCAGAGGGGTGTCAAGCACCATCTCTGAGAGTTCTGCAAGAGATTCGAATCCGAGCTCCTTGTAGTTCTGTTCGGTAATCAGGGCGCGCAACTCTTCCAATGCTTGTGTTGCCTCTTGTTGCGCAGAGTGTTGCTGCTGGCAGGAGGCTGTCAGAAGGATCAAGAGTGCCACAGCAAGTAATTTTCGAAAAGCTAGCATGAGTTTTTTCCTTATTCAGGTGTTTAGACTGTAGGCTGTTAGGCGCTGACAAGTCAATTTGTGTCATTTTTTGGCAAGACTTTTTGTAGTTCAGTTTTTTTCGATTTTAGAGTTTTGGATTTCGAATTTCCGGCTTGTCCGGCTTAGGTTTTGCGCAATGCTACAGCCTATCGGCCTGAGTCGTTACAATTCGATGAC
>JBHHXT010000045.1:0-29649 GCA_046757165.1 bacterium | reverse complement strand
CCTGGGCCACCAGATCCACCCCCTGCAAGGGCGCCTCGCCGGAAGCTGGATCCGCACCGAGCGCCACCGAAAGGGTTTTTTCACCCGAACCTACGCGAATGGTGCCGGCCATTCCCACGCCACCAGGGTCTCCGTGGAAGATGCAGAAGTATGGAAAAGTCGTCCCCAGCGGTGTTTCTGTCGGGACGGTCCAGGCGTAGGATTCGCCTTGTTGAACCGTGCCGGAATCCCAGATGTTATCGTCGCTGGTCGAGGTATGAGCGATAAGACCAAAGTTCTTCCAAAGAATGGTTGTTCCAGGACCGACGTGTGCATCTCTTGGTGAAAAGAAGGCGTCTTTCATGGAAACACGAACCGTATCTGTGGCAGGTGGTGGGGGTGCGCCGTCGTCTACTCTGATGACTCCTGCCATTCCAACGCCGCCCCTGGCGCCATGGAACACACAGAAGTAGGGGAGGCTGGTTCCGGATTGCGCCGTTGCCGGGACGGTCCAGCTAAAGGACCCTCCGGGATCGACCGTGCCCGAGTCCCAGATGTCGTCATCACTGGTGGAGGTATGCGGCCGGCTCCCGTCATTTGGCCAGATGATGGTGGCACCTGGCTTGACCGTCACTTCCCGGGGCGAGAAAAAGTTGTCCTTCATGGAAACGGTGACCGTATCATTTGTCGACGAGGACGGTGGAGCAGATTCAACGGTAATCGTTGCTGTGGCTTCCGCCGTCACCCCGTCACGCTCTGCCACGACTTTCGCCGTATAGGTGCCCGCCTCATCATAACTGCACACATCCACTGCGGTATAGGTATTGCCATCCTCGGTGGTGTTGACGTCAGACGTGCCATCATTCGTGCAGTCGAAGCGGTAGGTTATTGGGCCGGTTGCCGTGCCGCTGACCTGGACGGTCAGATCCACCCCCTGCAAGGGAGCATCGCCGGACGGCGGGTCGGCACTGAGGACGACTAAGAGAGTCGGGGGTGCCAGGACAAACGTATCACAAGCCAAAGCGGCCAGCCCCGCCACACCTACAAAGACACTACATGCGTACAAGATCCTGACGAGTTTCATTTTTCCTTCTCCTGATAGACCTGATTCCAGTCGCGCTAACACCAGCCCCTGGGTTCCGCTCCTCGATTTCGATGCCCCCGTCTGACCTCGAGTTCATTACTGAACTTTATTCATAACAAGTAATTGAAACCAAAAAAGGTTTTGAAATCCTCTCCTAGCTGTTGTTCACCGTTTAGATTGTGATAAAAGGGATATTGAAACGACGCTTCGACTTTTATGCTTCGTGAAATCTTGATTTGCACGCCTGGCGATAAGTAGAGAACCTCTCCACCTGTATTTTCAATCTCCTGGCCGTTGATTTTCTCTTTGCCTCTGAATTCTCCATTGAGGCCAAATGTCAAGAAAAAACTTCTTCCGCTCCTCTGCGACGAAAGGAGTTCAACCTTAGCCGTGAGGTCAGCATTCAACCAGTTGCCGTATCGATAGTCGTCCTCCCCGGCTTCGCCCGTGGTGTTGAACGAATAGAGCAAGTTGCTGGAGAGGCCAAAGGTGTTGTTGATGTGATTCACGGAAAGTCCCACCAGATAATTCCAGGAACCGGTCCCGGGTTGAATATGGGCATCCAGGGAATGGCCCTCAGCGTCCCGGGCGTCGGTCTGACCCGTCGGGACTTTGATGCCGCCTTCCAACGCCAGGGTCGTGGCTTGTTTGAAGGTACTGAGCTTTAGGAAGGTATATCTTCCCAGAATAGTCAGGTCGCCGAAATTCAAGGCGGAGCCAGAGGCGGCGTGTTGATGAAGCTGACCATGATCGGCCTCTTCTGCCGGTTCCTCGTTGGCGTGAGCTTCGTGCGACCTCAGTGAAACCGAGCGTCTTGGAATCGGCAGAATGCCAACAAGCGTGAACTTCTCAGAAAACCCGTAACGGAGGGTTAGCTGCGTCGTGAAATGGGTCTCCTTCTCACCATCATGGTTTGCGACTTGATTGGTTCCCGCAAAAACGGAATTGAGAACCGTATATCTGGCATCCGCCCGCAGTCCCAGCCCCGGAGGCGTTTCGGGAGGGGCAAACCCACGGGTCAAGAGGCAATAGTCACATGCCGCAGCATCGTCGGGCACGACCGAAAAATCACTGTTTCGCCAACTGCCAAGAAGAATTCCCCCGATAAGAACGATGAGCGTAATGACTTTTTTCATTTCTTATGACCTCCTAGTTAAGACAAGTTTGCTGTTCAACCGTCCGGCGAAGAAAAAAGTGTTTTGGCTAAACTCGTTCATTCTCGGGGGCTTTTCTTGACAGGGGTGTTCGGCATCCGAATAGAGTTCACACCCATCTTGAAAGTTCATGAACTTCGGCGTCTTTGGTATTTGCGTGCAAAAGGCTGCAGGGAGATACGCCTCGAAGACTGTCATGACAACATTCGACTCTGATTTACTGTGGTTTTCGGATGCCCTGAGGCACACGCCTGCCGGTGCTCCGTCGTCCATGCTTGTACACCCCATCTGCCCGTTACCCAGGTTTTGGCAGCAGTCCTGCATTCTCAAACACGAGCACGCCACCGCATCCTTCTTTTGAAAGCTCCACCCTAGGAAGGGCGTCTGGTGAAGGACAAAAAGGATGAGCAGAAATAGATGGACGATCTTCATTTTTATTTCACAGTTCATAATTTCAACAGAAGGGGACATTCGTCCCCTTCTGTTTTTCACTGCAGTTGAGAAGAGAGGGTGTCAAACCGTTCATGTCAGTTCCCTTACTCAACAACGATGACGAGTCCTTCCATGCCCGCGTCTCTGTGGCCGGTGATGGTGCAGAACACCTCAAATGTCCCGGTTTGTGTGGGAACCATGAAGAGCTCGGTTTCGCCGCCGATCAAGAGCTCCACGGCTTTCATGTAGGGCATTTTGATCTCACCATAACCATCTTCAGCTTTCCGTGTGACCACCGTCTTATAAAACTCAGCGGCCGTGTAGTAATGTTTACTCACATGTCCGGCCGCATTGACGATATGGATGATGTACCCTTTATCTTTTGTCAGATTCAGGTCAGATGGATTATAGGCCAACGAGCCGTCGGCATTCTCAACCATCTCGACAGTGATTTCTTCTGCCGTTGTCCACACATCGTGTGAGCCGGAGGTTCTGGGATCGGTGATGAGACCGGTATCGAAACCCGAGTCGACTTCCAAATCCAATTCATACCCGGCGCCGCCGGTGATGGTGATCTTGCCGGTCATCCCGGCATCGGCATGCCCGGGAATGGTGCACAGAAAGTCATAGGTTCCGGCAATCACCGGTACGAAGAAAATCTCGAGCTCGCCGCCGATCAACAGCTCCACCGCCCGGAAATAAGGCGCCTTGTACTCGGCATCCGCAGTCTCGATCTTACGGGTCGCGATCGCTTTGTAGAAGTCCGGAAATACCTCCTGGGTGGCAAAATAGTGTTTGCTGGCGTTTCCGGCGGGATTCACGACCTTCAGGACGTAGGGTTTGCCCGCTTCAAAAGTCAGGTTGTTGGGACTGAAGGATAAACTCGCTCCCGATTCAACCATCTCTATTTCCACCTCCTGCCTTTCATCCCAGTTGACATTGGCGACCCAGTCTGATGCGTTTACAAACGGCGAGGGGGCATTGTCGACGATGACGACGAGTCCTTCCATGCCCGCATCCCGGTGTCCGGGAATGGTGCAGAATACTTCGTACGAACCTGCTTTGGTCGGGACCAT
The DNA here is from genome assembly GCA_046757165.1 of bacterium. Taxonomy (GTDB): domain Bacteria; phylum Zhuqueibacterota; class Zhuqueibacteria; order Oceanimicrobiales; family Oceanimicrobiaceae; genus JBHHXT01. Next base: position 25,924 of record JBHHXT010000045.1, on the reverse strand, counting down.
GAAGAGCTCGGTTTTGCCCCCGATCAAGAGCTCGACCGCCTTCATGTAGGGCATCTTTATCTCAGCATACCCGTCCTCAGCCTTCCTGGTCACCACGGTTTTGTAGAACTCAGAAGCCGTGTAATAGTGTTTGCTCGCATGTCCGGAGGCATTCACGATGTTGATTTTGTATCCCTTGCCCACCATCAAGTTCAAGGTAGACGGATTATAGGCCAAAGAACCGTCGGCATTCTCCACCATCTCGACAGTCAGCTCACGAGCATCCGTCCAGACAGCATGCGATCCGGAAGTTCTGGCATCGGTAATGAGACCGGTGTCAAAGCCGGAATCTACCTCCAAATCCAATTCATACCCTTCGCCGCCGGTAATGGTAATCTTCCCGGTCATCCCCGCTTCCGCGTGCCCCGGAATTGTACAGAGGAAGTCATACTCGCCGGCCAAAACTGGCACAAAAAAGATCTCGAGCTCGCCGCCGATCAGCAATTCTACAGCCCTGAAGTAAGGCGCCTTGTACTCGGCATCAGCGGTTTCAATCTTACGGGTCGCGATAGATTTGTAAAAATCCGGAAACACTTCCTGCGTGGCAAAATAGTGTTTGCTGGCGTTTCCGGCAGGATTCACAACCTTCAAGACGTAGGGTTTGCCAGCTTCAAACGTCAGGGTGTTGGGACTAAACGACAAGGCCTGGCCAGATTCGACCATGTTGATCGTGACCTCCGTTTTGTTGTCCCAATTCACACCGGCCACCCAGTCCGATGCCTTGACAAATGGCGACGGTTCAGGCCCGGTGGGTGATTTGTCTTTGCTGCAGCTCACTATCAACACAATGATAAACAAAACAGCAAGCACGGTTAAGATTAAGTACTTTTTCATTTTAGCTCTCCTGTCTTTTAGTTAATGAGTTGTTTGTTACGTTAACAACTGCGGAACCGAACAAGCTTACTGAACAACAATAACGTGTCCCTGCATGCCCGCCTCTTTGTGTCCGGGAATCGTGCAGAATACCTCGAAGGTTCCTGACACGGTTGGAACGACAAAAAGCTCAGTTGTACCGCCAATCAAGAGCTCAACGGCTCTCAAGTAAGGAAATTTTATCTCCGCATTGGAATCCTCCGCCTTGCGGGTGACCACCGTTTTGTAAAACTCCGATGCTGTGTAGTAGTGCTTACTCGTATTCTCAGCGGGATTCACGATGTGGATCTTGTACCCTCCGTCCTTGCTCAAATTCAGATCAGTGGGGTTGTAAGCCAAAGAGCCATCGGCATTTTCAACCATCTGAACCACCGGCGCCGCCACAGTTGACCAGACCGCGTGTGAACCCGATGTTCGCGGGTCAGTCGTCAGAGCCATGTCGAAATTCTGCTCAACTTCCAGGTCGAGTTCATATCCGATGCCCGCGGTAATCGTAATCTCTCCCGTCATCCCCGCTTCGGCATGGCCGGGAATCGTACACAGAAAATCGTAGGTCCCGCCCACAACCGGAACAAAATAGATCTCGAGGGTGCCCCCGATGAGCAATTCGACTGCTTTGAAGTATGGCGCTTTATATTCAGCATCAGCGGTTTGGATCTTGCGCGTGGCAATCGCTTTAAAGAAGTCAGGGGCGGCATCCGTGGCGAAATAGTGCTTACTGGAGTTACCGGGGGGGTTGATAATCCTCAAAACATAAGGCTGGCCGGATTCAAAACTCAGATTGTTGGGACGAAACGACAGATGATCGCCAGTTTCAATCATGTTGACCACGACTTCCATCTTCTTGTCCCAATTCACATTGGCGACCCATTCCGACGCAGACGCAAATGGCGCCGGTTCGGTGGGTTTTTCGTGACTACAGCTCGCCAGCCAGGTTATGAAGAGAACTGCGGGAACCGAGCACAGGAGTGCCGACTTTTTCATTCTTCTCCTCCTACCCCCTTGGCTTTTTGCTTTAGCGTCTCCCGGTTTTGCCTCTCGCAACCGAGAGTGTGATTCTCGCCGTCTCCAGGAGTAACTTGAGTTTGGTCGTAGGGTCGCCCTTGATTCTCTTCAGCAGCGCGACCACAGGCAGGCCGTCCTTACGATAGCCAAAATTCATTGTTTTCCTCCTCCTGAGGAGTGAACGCCTGGAAAAAGACAGTAGGTCGATGGTGCAAGTTTGAGCTGTCATCTGCAAGTCCTGGGAAAATAGCCGTTCTGCGAGATTAACTGAGCGACAATGTGAACGATCTTTCGGTCTCTCAAGTCTGAAGCATAGTAAAGTACCCCCAATTGACGCACCTGAGGCTCCACAGCCTCGTCATCGCCACCGTTGACAAATATCACCTCTATTTCGGGTTTCACCTGGAGCACCAGATCCAGCAGCCTTTGTCCTTGAATATCCATAATAGAATTATCAATGATAGCGGCACAAATCTCTCTGTCCTCGACGATTTCAAGACAAGCCCTGGCTGTTGTCACCACATAATAGCTGACGTTAGAAGCCGTGAGCGCATTCAATAGCTCTACGGCACCATCCCGATCATCACTGACAACTAGAACTCTCTTCACTCTTTTCACCAAATCAAATAAGAACGATGGTTGCATGCTCCGAAGTGAGCGCACATGAGAATAGGCAAAGCGAATGCCAACAAAGTAGCATGTCACCTTATCTTTTTTAATTACAGATAGTTACTGATGAAACTCCATCAGGCAAATAGGTGCAATGGACTCAGCGAAGTTCATGATGACTGTCATGAATCAGGACAAATTGTAATGTTTCACAACAAGGGAGGTGGAGAGTATGAAGCTGGTCGAATGAATTAACTTTTGTAAACTTAATAAGATAGCGTCATAACTAAGGAAGAAAATGGAGTGAGGGACCAGATTGGGGAGTGTAGCGAATCGGGACAGGGTGGCGCATACTGCTTGGTGGTGGGACGGGCCGGGAGATCGAGAACCCCGTCAAGGGGTAAGGCTCATTCATCACGAGCACTATTGTTCGTAAGCTCTTACCTTTCGAAAGCACGTAAATAGGTCACAATATCCGCGACCTGCTCTCTGGAAAGCGTGTTCTCATACGATGGCATCAAGGTAGACCGCTTCACGCCCCGTCCCCCCTCGCTGATGGCCTCGATCAGCCACTTGTCGGTGACCGCCTTCAGATAGCTTTCTTCTGTCATGTCTTTCGGTCTCGGGTCCAGGTTGTAAGCATTGAAGCCATCCCCTTTGCCCTCGAACCCGTGACAGACTGCACAATAGTGGTCATAGAGGCGCTTGCCTTTTTGTTGCGTGTAGGTCAAAAGTGGCGGCTTCGGAGCGGTCTCTGCCTGAGCTGCTTCATCCGTCAGGTGGATCATGGACGAATCCGGAGCGATGCCTTCCGCTTCATCGACTGTTCGATGCTGTCGGCAGCCCGGTGCCAGAATCAAGCAGGCGGCAAGTGCGGATCTAACCAACCAGTTCATTTGGACTTCTCTCCTTTCAAACTCATCAAATAGGCGGTGATCGCCCGCGCGTCGTGGTCAGACAGGCCGGCGTTTGGATCGATGGTATCCGGCAAGTATTTTTGAGGATTCCGGATCCATTGATAGACCCACCCTGCAGTGAGTCTCTGACCGGTCATATCCAGGAGCGGGCCGACGTAGCCACCTTTCCCCTTCACCTGGTGGCAGGACTGGCACCCGTATGTTTCGTGAAACAACCTTTCACCTTCCCCGAGCAACGCTGAGTTGTCTAAGTCGATCTGCAAGGTATCAATGGCGTCGTCGCGCAACACCAGATCAGAATAGTCCAAAACTGTCTGGATTTCGTCGTCAGACATGAAGAGATTAGGCATACGCTCGGTGAGGATCGGACGCATTGAATACGGGACTTTGAAGTAATCCTTCAGCCATTGTTTTTGCGCCAGGCTCCCTTCTCTGGTCAAATCCGTCGCCAGGCGAAAGCCACGTCCATAGATCGTGTGGCAGGAGAAGCAAGCGTACTTCTCCACGATGTGGCCGAATTCTCCCTGGGGCTCATAAGTGGTGGGAGCTTCCTGTTGAACCACATATTTCTGCGGCACGGGGTGTGTGGTCATCGCCAAGAGTGCGGTGGTCAGAGCCTGCAGTTCTTCTTCGCTGAACCCGTACACCGGCATCCTCGATGTCTCCAGAAACTCGCGCGGGTTTTTCAACTTGTTATAGATGTACGCTGGCAAGGTGTGAGGGATGTCTGTGTGCCCAAATTCCAGTTGATAGAGATGGCGTTCACCCATGTTCGTCAAATCTGGCCCCATGTTCTCCACCTTCTGGATGCCGCTGAGCTCATGACATCCGCCGCAATTGTACTTGTTGTAGAGCGCCAGGCCTTTTTCGTAGAAGTTCAATTCCGGGGTGTGTTCGAGCGTATCTTCCGGTGCATCCCAGTCCACGAACTCGCTCATCATGTAGGCGGTGATTTTCTGCGCCTCCTCAGACGTGAATCCGTACTGTGGCATCTCTACCTTGGGTTGAAAGCCCCTGGGATCGAGCAGATACGAATACAGCCAGGCGGGTTTGGCTTTGCTGGCGATTTTCGCCAAATCCGGCGCCAGGGGGCCGCCCCGGCCCTCGACCAGATGACAACTGATGCAGCGCGCTTGCCGGAAGCGTGCCTTGCCCATCTCTACCCAGTCGTCGGGCGGATACTCTTGCAAGAGCTCAGGCGGCAACGGCTGCAACTGTTTTTTGTTTGGATATTCCTTGAACGTCATCAGAAAGTCTGCCAGCAGTTGTACTTCTTTGTCGCTGAGATCAAAATCAGGCATCCTGGTTTCGGGTTGGATGGCTTTGGGATTCTTGAGCCAGCGTACCAGCCAGGTGCGCGTCGTTTTGTCGCCGATGCCATCCAAACGCGGGGCATATTCTTTGGTGAGATGACCGATCTTGTGGCATCCCGCACAGTTGTATTCTTCGATCAGTTCCCTCCCGCGGCTGAGCACCGGCGCATCCGGTACGCTGGCTTCTTTGTGACATTTCCCACAGCTCGCTTCCAGGTTTTCTCTCGGAAGGAGGGGTTCCTCCCAGTACGGCCGGCCATCATGGGCCTTCTCCCTGGTGGTGGCCAATCCCTGTCCCTGATGACACACGGTGCAGCCAAATTCGTTCAAGTCATGATAGACGCCGGGATGGGGCAGGAACGGCTGTTCGGCGCCAATCAGCCCGGCGCCTTCCACGCCCAGATGGCAGGAGGAACACCGGTCTACCCGATCCAGGTCTTTGTTCCAGATCTGTTTGATTCCGAGGGCAGCAGGCTTGAACCTGCGCGGCTGCTCTGCCAGAAGTCGGTTGTATTCTTTCTGATAGGCACGCCATTCTGCGAAATAGTCTTTGGCCGGGGAGATAGCCAACACAACCAAAAAGAGTAGACTGGTCGTTGCGTAGAGCTTATTCAATTTTCTCGTATCCATTGCTTCATCCTGAGGAGTCTTCCATTCAAGCTTTCGCTCTTACGTTCCAATTGATTCCGTAGCGTTTCTGACTTCCGACTCGTAGCTAATAGATTCCATGCCAGGGCCAGGTCCATTCCCAGCCCGGGCCCCGGAACAAAATGCCGATCAGGGTCAATGTGGCCGCCTGCAGGACAAACCAGGTCATAATCCACTCCGCCAAAGATAACCGCCCAAACCAGCCGACCAATCCCGTTTCTCTTTTCGTAAAGTAAGGCCAAACCATACAGAGGTAGATCAAAACCGTCGGGATGAGAATAGAGAAGGCGTCAAATACAGCCAGGACAACAGCCAGCGCCACGACCATGCTGGTTAGCCCCACAAATGTCGTCCGCGGCGTACTTCGCCAGAGCCCCTCTCGTTTGATATTGATCTCAAAGTACGGGATCACGATGAGGGCGACGACCACCAGAGTTGGGATGAGAACTCCCGCCACAAAAGGTGGAAACAGGTGCAGGAGCTCCTGAAGCCCCAGGAAATACCAGGGGGCTTTCGCCGGGTTGGGAGTATGTTCCGGGTTCGCCAGCTCTTCCAGCGGCGCGTCTACCGCCAGGGAGATACCCGCCAGCACGATGACCAGAATTTCGAAGCCGATCAGGAGCGGCCATAACAGATCGGGATAGCTCATGACCTCGTCGACGTCCTCAGCCTGAACCGTGGCGCTGGATTCCTTTTTGATGAAGGCGACTCGTTTCGGCACCGTGGCCGGGTCAACGGTCTCTTCGAGTTTATGGTCCTGGTTTTGATTCATGATGATTCCTCATAAAATCTCAACTCCCACTGAGCCAAATCCAAAAATCTCAGGGCGGGAGGAGCGCAGGAGCACGCTCTACTCTCCACTCTCGACGCTCGTCGAGGTTTGGGATTCGGAATTTGGTTTCTTCAGAATTAGGGGGGTAATTCCGCCGTCCTTGCGCACGCGCCAGAAGTGTACACCGAGCAAAATCGTCATCACCAGCGGCAGGATGAACACGTGTAAAACATAGAAGCGCAGCACGGCGTTCTCTCCGACAATATTGCCGCCGAGAAGAAGAAAGCGAAGCTTTTCCCCTAACAATGGCGCGTAGCCCAGCATGTTGGTGCCCACAGATATCCCCCAGAGCGCGAGCTGATCCCAGGGCAGCAGATAGCCGGTGTAGCTGAGCAACAAGGTCAACAAAAACAACACCACACCCACGACCCAGTTGAACTGTTTGGGCGGACGGTACGCCCCGGCGTAGAAGACCCGCAGCAGATGCAAAAACACAACAGCCACCATGCCGTGGGCAGCCCAGCGATGAAAATTGCGAATGAACTTGCCGCTTGACACCACAAACTCGAGATCCTTCATATCGCGGTAAGCCTGCGGCACCGAGGGGTGATAATAAAGCATGAGATAGATGCCCGTGATCACCAGAAGAACAAACAAGGCAAAAGCGGTGATTCCCAGATAGTATGTGGCCGAAAACCTCAATGACGCCCGCCGAACTTTGACTGGAAAAACATGAAAGAAAAAGTTGTTGAAGATCAACCGTGATTTGTCAAGATTCGATTCTGGAAAACCGGTTCTGAAAATGGACTTCCATGCTTTCGACTGCACGATTTTTTCAGTTAATCGATTCGGCATGATCTTAGACCTTGAGTATGTAGTCTTCGTTTACCCGTTCACTTTTGTCGACCACCAGATGCCCCCGGTCGTCCAGGGTGATGAGCAAATGCGGTAAGGGGCGGGGCGCCGGCTGCTTCGTCACCTCGCCATCCTTCGCAAACCGGCTGCCATGACACGGACAGGCGATGAGGCGTTCATCGCCCTTCCAGAAGGTCAAACAGCCGAGGTGCGTGCAAACAGCAGAAAGACAGGTAAAGTAGCCCTGCTCATCCCGCAAGATGAAGATCTTCTTTTGCGAATCCAGAGTGACCGTGCCCGGGGCGTAATCTTCCGGCTTACCCACACGGAACCTCAATGGCGGTTCGAACAACACCTTGGGAGAAAGATAATCCCAGCTCACGGCCGTCGCCCCAAGACCACTCACCACCAGCGCGCTGGTCCCCAGGGTATTCAAGAAATCCCGGCGGGACATGACCACCTTTTTCGGGTTTGCATCGTCTCTGTCCTTATCCTTCATATGCGACTTTCTCCTCGATTTCAAATCCCTCCATCTTGATACAGTCCACAGGACACCGTTTGGCGCAAAGCCCACAGCGGATACAGATGATTTCGTCCTTCAGCATCACCGCTCCCTCGACCTCTTCGCCCGTGGTGGTGCGGCCGCGACCCAACAGAAAGTCTTCAGATTGTTCCAATTCTGCCATCGTTGCGGGGTCACTGACCAGCCGATGCAGCGGAACCAATGCAATGCAATTCTGCGGGCAGATATCGACACAGCCGCCGCAGAGAATGCATTCGGAGCCGGTTTCTTCCCGCCCCTCGAAAACCGTGTTGATCCAGCACCGCAGACACCGTCTGGCTTCCAGCATGGCCTGCTCTTCGGTATACCCGAGCTCCACTTGCGCCACGCCGACCCGGCGGTCAATCGGCAATGCTGGAATGGGCACGCGATCGAGCTTCTCGAAATCGGACGGTTGTTCGTATTCATAGGAATCATAGACCCTGATATGGATCTTCTTGTCTTCCTGCTTCTCGCCGGTGAGGAATTCATCGATGGAGCGGGCAACCCGGCGTCCGTCTGCGATAGCATCGATAGCCAGGCGGGGACCGAAGCAGACATCACCGCCGGCATAGATTCCCGCAGCGGTTGTCGCCAGGGTCTCGGGATCGATTTTGATGGTGTTGCGCGGCGTGATCTCAACGCCGTCATCGGGATGCAGGAAGGAGAGATCCGAGGTCTGTCCGATGGCCATGATGATGGTGTCCGCCTCGATGACCTGTTCCGAACCCTCGGCAAATTTGGGATCGAATCTGCCCTTTTCATCAAAAACTGAGACACACCGGATGGTCTCCAGGCCCGTGGCCGCACCATTTTTGCCGATAATCCGCTTTGGACCCAGAGAGTTGTGAATGTAAATGCGCTCTTCCAAAGCTTCGTGAATCTCTTCTTCGGTCGCCGGCATCTCGGCCAGTGATTCCAACACAACCATGTGCACTTCCTTCGCGCCAAAGCGGACCGCCGAACGGGCCACATCCAGGGCCTCGGTAATGTCCGAGGCAACTTCCTCGATACGCTCCTGCCGGGCGGCGGTGCGGGCGACGTCGATGGCCACGTTTCCGCCACCGATGACAACAATCTTTTCGCCGAGTTCTACTTTGTAGCCCCGGTTGACATTCAAAAGAAAGTCGACGGCGCGGAGAACCCCGTCCAGCTCAACCCCTTCGATATGCAGGTCCCGGCTCTTGTGGGCGCCAATGGCCAAAAAAACCGCTTCATACCCGCTTTCCTTCAGGTCCCGCAGCGTAAAGTCCCGGCCCAGGGCTTTGCCCAATTTGAGCTCCACCCCCAGACAGAGGATGGCATTGATTTCCATTCTGACCAGCTCGCGCGGCAGACGGTACTCAGGCACGCCCAGGGTCAGCATGCCCCCGGGCACGTCATGCTTCTCGAACACCGTTACTTTGTATCCCAGCAAAGCGAGGTCGTGGGCGCAGGACATGCCAGCGGGGCCGGAGCCGATAATGGCGACCCAACGGTCCTTCGGTTTGATTCTTGGCCCCAGGGCTTCGTAAATCTTGCGGATATCGATCATGCTTTCCACGCCGTAGCGTTCGCACACAAACCGTTTCAGCGCCCGGATGGCGATGGGTTTGTCCAGCTCACCACGCCGGCAAGCGGTCTCACAGGGGGCGCCGCAGATTCTACCACAAATAGAAGCAAAGGGATTGGGGGCGCGCGCCACCCGGTAGGCCTTCTCAAACCGGCCCTGGGCGATCAGATTCACATACCGTCCCGACTCCGTATGAACCGGACAAGCCCAATAACAGGGAAAATTCTTTTTCAGCCATCCTACATTGACTGATTTTGTCTGCTTCTCAACTTCGGCCATGGGATGCTGTCTCAATCTTTTTCATCCGAAACACAACGTCATTCATAGTCTTGCCAGGGGTATTGATTGATGAGGTACGCCAGGATCGCATCGATATCCTCTGATGAAAGCTCCTCCTCCCACGCGGGCATGTGCAACGGTGGCGTCGGCCCGTCCGGATCCAACTTCTGCAAGGAGGGGGCGCCATTGAGGATTTTCTTGCGGATGGAATGGTACTGCGCCAGAAAGCGGGAGTACCCCCAGACGGGCGGATCATCTTCCAGGCTCTCCAAATCTGTCCCGGACTCCATCAGTCCGAGCAAAATGTCAGCATCCTCTTTCCAGTCGATCTTCATTTTCTCGGCCAGGGTGTTCAGTTGCGGGATGACCTCTTTTACGTAGTTGGGATTGTAAACGCCTCCCTTGCCAGCCTCTCCGTGACAGGTCACACACCCCTTCCGTTTGTACAGATATTCACCTCGTTCAATGAAGGACAGCTCGTCGGGAGGAGAATGATATTCGCACAGCGACGGCGTCCCCATTTCATCCGCATGAGATGCAAAGGCTTCACCCTCAGCCAACACCTTGACGGTCCCGCGCATAAAGTAATGGCACTCCCCACAAACCAGCGTGCAGTAATAGGTGTACTGGCCTGCCTTTTGAGCCCGCAGGGGGACTTCCACGGTATGTCCGGATTCGACTTGAATTGGACCCAGGTTCAATTCCGGAACATAGAAGCCGTGCGTCCCATCCGAGCTGGAAAGGCGTAACAAAACCTCCTCGCCTGCCCGCAAAACAATCGTCGCGGGACGAAAGGTTTTGCGCCAATAGTTGAGACCGGTGACTTCCTCGTCTGTCCAGACGCCATTGGCCATCACGCCGGTTAGATGAATGACACGCGTGGACCCTCTTGCAACCCAGGGACCGTTCTGAAACACCACGACCGGAAGACCGATCAGAAGAACGATCGTCACGCTGGCTGCGAGAACTTCCTTCAGAGTCCACTTCATGACTGGCCGTCCTTTCCATTGTCAGGATGCACCACTTGTATCCCCGGGACCTGTGCAAAACATTCCTTGACCAAATGACAATCACACAGCATACACTCGCCAACGCATTTGGGACAACGAACGACGATGGTGCCGTCATCGAGTTCTTCAATCGGAATGTCTTTTTTGCACTCTTTACAGTAAATGGTTCTGAGTATCTTGTTCATATGCACCTCAATAAACGGTTGGTAACGATTCACGTTCACCTGCTTTTTGCCGGATGATTCCTGTTTCTCAACCCACAAAGAATTGGAGAAATGCGAGGGTTACCGCTACAGAGAAGACACCTACGGGTACCAGACCTTTGAGCGCAGCTTGTGGCGTGCCGAAAAGGCGTTCCCCGATCTGGTAACCACGATTCAGAGCGTAGAACAGCCCGGTCAGGAGGAGACCGATTTGAACCAGGCCGAGGTACTCGGGCCACAGCGGTCTCCATGGAAAGTGGGCCGTTCCGAACAAGTTCCATCCCCAGCCCAGCGGGTCGGATATCACTGAAATAATATAGGATCCGTTGACAAAAAGCAAGGGAACACTGAAAGCGATCCACGCCAGGAGGCCCAACGGCACCAAAACATAGGCGTATCCCAGAAACACATCCTTTACAGCAACGTCGGTTGCGTTCGCAAATCGGCGCGCCAACCAGACGCAGCCAGAGAAAACCGCCGGAACGAAGACCAGGGCCACAGACCATAGAATCAAGGCATAAATCGCGAACCCACCCCACATCCCGGTTTCTGCCACGTTCGCCCAGTCTTTGATCGTGCCATTTGTCCCGAGAAGAATGACTGAATAAGCCATGGCCAGGGCTAACATAATGAAGCCCTTCCACGCCTCATCAAATCCCTTGAGCTTCGTATCTGAGGCGAACGGCCTGAGATTCAAGGCAATATTGTCATTTGGGCACGATTTCACACACTCCATGCAAAGACCGCAGTAGTTGTTTCGATCCAGTTTTCCCATGTAAACAAGCCAGGGACATGCCCAACCCTCCTCGCTGCCGGTCCTGCACCCCTTGGATTTGCATTTCAAACACACATCGGCATCCTTGGAACGCAGCTCGATCGTAGATGTCATGGCATAAAGGCTGAGAAATCCGCTCACCGGGCAGATGTAGTTACAAAATGTTCTCATCTGATAAACCAGGGCCAGAATAGTCGCCAACACCACCAGCCCCCCCAAAACTTCTACTGTGACGATAGGACGCGTCACCAGATGAGCGCTGAACGTGCAGAGGGTCAGAAAACCGATGTTTTGCAGCCATATGTTGGAAAGGCGTCTCGGCCAACGAAGATTGAGACCGAACAATTTGTTTCTGATGCCCCGGGTTTTCCCGATTCTGACCTTGATCAAAGCCAGGCGCTGCAGCCAGTCTGAAAAAAACGGCATCGGACACATGGTGCACCAAATTCTAGACATAAACGGCACCATCAGGGCAATCAGCAAAAACCACCATAATATCCAGATAAATACGATAATGATGTTCTTGTTGCCGACGGGCGTGCCGAATATTCCCGCAATAAAAAGTAAATGGAAGACGAGAAGATTGGGCAGTATCATCCAAAATTGAAAGGATCGCAAACGCACAAATCGCTTGAGACCTGGGACCCACTCAAGAAGATCGAGACGAGATGTTTTTGTCGCAGGATATTTCGGAGCAGGTGAAACGGGCCTGCCGCTGTCGACTCTCTTTTCCGCCTCTGGCATTGGTCGTGCTGACTTGTTCATTTCCGACTCTCCTATCTGTCTGACCTGACTCCGGTGTTGCCCAAAGGGTGTGGGTTTGTTTTCCAGCGCCGCCGGCCGGTTTTATTCTGACTTGACGGAAACTTGGTAACAGGGGTGTTTGCTTCTCAGGAGCTGCGGGCTGCACTGCTATTCAGGAAGCTTTTCCCCGTTGGACAAATAGCCACATCATTCCTATGAAGAGCCCGAAAACGCCCCCCACTCCGGCATGATAAGGTGTATTGGGTTGAACAATGAGTTCACCCTGCATGAACGGATGCATGCTGCCACAGGTGTGAGAACACCGGTATCGAAACTTGCCGCGGCGATTCGTCACCACGACGACCTCCTTCACCTCGGACCAGCCCCCATCGGTAGACAGGTGCCGAACATTAAACGTCTTCTGATGCGCAAACACCTCAGCGTCCACATCGTGCCCCTCGAGAAAAAAACCATGTACGACATCCAGAGAAACCAGCCTGATGTGGAGCGTATCCCCCTGGTTGACTCGGATGACGGCGGGGTCAAAGGCGTACTGGCGGGCTTTGATGAAAATCTCCCGACTGACAGGATCGGGCGACGACCAGCCCCAAAGCCCGCCGACGAGGCATCCAATGGTCGTCGCCAAAATCAAAAACGGTGCGGATTTGAATTTGGAAGCCATATCTTATCTCTTCATCAAGAAATCAACGGTGATTTCACCTTTGGCAGGAACCTCTATTTCTACAGGTTTTGCTTTGAGCTTTTTGTGCCAGACCCGCAGGGTATATTTTCCCGCAGGCACGTTTTCGATCGTAAATACGCCGTCCTTACCGGTTTTGGAATAGTAAGGATTTTGCAGCACCACAATCCAGGCCTCCATTTCGGGATGCACGTTGCAAAGCATCACCGAAACACAACCCCGTTCCTTGAATTCATAAGACTTACTTTTACCCTTGGCCCAGGTCCCCAGATTGAATTTCTCTGCGCATTTGTCCGGAGTAAACACGTTGTGCAACACGTCGTCGCTGTTGAGGTACTCCACGGTAGTCCCTTGAATAACAGGCAGGACATGTGGAATAAAAGTCAGGTTCTTTTGATCCATTCTCACATGTTCTTTGGGCGGCTTGAATTCACCTGCCGCAGAATCAACATAGACAACCACATTTCTGGCGTCTCGTGCGCCTTTGACAGTAATTTTGCCTTTGATGGTCCCCGCCCCCACACGACCCGCACTGAAGACAGCAAATAGAACCAGAAGCGTCATCGGAATAATAGTTGAACGATTCATGCTTTTTTCTCCATGGGTTATTCGTTTGCTTGGGTGAGAACTTAGCGAGCAAAGGGCTCGGCGTTGTTCGGGTCATCTTCAAAGCTGCTTTTCATTCAGGTTGTCCTGGATCAGATCGATCACCAACCTCTGAATGGAAGCGAATCTTTCCCCAATAATCTCTGAAATATTCTTCATCAGAACATAGCCAATTCTTTTGTTCTGTTCACACACTCCTTTGATATCACTCGCTTTGAGCTTCAAAAGCTCGGAATCTTGCATGGTGACCGCCGAGAGCGTATAGACATATGGCTCTGCCAAGGCCGACCAGCCCAGGGTATCGCCCTTGAACTTGCGCTCGAGAATGATTTCTTTTGTGGCATGGTAATGCGTGACTCTGAAGCGAAGTTCTACCGACCCCCTCCCGACGATGAACAAATATTCCGCAGGAGTTTCAGCTTCGAAAATGCGTTCCCCGATCTCGAGAGAAACACGTTGACAACAGTTAGCAACCTCCTGCAATTCATCGTCAGTCAGTTCCTTGAAAACTCTCGATACCCTGAGCAAGTCGATCATCTCAGTCCCCTTTTTCAAGTTTTCGATCCTACTAGAACCCCAATTGCGCCTGAAGAACGAACAGGTCTTTTTTCTTGCTGGCATCGTCCAAAGGAATGAGGTACTCGGCCGTAAACCGGACGTTTGCCCTCGCCACGATGGTGACAGCTGGAATGAGGGAGGTCACCGGATCGCTCACATCATCATCTGTATCCGAATCGGTGTACTCAAACCGCAGCAAACCGATGAGCCAGGGATAAAGGACATAGTTGCCTTCGGCATACCAGAGCAGCGACTTTCGATCAGGCGAACCGGGCAATTCGGAATTCATGTACATCACTGTGCTATTGAGTTGGAATCGATTGATCCAGAAATCGACCAGACCGCCAAACATTTGGAAGTCTTCATCTACCGCATCTTTCGTGGCAGTACCGAGGTAGAAGAAACCGCCGAGACGCAAATTGTTGTCGACGTAAAAAGCCGAGGTTTCGCTTTCCTGACCTTCGGTACCGCCAATTTCTCCCAGACCCCCAATCTTGTACGAAAAGATACCATAGAGGTCTTTCTCACTGTTGGCGTCATTCCTGCCCTGCCCGTTGACCACGCCTAGTTGGAAACGATAGCCTCCTCTGCCTCCGGCGCCATTTCCAGCCCCCCAGAGCTCAATGCCGGCATGTTCATCCCGAAGACGAACCCGGTTGCGACTACGAAAGCTCGCCACGTTGTAGTGGTTGCGCGTCATGCGCAGAGGCTCAGGCGTGGGGTCGGGTGAGACGTTGCCGACACGAATGTGCCAGCGCGGGTTGAAGTCCCACTGAAAATGAAAGGGAAAAGCAAATTCGTTTTCGTTGTCCTCGTTTTCTATTTCGACCTCACCGATGAACGAGACATTCTCCCCGAGCGTCCCACCGAAGATCAACTCGAATTCGTGCGGAAACTCAAAGGTTGACTTAATGTCCGCATCGGGTGCGTAATTGATACGACCGATTGTATGGATGGCCAAAGGTAGAGCGCCGGGGATGTCGGAGGGCCAAATCGCATCAGGCCAGACGCGCTTGTAACTTTCGGAGCCCAGGCTGGTCGGTTCTTCCTTCCTGAAATTCTCATCACCACCGGGATAACGAAACCCGTTGTTGGCAAACGCTTTGCCAAAGCCATTCAATTTCGGATAAGCATAATGGCAAGTCGAACAACTGGTTTTGTACTTGCGCGCCCAGGCAGGAATGGCGTGTGCCTCTGGAACTGAAGCAAAGGCAAGCCAGATAAAGACAAAGCTGAGGGGAAGCAAGATTGTTTTTTCCATAGCGAATTCCTCCTGATTTGGTTATTGACAAAAAATAAGCTTGCATAACTCCCTCAACGCGATTCAAAGGACATGCCACAAAAAGAAGAATCTGCCAGCACCTCTGCAAGTCCTTTTTTTAAATCAAGTTACCGCCTTCACTGACGAAGCGCTAGTCCTATCACATACTAAGAATCTGTCACATTCCTGGCGGCAGGTGCGACAGAAAAGGTGGCACTCGCCTGGAGAGGAGACTTGATGTGGCGTGACTGGGAAGCTGAATCTGTCAGCGAAAATCGCTGGAATCAACATCATACCGTTTCATCAAGCGCTGAAAGCTTTGACGCTGAATCCGGGCTTCTTTGGCCGCGGCGGTGACATTGCCCTTATGCGCCCGCAGCCGTTCAATGAGAAACTTCTTCTCAAAGGCAGCCAGGACATCCCGACGAGCGTCGTGTAAGATGGGGCTGGTGATGGGAATATCTAAGGTTTCCTGTTGGTCGATCTTATTCAAGTGTACGGGCATGGAATCCGGCAGCAGGATCTCGCCCTTTTCGAGCGCAACGCCATGCTCAACGGCGTTCTCCAATTCTCTCACGTTGCCGGGAAAGGAGTGGGACTTCAACATCGTCATCACTTCATCGGAAATGATTTTCACATTCTTGCTTAACCGCTGGTTGTATTTAGCCAAAAAGTAATACGCCAGAATCGGAATATCCTCGGGTCGTTCTCTCAAAGCGGGTAAGCGGATTCGCATGACATTGAGGCGAAAGTAGAGATCCTCGCGGAAGTTCCCCGCGCGAACTTCTTTTTCCAGATCCCTGTTTGTGGAGGCGATAAAACGGGCTTTGACTTCTATCTGATCGTGGCCCCCCAATCGATTGAATACGCGTTCCTGCAAGACGCGTAAGAGTTTTTGTTGCAGCTTGGGAGACATATCCCCGATTTCGTCCAGGTAGATCGTGCCCTGCTTGGCGATCTCGAACTTGCCCAATTTGAGTTTGTCAGCGCCGGTAAAGGCCCCCTTTTCGTGGCCGAAAAGCTCACTCTCCAGCAACGTTTCAGGCAGGACCGTACAGTTGATAGCCACCAGAGGTTGGGCGGCAAACGGACCGTTGTGGTGAATGGCCCGCACAACCAATTCCTTGCCCGTGCCGCTCTCACCAACAATCAGCACATTAGTCGAGTTGGGCGTTGTGGTGATGGAGCCTATCGTCTTGTAGACTTCCTGCATCCGCGGGGCATTCCCGATGAGGTCATGCTCCTGGGCCGGCTGGCTCAGTTTCGCCTTGAGCTCTTCCACCTCGCGACGCAGTCGGACCATCTCCAGAGCACGATGGGTAACAACCCGAACCTTGTCGACGTCCAGCGGTTTGGTGAGATACTCGTATGCGCCATGCTGTACAGCTTTTACGGCGGTTTGCATGGTGCCATATCCCGTAATGACCACCACGGGGACATTGAATCCCCGCTCTTTGATTTCCTTTAATGCCTCGAGGCCGGACTTTTCTGGCATGGTAATATCCATGAAGATGAGCGTCGGCCGCTCAGACTCCACCTTTTCCAATGCCTCGGCGCCGGTGGTAGCTGTCACGACAGTAAAACCGTCGCTCTCGAACGTTTTGCGGAAAGCAAACAGAATGTTCTTGTCGTCGTCAGCAATTAAGATCTTGTTTTTCTTCATTTTGCCTCATTGACTCGACTATGGTGGCTGTGTACGATAAACCGACAACATCGTGTTCTTTGGCAAAATTTTTGACGCTTGGAACATATTTAGCCACGGATTTACACTGATAAAACACAGATTTTGGCTATACGTATTTGGACCGAATCCGCGTCAATCAGTGCAAATCCGTGGCTGAATCAGTTCTTGGGTTGCGGCCGAAGGCCGCGTCGTGCTTCACACCGGAATCAAGATCGAAAAACAGCTCCCCTTTCCCGGTTCACTCTCCGCCCTGACGATGCCCCCGTGCTCGTTGACCACTCTTTTGACAAACGAGAGTCCTAACCCTGTTCCGTTGATCTTTGTGGTGAAGAACGGGTCGAAGATGCGCTCTAAATGCGCCCCTGGAATCCCGCAACCGGAATCGCGGATCTCGATCTTGACGACCTGCCTTCCCTTCTTGAGCACGACTTCGCGAACCCCGACGGAGACGCGTTCATCGGCAGTGATACGGACCTCACCCAGGTCGTGCATTTTCTTTGTCAGGGTAGTCACAACTGAATGGATGAAGATTTCGCCTTTCGTTTCAATCGATTGTGACGCGTTCAAAATCAGATTGACCATCGCCTCTTTGAGATGTTCACGATCCAACTCTATCTGCGGTAGATCGGTGGCAAGCTCAACCTGGAGATCGATGCGTTTGTGCACCATTTGGGGTTTGGCAAATTCAACGCCATCTTTGATAATCTCATTGACACTTTCGCTTCTTTTGGTCAACTGTGCCGGTCGAGCGAGTTGCAGCAGATTATTCACGACCCGCTCCATTCGGCTCAAAGAATCCAGGGTTACATCCAGAGACTCTCGATCACCTGAATCGAGATTATTGGTTTCGGCTAAGAGCTGCAAGAGCATCCGCACCGAAGTCAGGGAGTTGCGCATTTCGTGGGCGATCACCGCTGCCATTTCGCCCGTTGCAGCAAGCCTTTCGGAACGAAGCAATTGATCATGCAACCGTTTGCGGTCGGTGACATCCGTGATAATTTCCAGCACGTTTTCCACACGTCCATCTTTTTTCAGCGGTACCGCGATCAGCTCCAAAAAGTGTTCCTCCCCCTCGGGGCAGCAGCGACGGACCACTTGCGTTTCCATCTTGCCGGAGTGAAAAGTCCGGGTCGCGGGATTGTCAGATCCGACGGGATCGCTGCCAAGGACAATGTAGCAAGGCTGGCCCAGAAGCTCCTTACCCGATTTCCCGGTGATGGACTGCAGCGCCGCACTGGCCGAAAGAATACGGTGATCCTTGTCGAGGAGAACAAAGCCGCTCGGCACATTGTCCAAAATCGCTTGCAACTTGTTTTTTTCTTTGCGCAATTCACGCGTTCGCGCCTGCACCATCTGTTCCAGGTGCTCCCGGTGCTGGGCAATTTCCGCTTCCCGCTGCTCCAGCGACTCGGCCATGATGTTGAATTGCTGCCCCAGGTCTCCAATTTCATCATAGGTTTGCACTTCCACGCGCGAATGATAGTCACCCTGAGCAATCACCTCCGCTTCACGACTGAGTTTTTCGATGGGACCGGTGAATTGCCGGGTGGCCAAATAAGCCAGAAAAAGTGAGACAATCAAGAAGAGGCCCAACAAGCCCAGGAAGATTTTTTTGAACGTCTCTGCCGGCGAAAAGACCTCCGCTTTGGAGGCGCTTTTCAGGATGGTGTATTCATTCTCCAATCCCTTGTGCACATCAAAAAGCGGCAGATGCGCAACGATTTCATCGTCGATTTCAGTGAATAGCTCGGACGGTCTGAAGATCAGTCGCGAGGCCATTTCCTCGCCGTAGTCCACTTTCAGGTTTAGACTATCTTTGGACGCCAGAAGCTGGTTCCAATGTTTCTTTTTTTCTGAATGGTAAAGATAGTAGCCATCCGAATTTACCAGCATGACTTTTCCTCGCGGCCCAAGTGGCATTTCTTGTTCCATCGTCCTAAAGAAAGTTTGGGCATAGATCTGAAAAATAAGCAGCCCGGCAAGATCCTCATGGTAGATCGGATACAAACAACTGATGACTGGAAGCACGGTGTTGGAATCCTGGCTGCTCAGCTCTACCGGCACCAGGGTCGCTTGGTTGGCAGGAATCTCTCCAGCAAGATAGCGATAAAAACTCGTTCCTGAACGATTCAATTCCTGAGGGTCGAGCGTCCGATATCGAGCGCCGTCTCTCTCGATGACGAAAATCTCATCGCCGTGTCGATCCATGAATATGAGCTGGTAATAGATCTGCTTTCGCTCGGCAAATCTCAAAAGATCAGGCAGCAACTCACTCGCAGTGCGGGAAATCCTTGCGCTGTCCTCTGTGGTCACCGCCTCGACAAACTGCAGGAACGATGACGACGACGCCAGGAATTCGATGTTTTCTTCCACGCCATGTACAAAGGTACTCAAATGCTGCTTGATGGCGAGCAGATCGTGATTCAGCGCCTCGATGGCCACCTGACGGAGCGTCCGTGTATTTGTTGAAATTCCCAGGAAACCTACCACCAATACCGGGAGCATCGACAGACCAGCAAATGCGATAACCAATTTGCCCCGAATCTGGAGTTTGAGGACTTTGTTGATATTGAGCGGTTTCACCATAGACCATGAGTCAGAGTGTGCGTCATAGCTTATAAAGCTCCAGTTTCTTGTACAACCGGGTGCGCGAGATCCCGAGGATGGCGGCAGCCTTAGATTTGTTGCCGCCGGCAGCCTTCAAGGCGTTCTCAATGGCCTGACGCTCTGCATTGCTCAGCGTGCTGACCAGGTCGTCAGCCCCTGTTTCCATCACGCTTTCTTTTGTGTGTCGCTTCAGAATGTGACGGACATCGGCCGGTGTAATCTTGCCATGAATGCCCATGGCAAACAACCCCTCGATCAGGTTCTCCAACTCTCTGACATTTCCAGGCCAGCTGTATTCCCTCAGGACAGTCAAAACTTCACCATCCACTTCGTTCACTTCCCTTTTGAACACCTTGTTGTACCTGGCGACAAAAGAAGTGACCAGGAATGGGATATCTTCCAGGCGCTCTCTGAGTGGCGGGATTTCCAGCACGACCACGCTCAGGCGATAGTACAAATCTTTACGCAGCAGCTCTTCTTCAAGCGCCTGCATGATGTTGCGATTGGTGGCTGAAACCACTCGCACGTCGATGGGGATTTCGCGCGTGTCGCCAACGGGCCGAATCTGTTTTTCTTGCAGAACGCGCAAGAGCTTGACCTGCGTCTCCAGAGGCATGTCCGCGATTTCGTCCAGGAAGATCGTCCCGCCATCTGCGGACCGAAACAACCCCAGAGTTTCCTTCGTGGCGCCCGTGTAAGCTCCCTTCTTATGGCCAAACAGCTCACTCTCAATCAAGTCCTTCGGCAGGGCGCCACAATTCACCGGCACAAAGGGCGCCTTTGCTCTCTGCGACTGGTAGTGAATGGCCTTGGCCACCAGTTCCTTGCCGGTGCCACTCTCCCCGACGATGAGGACGGAGCTGTCGCTTTGAGCCGCAAACGAGGCTTGTTTCAACACCTCGGCCATTTTCTTGCTCCTGGCGACAATATTGCCGAAGGCATAGTGGGTCTGCACTTGTGACCGAAGCTGCGAGACCTCGAGTCTCAACTTTTTTGTTTCGATGATCTTGTTGACGGCATTGAGAAGCTCATCCTTGTTGAAGGGCTTTGTGATGTAGTCGGAGGCTCCGATTTTGATCGCCTGCACCGCGTTCTTTATGGTGCCGTATCCGGTCATGACGATGATCTCAATCTCGGGCTTCAGCTCTTTCGCTTTCTTCAAAAGCTCAATGCCATCCATGCCCGGCATCTTGAGGTCCGTCAAGACAATTCCAATGGTGTCGTCCCGTGAGAGCACGCTCATGGCGTCTTCACCGGAATAGGTCACCACGGAGTCATATCCGGACCGCTTGAACAACTTATGGCAGTTGTCCGCCATATCGCGGTCGTCTTCAACAATGAGGATCTTGCTCTCGTTCATGGTGTTCTCTCTGTATCCATCAAAGGCAATCTGATGGTGAACGTCGTGCCCTTTCCAGGCTCGCTTTCCACTTCTATGTTGCCGCCATGCTCCTCAACAATCCCGTAACACACCGACAAACCGAGTCCGGTGCCCCGGCCCACGTCTTTAGTGGTGAAGAACGGCTCGAATATCTTGCTTAGAATGGTCTCTTTCATTCCGATCCCCGTGTCTGCAACGGTGACTTTCACGCTTTGATTTCCGTCCCTTGCCGTCCTGATTCTTATTTCACCGCCCGCTGGCATCGCATCCTCGGCATTCTTGAGCAGATTGAAAAACAGTTGTTCTATCTGATTTTCATTGCCATGAATCTCACGCGGATTCTTGTCAAATTCTGTAATAATGTGAATATCTCTGTTGCTAAACTCTTTCTGCACCATTCTCACGGTCACTTCGATGACCTCTTGCAAGACGATTGCAGACTTGTGTTCTTTTGAAGGACGGGAAAAGCTGAGCAGGTCCTGAATCAACTTCTTGCAATGGTCTGCCTGGCGCTCGATCTTGCTGATATCTTCAAGAATTTCTTCATCCGTTATCATGTCTTTCACCATCTGTGCGGACAAAATGATGGAGGCAACTGGGGTGTTCAATTGATGCGCCATTCCCGCGGCGAGCTGACCAATCCCTGCGAGTTTTTCAGCTTGTTGAATCTGCTGTTCCATTTTCTTTTGTTCTCTCAGATCCTTGCCAATAGTCAAGACGCCGATCATTTCCCCCTGCTCATTTTTGATGGGAGAAACAGAAACATTCAGAGGCACAGGCTGGCCGTGCCGGTCCAGAAAGCTAAGCTGCTGATTCTTCAATATCGTTCGCTGCTCAGACACGCCACGGATTGGACAATCATCGAAAAGACAGCTCTTGCACAAGGAGCATATTTCTTTGTCGAGCACTTCATCTGCTCGAAACCCCAAGATGGTTTCAGCCCCTTTGCTAAAATAAGTAATGATTTGCTTGTTGTCCAATGTGATGATGGCATCGATTGAGCTGTCGATCAGATTCTGCAGGTAACTCAGCGCCTTGCTCAGCTCCCGGGTTCTTTCTCTGACCCTGGCCTCGAGCTCTTCGGCATACTCCTGCAACTGCTCTTCATGTTTTTTGATATCGTCGGCCATGCGGTTGAAATCGTTGGCGAGTTGTTCTATCTCGTCATTGGTATCGATTTCAATGCGGTAATCAAGCTCACCCGCCGCCAGCATCTCCGAGCTCTTGCTCAGAGCCTTGATCGGTTTCGTAAACTGATTCGCCCCAAGAAAACCCAGGAGCAAGGCCATAGCAAAGGTAAACGAGCCAATGGTGGCAACCAACCTGACGAAAGATTTGATCGGCTTTCGGACCAGATCTTTGGAGACGCATTGAAAGAGCACCATGTAGTTGTCTGCGGAGCCAGTGAAAAAGATAGGAGTATAGGCGATAATTTTGTTCAAATCGCCATCGATCAAGCCCGCTTTGCCGGAGAGAATCTTCTCCCTGATGGCTGCCGAAAAATCATTGGCAACATTGCCCTCCTTTCTCAAGGCCAGCAATCTGTTCCACTCCGTCCTGGCCGAATTATACAGATAGTAGCCTTTGTTGTCGGCCAGAATCGTGGTGCGCCCGGGCTCGAGGGGTTCCTCACTCAAGATCTCGAAGAGCTTCTGAGCGTACACATTCGCGATGAAAATGCCCTGCAAGCCGCGCTCCTTCGAGTCGCTGTAAACAGGGAGAAAGTAACTGATGGCCGGAACGACGTTGTGCGAGAGCTTGCTGTCTCTCAATTCAACCGGCGTGTACAGCAATTCGCGCTCCGTCGTATTTTCGATATGATAAAGGTAGAAAACATCCTGACGTTTGGTCAATTCTTCATCAGGAACGATAACAGTCTGAACGCTATCACGTTCAATTCTAAGAATCTCGGTGGCATATCGATCGAGGAACCGCAACTGGTAGTACCTGCCTCGATTCTCGGCAAAGTCAGCGAGCTGCTCGAGCAGCACTTGCTTGCTCACGGGCGACTTCTCATGTCTCTCGAAAGATTCAAGAAACTGCCGGAAAACGAACGAGTCGCTCAAGTAGAAAATGTCGCTCTTGGCTTCATTGAGGAACCGGTCGACCTTTACCTGCATCGTTGAAATACTGCTGTTCAATTGTTGCAGGGAATTTTTTTCCAATACCGCCACGGTGTACTTCAGGCCAAAGAATCCGGTCAACAACATGGGCACCGTTGCCAATACCGTGAACGCAATGGTGAGCTTTCGTCTTATTTTGAACTGTTTGAATAGCTTGTTTAGATTCATTTGAACACCAAAACCGGACAAGCCCCGCATACGACGCGGGATGTAGCCACCGGAACAAGAAAATAAAAGCTAAACGCAGAGTTCGTAAAGTTTACGCAAAGAGCGCCAAGCAAACTTCGCGGTTAATTATTGATGGCAACCTCATTTCTTGCCAACAAAATGGCAGAGAATAAGTTCTCAGCTTTTCAACGATTCCATAGTCTATTTTAGAAGCTCGAGCAGATCGGCCGCTTTGCCAATCATCAGCTCAAAGTCGACCACAACGGTTCCTTTCGCCGGCACCGTCACCTTGCGGGTAGCGGTTTTGAGATTCTTGTGCCACGTGCTCACCCGGTATTTTCCCGGCGGTATCTTCGATATGACAAAGCTGCCCTCTTCATCGGTCAGAGCGAAGTAAGGGTTGTTGAGAACAATGATGTACGCTGACATTTCCGGATGGACATTGCACAATACCACCACCTTTCCCGGCCGATCAAACGTGACGGATTTGAACTCTTTTGGGGGATAGGAACCGAGGTCGAACTTCTTGGTTTTGGAGGGGGAAAAAACGTTATGTTGAACCTTGTCATTGTTTGGGAAATCTACCGTGGTGCCGACGACTATCGGCAGAACATGTGGCACAAAGGTCAGATCTCGCTGATCCAACCTCGGGCGGTCTTTCGGGGGCTGGTAAACGTTAGTGGAATCGACCGCTTCGATAAAAACCACGACGTCCTGGCACCTTTCGAACCACTTGGATGACACGGCACCCTTGATCTCCCCACCTATCCCCTCCTGGACAAAAGCCAGGGTAAAAATTGCCAGCAAAGAAATCGTAAACCCTCTCACGTCAAACCTCTGATGTTAGAACAGAAAATCCAGTCTCAACCTGGTCAGGCTGTCTCCACTATCATTCAGGTAAATCTCAGTCTCGCCGACCAGCCTGACGTTCGCCCGCAGGGCCAGGACGATCCCGGGTACGAATCGCTCCACATCTGGACCGGGCTGATGGGCACGTTCATAACGCAGGAGAGCAATCACCCAGGGAAGCAATACATAGTCAGCTTCGACAAAGTAGGTATCGAAGTCTAACTCCTGCAAGTCATCCTTGAGCTCCCGCCCGTGGAGAAAAACGCCAAACACATTTAGATCGCGATACCACCAATCAAAGTCAAAGCCAAACCGATCGAATCTGTTCTCCGCTCCGGACACCCCGGCTTTTCCCCAATAGCCGAAGGTCCCGACCTTGAAAGAGTCATCTCGCCAATTGTTGGTCTGCTTGAATCTCTTAGAGCCCTCCTCACTCCGGGACCCCGACACGCCAAACCCACCAAATTTGTATGAAAGTCTGTAATAAATATCCTTTGAGGCGTTGTTATCTCGACTCGCCCCGCTGCCGTTGACAATGCCGATTCCATATTCAACTCCGCCGCTCTCGAACAGCGATTTTGCGCCCCAGAGCTCGATTCCCTGCTGGCGATCTCTGAACCGGAATCCGCCCGGCAAAGCTCTGAATCCACTGGTGAGAAAGTCGGAGCTCGTCAGCCGTCTGCTGAACCGGGAAAACGGGACGGCTGCCAGTTCATATCTGCCAATCTTGAGGTTGAAAAGCGTCGAACCCGCGATGCGATCGAATTGCGCAAAAGCGCGTTCCAGCACGACCTCTTCGTGCTCGAACGCAAGCTCCAAGAAATAGGAAAAGCCATCGCCGGCGTGGCCACCCGCCAGTATCTCGATCTCGCGAGGAAAATCAAAATCACTGCTGACCTCGGCCTCCGGATTGAGCACCAAATCGCCATCAATTCTCAGGGCAATCTGTGGGATACCCGGAATGGCGCCCGGCCACACTCCTTTGGGCCAGACCTCCTTCCATTCGTCATCTCCCAGCTTGACATCCGGCACCTTGACAAACGCCTCATCCATGGGCGGGATTCTGTAGCCATTGTTTTTGAACGCTTTGCCAAAATGATTCAGTTTTGGAATCAGAACATGGCACGAAGTGCAGGCGGTTTTGTATCTTCGCGCAAACGCAGGAATTGCATAGGCGTCCGCGTTGAACAGCATGACCATTGGCAAACTAAGGAAGAATGCACGTGACAACAGAGCGAAAACAAGTCCTTTTGCACGACTATTCATACCCCTCCAAAGTCTCGACTTTGCCTACCTTCAAATGCAGGGAGTTGCCGGTTGCCTGACAGAGAATGCTACGTTGCCATGCCAAAACTATGCCAGCAAGATAAGGCCTCACCGTTGATGTCCGGGTGGCTAAGAAGGTAATACAATTATTACTAAGACGTCAACACTTTCCTATGATTAGGAAAGTGTTTATCAATCTTTCTTGGTATTGAGAAAGATGGGAGCCCTGGGTAGGTGAAAAACTCTTGCATTAGGTTCATTGTTTGATTAACTTGATGCAAAGCAAGAGGCAGCTTATGATGCCTACCAGCGAGGTCACCTTTATGAGCAAAAAAGATAAACGTGTTGACCCAATTCCAGACGCATTCTCCAGTTATGAAGAAGCTGCTGAGTTCTGGGATACGCACGATATTACAGATTACCCCGACTCGTTTCAAGATGTAGACGTGAAGGCTGAACTTCGTAAACGCCGCTCCGAACTCGAAGTAGACGAAGATTTGATGAAAGCGCTTCGGACAAACGCACAGAAACTTGGAGTCCCTGTCAGCCGACTGGCCAGTGATCTGCTACGCCGACAAATGATTCA